>NZ_JADOTX010000001.1:308533-617066 GCF_015751765.1 Micromonospora ureilytica
GCCCAGCTCACCGCCGACCCGCTGTTCCGGCAGCGGGTCACCGCGCGGGTCCTGACCGACGCCGGTGACCTCGGTGCGGCAGTGGTCGAGGGCACCGCGCCGGCCGCCGCCGACCCGGTCGAGGTGGCCGCTCTGGCCTACCTGGCCCGGCCCCGTGGCTGGCGGGAGCTGATCGACGCCAGCGGCGCCGCCGTGCGCGCCGAGGCGGACAGCGCCGTCGTCGCCGAGTTGGTCCGCGAGGCAGAGCAGCGGGCCACCCGGGCCGAGCACGACCGCGCGGTAGCCCGGGTCGAGGCAGAGAAGCTCCGCGACGAGCTGGCCCGCGTCCGCGAGGAGCTGGGTCAGCTCCGCGAGGAGTCCCGGCAGACCGCCCGCACCCTGCGGGAGACCCAGGCCCGCGAACGGAAGGCCACCGAGCTGCTGGCCACCGAGCGCGGCCGGGCCGCACGCGCCAGCGCCGACGTGGACGCCGAGCTGCGCCGCGCCCGGGCCCGGCTGGCCGAGGCCGAGGCCTCCGCCGGGGTGGCCCGGGCCAGCGCCAAGGAGGCGCGTTCGGTCGACGACGCCCGGCTCTGGCTGCTCCTGGAGACCATCGGTCAGGCCGCCGTCGGGCTGCGCCGGGAGCTGGCGCTCGACCCGGTGGACAAACTCCCCGCCGACTTCGTCGCCGACGCGTTCGCCGAGCAGCCGGGCACCGCCCCGGCCGGCCCCGCCGCCCGCGCCCGCGACACCGACGACCCGGCCCGGCTCGACCAACTACTCGCCCTGCCCCGGGCGCACCTCGTGGTCGACGGCTACAACGTCACCAAGCGTGGCTTCGGTGAGATGTCCCTGGAACAGCAACGCAAACGCCTCATCACCGGGCTGGGCGGGATCGCCGCGCAGACCGGCGACGAGGTCACAGTCGTCTTCGACGGCGCCGAGCGGATGCACGGGCTGCCGCCCGCGCCGCGCGGCGTGCGGGTGCTCTTCTCCCGCAAGGGTGAGACCGCCGACGAGCTGATCCGGCGGCTGGTCCGCGCCGAGCCGGCAGGTCGGCCGGTGGTCGTGGTCTCGTCGGACCGCGAGGTCGCCGACGGGGTACGCCGGCACGGGGCGTACCCGCTGGGCGCGGACTCGCTGCTGCGGCGGCTCGCCCGCTCCTGACCCCGTCTTGGCCTAACCGGTTGTCGTACCCGAACGTTAGCGTCGCTGCTGTCGCTGACGGGAGGGAGTCGCCATG
The DNA here is from genome assembly GCF_015751765.1 of Micromonospora ureilytica. Lineage (NCBI taxonomy): Bacteria > Bacillati > Actinomycetota > Actinomycetes > Micromonosporales > Micromonosporaceae > Micromonospora > Micromonospora ureilytica. Next base: position 309,756 of record NZ_JADOTX010000001.1, read on the forward strand.
GCTCAGGACGAGGTCACGGTCTTCGTCGACAAGGACCTGCGGGGTGCCCGGTTCAACAGGTCGACACTGGCGGGTGCGGTGATGCGGGGCGTCGACGTGGATGGCCTGGACATCGACGCGCCGTGGCTGGCCGAGGGCACGCTCCTGGTCAACGGCGTCGATGTCGTGCCGCTGGTCGAGGCCGAGCTCAACCGACGGTTCCCCGGGCGCGATCTCCGGCTGGCCAAGGACCCGGACGACCTGCGCCTGGCGTGGACGGCGATCGAAGGAGCCTGGGCGTCCGTGGTCGACCGGGTCCGGTCCATGCCGCAGGGCGCGGTCGACGTCTCGATCGACGGTGAGTGGTCGTTCGCGCAGACCTTGCGTCACCTCGTGTTCGCCGCCGACGCGTGGTTGGGCAAGGCGATCCTGCGCCTGCCCCAGCCTTTCCACCCGCTCGGTCAGTCGCACGTCGAGTACGAGACCGACGGCTTCGACATGTCGGTCTTCGCCACCGGGCAGCCGACCTTTGAGGCGGTCCTCCAGGTGCGGGCCGAGCGACAGGCAATGGTGCGCGACTTCCTCGCGACGGTCACGCCGGAGCTGCTCGCCGAGTCTCGGCCGAGCGCCTGGTGGCCGGAGCACGTCGTTTCCGTCCTGCACTGCCTTCACGTGATCCTCGGCGAGGAGTGGCAGCACCTCCGCTTCGCCCTGCGTGATCTCGACGCCCAGGGCTGAGACGTCGCCCCAGCGGCCGGGGGTTCCGGTCGAGTGGGATACCCCGATTTCGCTGATCTGGAGTGGATCTAGCCCTGAAACGGGCGGTCGGACGGGGTTCCTGTCGTACCCGGTGGTTAGTGTCGATGTCACCGACGGTGCTCGGTCGGCGACGAAAGGGCGTTTACCGAGCACCGAGAGCCGATCAGGAGGCACGATGCTCATCGACTGCGACGGGTGCGCGAAGCGGGCCGACGGCTGTTCCGGCTGCCCGCTGACTGCCCTGTTCGACGAGACGTCCCCGGCGGCCGGGCTGGTCGCCGCCGAGGTCGAGGCCATCGAGGTGTTCGCCCGGGCCGGCTTCGACGTGGAGGTGCTGACCGCGCCGGCGCGCCCGGAGGCGGCTCGCCGTCGTGCCACCCGCCGCGTCGCCTGAGCGCGACACCGCGCCCGGAAGCGGGCTTTTCGCGGGCCATAGGATGAGCGGTCACGGCGGGAGGAGCGGTGCGATGAGCGGGGAACAACGGGCGGTGACGCGGTGACCCCGCGCGGCTGGGCGCTTGTGGCCCTGGCCGGGCTGACCGTCGCCCTGGTCGTGCTGGCCGCCCTGCTCATCCCGTGGCACCGCCCGCCGGCGCCCCGGGCCGACCAGCTCGCCGCGCTCGGTGACCTGCCGGCCGAGCAGGTGGCCAAGGGCCGGGAGTTCCGGTCCGCGCTGCGCCCCGGCGGCTATGCCGCGCTCGCCGTTGGGCTGCTGATCGCCCTCGCGCTCGGGTTGACCCCGCTGGGCAGCCGCCTGGTCGAGCTGGTGGGCCGGCCGTTCGGCGGGCACTGGGCCGCGCAGGCGGTGCTCGGCGGGCTGGCGGTGGTGCTCGTCGCCGACCTGGTGACGCTCCCGTTCGCCGCCTGGCGGCAGAGCGTGCTCACCCGCTACGAGTTGAGCACCAACGGCTGGAGCGGCTGGGCCGTCGACCTTCTCAAGTCGTACGCGGTCAGCGCGGTGATCGGCGCGGTGGCGCTGTTCGGGTTCTACGCGGTCATCCGACTCGCGCCACGCTGGTGGTGGGCGTTCGGCGCGGCCGGCGCCGCGGTGCTGGTGGTGCTGCTGTCGTTCGTGCTGCCGGTGCTGGTGGAGCCGGTGTTCAACAGGTTCACCCCGATGGAGCAGGGCCCGCTGCGCACCGAGCTGATGAGCATGGCCGCCCGCGACGGGGTGCCGGTGCGTGACGTGCTGGTCGCCGATGCCTCCCGCCGCACCAGAGCGGTCAACGCGTATGTCTCTGGTCTCGGGCCGACCCGGCGGGTGGTCGTCTACGACACGCTGCTGCGCGAGGCGACCCCGGCCGAGGTGACCGCCGTCGTGGCGCACGAGTTGGGGCACGCGAAGGACTCCGACGTGGCGGCCGGCACGCTGACCGGGGCGCTGGGTGCTGCGGCGGCCGTGGTGGCGCTCTACCTGCTCGGCTCGTGGGGGCCGTTGCTGCGGCTGGCCGGTGTCGACTCGGTAGCCCAACCGAGAGCGTTCCCGCTGTTGGTCGCCCTGGTCACGGTGGCCGGGCTGGTCGCCGCTCCGGTCCAGGCGCTGATGTCCCGACGGGTGGAGGCGCGGGCCGACGCGCACGCGCTCGCGCTCACCGACGACCCGGAGTCCTTCGAGTCGATGCAGCGCCGGCTCGGCTCGGTCAACCTCGGCGATCCCGACCCGCCCCGCTGGGAATACCTCTACTCGGCCTCGCATCCGTCCACCGTGGAGCGGATGGCCGCCGCCCGCGCGTACGCCCGGGAGGCCGGCCGATGAACCGCACCCTGCTGATCACCAACGACTTTCCGCCCCGCCCGGGTGGGATCCAGTCCTTTGTACACAATCTCGCGGTCCGTCAACCGGCCGGCTCGGTGGTCGTCTACGCGTCGAGCTGGCGCGGGGCCGCGAAGTTCGACGCCGACCAGCCGTTCGAGGTGATCCGGGAGCGCACCCGGGTGCTGCTGCCCACCCCGTTGATCGCCCGCCGGGCGGCCCGGTTGGCTCGCGCGTACGACTGCGACACTGTGTGGTTCGGCGCGGCGGCCCCGTTGGGACTGCTCGCGGCCGGCCTGCGGCGACGGGCCGGCATCCGCCGGGTGGTGGCCCAGACCCATGGTCACGAGGTCGGTTGGGCGGCGGTGCCGGCCGCCCGGCCGGCGCTGCGGCGCATCGGTCGGGGTGTGGACGTGACCACCTACCTCGGCGAGTACACCCGTAGCCGGTTGGCCCGCGTACTGGACGGGGTGACCGAGCTGCGCCGCCTCGCGCCCGGGGTCGACGTGGACACCTACCACCCGACCGTGGACGGTGAACAGGTCCGGGCCCGACTCGGGTTGACTGACCGGCCGGTGGTCGTCTGTGTGTCCCGGCTGGTGCCGCGCAAGGGTCAGGACACGCTGATCCGGGCCCTACCGGAGATCCGCCGCCGGGTGCCCGACGCGGCGCTGCTGATCGTCGGTGGCGGGCCGTACCGGGCGACCCTGGAGAAGCTGGCCCGCCAGACCGGTGTGGAACGGGACGTGGTGTTCACCGGCACGGTGCCGTCGGTCGAGTTGCCGGCGCACTACGCGGCCGGTGACGTCTACGCGATGCCGTGCCGCACCCGCAACCGTGGCCTCGACGTCGAGGGGCTGGGCATCGTCTACCTGGAGGCATCCGCGACCGGCCTACCGGTGGTGGCCGGTGACTCCGGGGGCGCACCGGACGCGGTCCGCGAGGGGGAGACCGGCTACGTCGTACGCGGCCGGGACGTCGCCCAGCTCGCCGACCGGGTCGCCCGGCTGCTCGCCGATCGGGATCTGGCCCGCCAACTGGGCGCGGCGGGCCGGGCGTGGGTCGAACGGGAGTGGCGCTGGGAGGCGCAGGCGGAACGCATGACGGCGCTGCTCGCCGGCTGATCGCCGCCCACGTTCAGCTCTCCCGGGCGGGCGCGTAGTGCGGCACGTACTCCTGGCCGGTGAGTTTCTGGATCGCCGCCATCACCTCGTCGGTGACCGTCCGGATGTCGCGCGGCCCGTTGATCCGCTCGGCGACCGGGATCGGCGGGCCGAACCGCAGGGTGATCGGGTGTCGACGGGGCAGCCGCGCGTCGACCGGCAGCACTTCGGCGGTGCCGGTCACGCCGACCGGGATGATCGGCACCCCGGCGTCGCGGGCCAGCCGGGTCATTCCGACCCGGCCCCGGTAGAGCCGCCCGTCCGGGGAGCGGGTGCCCTCCGGGTAGACGGCGACCAGGCCGCCGGCGCGCAGCACCGGTATGGCGGCGTCGAGGGCGCGCAGGGCGGCCCGGCCGTCGGCGCGGTCGACGGGGATGGCGCCCATGCCGGCGACGATCCGCCGGTTGAGCCAGCCGCCCGGACCCCGACCGTTGAAGTACTCGACCTTCGCCCAGAAGGTGACGTGTCGGGGTGTCGAGGCGACGAGAAACAACTCGTCGGCCACGGAGAGGTGGTTGCCGGCGAGGATCGCGCCGCCGTCCCGGGGCAGATGCTCCAGCCCCTCCACACGCGGTCGCCAGCCAAACCGCAGCGCGGTACCGACGGTCAGCTTGGTGACGTCGTACAGCAGGGGCACGTGTCCTCCGGGGTCGAGTTTCAGGCGGGTGCCGGGCCGAGGTGGGCCTCCAACGCGGCGCGCAGCAGGGCGTCGTCGTCGGTGGCCCCGGTGGCGAGCGGCAGGCTACCCCAGGCCCAGAGTTGGGCAATGCCGTGCAGGTTCGCCCAGAGCGCGCCGGCGAGCACCGCCGCGGGCGCGTCGGTGGGCCGGCGCGTCCGCGCCACCAGGTCGGCCAGGATGGCGAACAGCGGCAGGCTCGTCTCGCGTAGCCGCAGCCGGCCGCTGTCCAGCAGGTCGTGACGGAACATCAGCTCGAACATGCCGCGGTGGGCCGCCGCGAAGTCCAGGTACGTCCGGGCCAGCGCGGTCAATCGGGTACGCGGGTCGGCGTCGACGTCGCGCATCGTCTGCTCGACCCGGGCGGTGAGGTCGGCGAAGCCCTCCCGGGCGATGGCGGAGAGCAGGTCGACGTGGGTGGGGAAGTAGCGGCGCGGTGCACCGTGTGAGACGCCGGCACGGCGGGCGATCTCCCGCAGTGACACCGCCGACTGGCCCTCGCGCAGCACCAGATCCACGCCGGCAGCCACCAGCCGCCCTCGTAGCCCCGTCTCGTCCGCGCGCATAGACAGTGTCTACCAGCAACCGTAGACGCCGTCTACCTCGGCGGTGGGGTTGGCTTGAGCAGGCCTGTCCTCGGCGGCCTGCCGTGCCTTGCCGGGATCAGCGTGATGCCTGTGAGTCATCACGATGACTCACAGGCATCAGGCTCATCGGAGTATCAGGCCCCGCGCTGTCTGCTCGCCCCCGGGTTGGGGCGTGGGCGGGCCCGAGGGTCAGCGGATGCGGGCCAGGATGCGATCGGCGGGGGCCGGGCGACCGAAGTGCCAGCCCTGGGCGGCGTCGCAGCCGATCGCGCGTAGCCGCTCGGCCTGCCCGGCGGTCTCCACCCCTTCGGCGGTGACGGTCAGGTCCAGCGCGTGCGCCAGCGAGACCAGGGAGGCGAGGATCCGCTCGTCGGTGCGGCCGACGGAGGGCGACCGCAGGCCGGCCACGAACTCGCCGGCCACCTTCAGTTCGGTCACCGGCAGGTCCCGCAGGTACGCCAGGTTGCTGTATCCGGTGCCGAAGTCGTCGATGGCGATGCGTACGCCGAGGTCGGCGAGGACCCGCAGGGCGCGGACCGGCTCCTCGGCGGTGCTCATCATCGTGCTCTCGGTGATCTCCAGTTGGAGTCGCTCCGGCGGCAGGCCGGTCTGCCGCAGAAGGGCACGGACCTCCTGCACCAACCCGGGCCGGTGGACCTGCCGTACCGCCAGGTTGACGCTGACGAAGGGCGCGGCGGCACCCCCGGCCGACCACGCCTCGGCCTCACGGCAGGCCTCGGCCAGCACCCAACCGCCCAACTGGATGATCAGGCCGGTCTCCTCGGCCAACCCGATGAAGCTGTCCGGGCGCAGCACCCCCAACTCGGGGTGCCGCCAGCGGACCAGCGCCTCCACGCCGACCAGGCTGCCGTCGCGGAGTGAGGTCAGCGGCTGGTAGTCGAGGTAGAACTCGCCCCGCTCCAAGGCCGCCGGGATGGCCGCGGAGAGCGCGTAGCGGGCCAGTTCACGTTGGTTGCGCTCGGCGTCGTAGAGCGCCCAGCGCGCCCCACCCGCGGACTTCGCCCAGTGCAGGGTGCTGTCGGCGGCCCGCATCAGGTCCGTGGGGTTGGCCCCGGCCACCTGGCGCTCGACGATGCCGATGCTCGCGGAGATCTGCAGCTCGTGCCCGTCGACAAGCGCCGGTGTGCGTACCGCGGCGAGCGCGGTCTCGGCCACCGCGACCATGTCGTCGGTGCCGGCGGTGCGTTCCACCAGGATGACGAACTCGTCGCCGCCGAGCCGGGCGACCAGGTGCTCACCCATGGCTTTGCGCAGCCGCTCCGCCACAGTGGCCAGCAGCAGGTCGCCGATCTGGTGCCCCAGGGTGTCGTTGACCACCTTGAAGCGGTCCAGGTCCAGGAAGCACACCCCGACCCGCTGCGCGCCCCGGCCCGGTTCGTTGAGCGCGGCGGTGAGCCGCTCGGTGAACAGCGTCCGGTTGGGCAGGCCGGTGAGCGGGTCGTGGGTGGCCTGATGCCGGAACCGGGCCTCGCTGGCCCGCAGCGCCCGCTCGGCCTGTGTGCGGGCCCGCATGGCGGCGCGGCGGATCGACTCCTGCTCGTCGAGCGTCCGGTCGCGCAGCGCGCGGGCGTAGCCGGTCGCCACGGCCGCCAGCAGCCGGGCCATCCGGTCCTCGACGTCCTCGGCCACCAACCCCAGGTCGCGCACCAGGCGGAGCTGGATGACCTCGACGGTACGACCCAGCCCCTCGGCGGAGGCGATGTGCGCGGCGACCAACTCGGCGCCGACCCGGTGCCCGGCACGCAGGTCGAACGGCTCGGTGAGCAACGCGCCGGCCAGTTGCCCGGTGAGCCGGTCCAGCAGGGACTCCAACTGGGCCTGGGTCATCGGTAGGTAGCTGGTGCCGGAGACAGCCTTCGCCCAGGCCCGAGCGAACGTGCCCGGGTGGGACGTCGCCCCCGGCGACTCAGTCACCGAGGCGCCCGACGCCGCCCATGAAGACCGCGCGCTCGGCGTCCTCCGCGCTCTCCGGAGTGTCCGGTCGCCACTCGGGCACCCAGACCACGCCGGGGTCGAGCAACTCGAACCCGTCGAAGAGCGCGGTCAGTTCGGCGCGGCTGCGTATCGACAGCGGGCTGTCGGTGCGCCGGTAGACCCGCTCCGCCTCGGCGCGTTCGTCCTCGCTGCGCCCGTCGTCGCTGGCCTGCGACAGCACCAGATAGCTGCCGGGCGCCAACGCGTCCCGCAGCGTCCCAAGCAGTTCCGCCGGTCGGTCGTCGTCGGAGACGAAGTGCAGGACGGCCACGACCATCACGGCCACCGGTTGGCTCAGGTCGAGCAGCTTGCGGACGTCCGGATGGGCCAAAATCGCCTCCGGGTGACGCAGGTCCTCCTGCACCACGGCGGCCTGCTCGTTGCCGGCGAGAATCTCGCGGCTGTGCGCCACCGCCACCGGGTCGACGTCCACATAGACCACTCGTGACCGCGGGTCGAGCTGCTGGGCGATCTCGTGCACGTTGCCGACCGTCGGGATGCCCGAGCCGATGTCCAGGAACTGCCGGATCCCGGCCTCGGAGAGGTGGTGCACGGCCCGGCGCAGGAACGCCCGGTTGGCCTGGGCCATCAACGGCGCCTCGGGCACCGCGGCGACCATCGCCTGCGCGGCAGCCCGGTCCGCGGCGAAGTTGTGCGAGCCGCCGAGGTAGTAGTCGTACATCCGCGCGACGCTCGGGCGCTCGATGTCGATGGTGTCGGGTGCCCAGTCCGGCCGCTGCATGCGTTTCACCCCTCGTGTCCGCGACGCGAGCATCGTCGCCCGCGCGGGTATTGTGCACCCGCCACGCACGCCAGACCATAGCGCGGCGGAGGTTGCCCGCAGACGTCGGTCGATGCGCGACGGTCCGCGCCGGCCGAAGCTGGCGCGGACCGTCGGTCGCGACGTCCCGCTCGACGAGCGGGAGACCTGTCAGAACTTCGGCGCGTCCGGTGCCTCGAGCAGGCCGAGCCGGAGTGCTGTCATCAGGGCCTGAGCCCGGTTGGCCGCGCCGAGCTTCTCGTAGAGCTTGGAGATGTGCGTCTTGGCCGTGGACTCGCTGACGAACAGCTGCTTGGCGATGCCCGCCACGCTCATCCCGTCGGCGAGCAGCCGCAGCACCTGCCCCTCCCGGGGAGACAACTGCGGACCGGACGGGGCGAGCCGGCGCTTCATCGCCTCGGCCAGGTCGGCCGCGGTGAACGCGCTGGGGGAGGAGGCGGCGTGCCGTGCGGCGGCCACCACCTCGTCGGCCGGTGCGGTCTTCGGCACGAAGGCGCTCGCGCCGGCCTCCAGAGCGCCGAAGAGCTGGTCGTCGCCGGCGTACATGGTCAGCACCACGATGCCCATCGACGCGCTGGACTTGCGCAGCGCGCGGGTGGCCTCCAGGCCGCTGCCGTCGGGCAGCCGCAAATCCATGATCACCACGTCCGGCTGCAGGGCGCCGGCCTGGCGTACTCCTTCCGCCGCCGTAGCCGCCTCACCGACGACCTCGAACTGGCGGTCGCGCTCGAAGGCGTGCCGCAAACCCTTGCGAATCAGGTCATGATCGTCGACAAGGAGGACCTTGGTACGGGTGGCCGGTATCGGACTTGTGGTCATCCTCGGGTTACTCCCCTTCTGGTGCTGCGCTGCCGCGCACGTTATCGCGCCGGGCTGAGGTGCCGAGAACCACCGCCACGGTTGTGCCGCTGGGTTGCCGCGGCCTGATCTCCAACCGGCCCCGGATACGTTCCGCCCTCTCGGCCATGATCGCAAGACCGTACCGCCCGTCCGGGCGCTGGTCAGCCATCCCCTGACCGTCATCCGACACTTCTATTTGCGCGTACGGGGGGTCGACCTCACACGTGACCCACAAATTCGACGCCCCGGCGTGCTTGCGCGCGTTGGTCACCGCCTCCTGCGCGATGCGCAGCAACTCGGCCTCGGTGGCGGCCGGCAGCCGCGCGGTGGACTCGTCCAGCGACAGGTGCACCCGCAGTCCGCCGGACGCGCCCACGGTGCGCGCGTACTCGGCGATCGCCGCGGCCAACCCACCCTGCCGGTCCACCTCGCTGCGCAGCTCGAAAAGGCTCAGCCGCAGCTCCTGGATCACCCGGGTCACCTCGCCGCGCAGCGTACGGAGGGCCTCGGCGGTCTCGTCGGCGTCGTCGAAGACGGTGGCCAGGGCGTTGTCGATGCCGTAGCCGACCATCACGAGTTCCTGTGCCACCCCGTCGTGGATTTCCCGGGCCAGCCGCTGCCGCTCCTCGTTGGTGGCCAGCGAGCGCACCTCGTCGAAGAGCAGCGCGGCCTCCAGCCGCAGCGCGGCCGGGCGGGTCAGCGCGGTCACGCGGGAAACCACCGGCGGCGGGTACGCGTGCGCGACGTCGGCCTCCAGTACCACCAGCCCCACCGTGCGCACCCCGGCGGCCAGCGGAACGATCAGCGCGGAGACGTCGCCGCCACGGTGTGAGCGGGACTGCGACCGGGCGGCAGTGGTGGCCTGCTGGGTGGCCCAGGCGTCGGCGATCGCCGAATCGGCGTCCAGCGTCGTCTCCCAGTCGACCCGGTCGACGCCGGCCTGGGCGAGCACCACGAGCCGACCGCCGCCGCTGGCCGACAGCACCGCGCCCCGGTCGGCCCGGGCCACCGTGCGCAGCTCCTCCAGCAGGTGCTCGGAGATGCCGCCCGGGTCGAGGGTCGCCCCGGGCAGCTGCCGGGCCACCGTACGCAGCTGGGTCAGCAGCCGGGTGGCCTCGGCGTACGGCTGGGGTTTGCCCTCACCGCGGACCGCCATCACCCGGTGCAGCGTGCCGGCGGCGTAGAGCCCCAGCGCCGCCAGGATCAGCCACTGCGCGCAGACCGCGAGGTAACCCAGCTGGCCGAGCTGGGGACCGCCGTCGACCTGGGTGAGCGCGCCGCTGACCAGCAGGGTGGCGGCGGTGACCACGAGCAGCGCGGCGCCCTCGGGGAAGCGGCGGCGCAGCGCGGTGACGGTCACCGGGACCGCCAGGTAGGGCAGTACCGCCGACGCGCCGAGGCCGTCGACAGTGCCGCCGATGGACGCCACCGCGGCGACGTGGCTCGCGGCCAGCCCCAGCGCCACCACCTCGGCCACCCGGCTCAGCGGGCCGATCACCCGGTGCTGCGGTGCCAGCAGCGACGGCAGCCCGGCCACCGCCAGCAACGCGATCCACCAGAGCTGGGCGACGTCGCGGGTGGCGAACAGGGTCAGGACGGCGACCAGCGCCAGCATCACCAGGCGAGCGGCTGCGGCGAGGGGATGCGGGCGCGGTGCGGTGGCTGTGGATGCGGGCACGTGACGGATGGTAGTCAGCCTCGGTAGATATCGGCGATCTCCGCCGCGTACGTCTTGTGGACAACCTGGCGCTTGACCTTGAGCGACGGGGTCAGCTCGCCGGTCGCCTCGGTGAAATCGTGGGGCAGGACCCGGAACACCTTGATCGCTTCGGCCTTCGACACGGCCTGGTTCGCGGTGTCGACCGCGGCCTGGATCTCCTTGCGGAGGCCCTCGTGCTCGCGCAGCTGCTCGATGGAGGTGTCGAGGGGCAGCCCGGCGTTCTCCAGCCAGGTCGGCAGCGCCTCCTCGTCGACGGTGACCAAAGCCGCGATGAACGGCTTCCGGTCACCGACCACGACACACTGGCTGATCAACGGATGCGCCCGGACCAGGTCCTCCAGCACCGCCGGGGCGACGTTCTTGCCGCCGGCGGTGACGATCAGCTCCTTCTTGCGGCCGGTGATGCTCAGGTAACCGTCGGAGTCGAGCTGGCCCAGGTCGCCGGTGCGGAACCAGCCGTCGGCGCTGATCGTCTCGGCCGTCGCGGTCTCGTTGCGCCAGTAACCCTGGAAGACCAGCTCGCCGGAGATCAGGATCTCGCCGTCGTCCTCGATCCGGACTGTCACGCCGGGCAGCGGACGGCCGACGCTGCCCATCCGGGTGCCGGTGGGCAGGTTCGCCGCGGCGGCGGGCGAGGTCTCGGTGAGGCCGTAGCCCTCCAGGACCGTCACGCCGATACCCCGGAAGAAGTGGCCGAGCCGGGCGCCGAGTGGCGCGCCGCCGGAGATCGCGTCCCGACACCGTCCGCCGAGCGCGGCGCGCAGCTTGCGGTAGACCAGCCGGTCGAAGACCACGTGCTGGGCGCGCAGCGCCAGGCCCGGCCCGCCCGGGGTCTCCAGAGCCTCGCTGTACGCGATGGCGACCTGCTCGGCGCGGGCGAAGACGCCGCCCTTGCCGTCCGCCTCGGCCTTCTGTTTGGCGGCGTTGTAGACCTTCTCGAACACCCGGGGTACGGAGAGCACGAAGGTCGGCCGGAACGCCTGCAGCTCGGCGACCAGGTTCTTGGTGTCGGCGCAGTGCGCCATGGTGGCCCGCGCCTGCACGACGCCGATCTGGATGAGTCGGGCGAAGGCGTGCGCCAGCGGGAGGAAGAGCAGGGTGCTCGCGCCGGCGTTGAACAGGTTCGGCAGCACCGGCACCGCGTTGGCGATGTCGGCGTACATGTTGCGGTGGGTGAGCACGCAGCCCTTGGGTCGGCCGGTGGTGCCGCTGGTGTAGATGATGGTGGCCAGGTCGCCGGCGCGGACGGCCTTGCGCCGCCGCTCGACCTCGGCCAGCTCGACAGTGGCGCCGGTGGTGACCAGCTCGTCGACCCCGCCGCTGTCGATCTGCCAGACCTGACCCAGCTCGGGCAGCCGGTGCCGGACACCGGCGATCAGGGCGGCGTGCGCGTCGGTCTCGACCACGACGGCGACCGCGTTGGAGTCCTCGAGGATCCACGCGGCCTGCTCGGCGCTGGACGTCTCGTAGATCGGCACGGTCACCGCGCCGACGGCCCAGATGGCGTAGTCCAGCAGCGTCCACTCGTAGCGGGTCCGGCTCATCAGCCCGACCCGGACACCTGGCTCGATGCCGGCGGCGATCAGTCCGCGGGCCACGGCGGCCACCTCGTCGCGGAACTCGAGGCAGGTCACCTCGGTCCAGGCGGTGAGGGTGCCGTCGGCGCCGGGGGTGGGGCGGGCGAACTGGACGCTGTCGGGCGCGACTTCAGCGTTGTCCCAGACCGGATCGGTGAGGTTGGCCGCATCGCCAACGGTGACGATCGGTGGGACGGAAAACTCGCGCACCTGCACTCCTTCGTGCTCGCACTGGCCGGACGGCCGCCGCCGTGGGCGTCGGCATGTGTCGAAACCTACCCGGCGGGCGGTCGGGGTGAGACAACCAGGAGGCGGGTAGCCTCCCCCCATGGCGGACTCCTCCACCCAGTCGATCATCGTCGGCGCCGCACCGGATCAGGTGACGGCGGTCATCTGCGACTTCGCGCGCTACCCGGAATGGACCGAGGCGGTGCGTCGGGCCGAGGTCGTGGAGGAGTACGAGGACGGTTACGCCAGTCAGGTGCGTTTCACCATCGACGCCGGGGTGATGGCCGACGAGTACGTGCTCGCCTACGAGTACGCCGAGGACCTGTCCCGGATCGAGTGGCACCTGGTCGCCCCCTCGAAGATGCAGAAGGCCCAGCGTGGTTCGTACGACCTGGTGGGTAACCCGGACGGCAGCACCACGGTGACCTACACGCTGGAGGTCGACCTGTCGGTCGGCATGCTCGGCATGTTTCGGCGCAAAGCCGAAAAAATGATCATGGATACCGCGTTGAAGCAGCTCAAGCGCCGGGTAGAAGCAACCGGCGCGGCGCAGTGACGTGTCCGGTGGCACGGTAGAGGAGCCGACGGTGGGCGGTACGGATCCGGGTTCGGCCCGGGAAGAGGCGGAGCGGCTGGTCGCCACCCTGCTGGCGGGAGCGCGACTGGCTTCCGCCGGCTCGGCGAGCGGCGCGTTCGGCTCGTTGGGCGGCATGCTGTCCGGTGTCCTCGGTCACAGCGCGGGCCCGGACGGGCGCCCCGGCGCCGGTGGTGGTTTCGCCACCGGTTCGGCCGAATGCTGCGTCTGCCCGGTCTGTCGGGGCATCGCCGCGTTACGTGATCCGAGTCCGGAATTCGCCGAACGTCTCGCGACCGGCGCTGGTGACCTCGCCGCAGGGGTCGCCAGCCTGCTCCGCGCGTTCTCCCCGGCCGAACCGACCGCGCCGACCCCCGCCGATCCGGCCACCGAGCCGAACGCTTCGCCGTCGCCGGCACCCACCGCGAGCACCGACGACGTGTTCCCCGAGCCATCCCCGAGCACCCCGTCCACCGCAAGCGGCGACAACCACGTGTGGCGCGATGCCACCCGTACCGGGCATGATTCTCAGCCGGCGCCGGAGCGGGATGTCTGGTCGGTCGCCACCCGGACGGCGGACCCACTCGCCCCGGCCGCCGTACCACCCGTCGACGAGGCCGGGCCGGCGACCGTACCGGCACCGACCACCCGTCCCGTGGTGCCCGCCTCGCGGGTGCCCGATGACGCCGACGCGGACGCATCGGGCGACGGCGCCTGAGCGCGGGACCTTCCGACCCGGACCGGCACTGGGCCGGGACCTGGTCGGACAGCACAGTTGAGGGGGGCGGTAGCGGTGACGCTGACCATCGGAGTCGACGTCGGTGGCACGAAGGTGGCCGGCGGTGTCGTGGACGACACCGGCGCGGTCCTCGTGCAGACCCGACGGGACACTCCCGCCGATGACGTCGCGAAGACCCGCGACGTCATCATCGAGTTGGTCGGCGAGTTGTCCGCCGGGCGGACCATCGAGGCCGTCGGCATCGGCGCGGCCGGTTGGATCGACGCCAGCCGTTCGACAGTGCTCTTCGCCCCCAACCTGGCCTGGCGCGACGAACCGCTACGCGAGTACGTCAGCGAGGCCGTCGGCCTGCCCGTGATCGTGGAGAACGACGGGAACGTCGCCGCGTGGGCCGAGTTCCGCTACGGCGCGGCCCGCGACGCCGACGACTCGATGATCATGTTCACCATCGGCACCGGTGTGGGCGGCGGAATCGTCCTCGGTGGCGATCTGATGCGCGGCGCGCACGGCATCGCCGCGGAGCTGGGCCACATGCTGGCCGTGCCGGACGGACACCAGTGCGGCTGCGGCCGGCTGGGCTGCATCGAGCAGTACGCCAGCGGCAGCGCCCTGGTCCGGTTCGCCCGGGCCGGCGCCCGGCAGGAGCCCAACCGGGCCACCGCCCTGCTGAAGTTGGCAGGCGGTGAGGTCGAGGCGATCACCGGCCCGATGGTGACCGCCGCCGCCCAGGGCGGCGACCCGGTGTCCGCCGAGGCGTTCGCCCAGATCGGCCGGTGGCTGGGCACCAGCCTCGCCGACATGGCGCAGATCCTCGACCCGCAGACCCTGGTCGTCGGCGGCGGTGTGATCGACGCCGGTGACCTGCTGCTCGGCCCCACGCGCCGCTCGTACCTCGACGCGCTCGCCCAGCGCGGTCGCCTGCCGGTGGCCGAGGTGCTCCCGGCAGAGCTGGGCAACAGTGCCGGGGTGATCGGCGCCGCCGACCTGGCCCGCCGGATCTGAGGCGGTCCGGGATGGGTGTGCCGCTGCGCGTGGTGTCGTACAACATCCACAGCCAGCGCGACGACACCGCCGCGCTGGCGGCGGTGGTCCGGGCCGCGACGCCGGACGTGGTGATCGTGCAGGAGGGGCCGCGCCGGTTCCGGTGGCGGCAGAAGTCCGCCACGTTGGCCGAGTCGTTCGGTCTGGTGGTGGCCGCCGGTGGGCTGCCCGCCCTGGGCAACCTCCTGCTGACCAGCCTGCGGGTCCAGGTGCGGGGCACCCGCTGCCAGCGCTTCCCGCTGACCCCCGGCCGGCACCTGCGCGGCGCCGCGTACGCCGACTGCCGGATCGGTGACGCCCAGTTCACCCTCGCCGGCTCCCACCTCTCCACCGACCCGGCCGAGCGGCCCGCCCAGGCCGCCGAGTTCAAGCGCGGCCTGGACGCGGCGACCAGCCCGGTGCTGGCCGGGGCGGACCTCAACGAGGGTCCGGACGGGCCGGCCTGGGCGACCGTGTCGCGCGGGTTGACCGACGCCGCGGTGGCGGCCGACCGGGCCGAGCGGCTCACCTACTCCTGCGTCGACCCGCGTCGACGCATCGACGCGCTCTTCGTCGACCCGCGGATCACAGTTGTCGACTACGACGTGGTGGACACCCCGCAGACCCGTCGGGCCAGTGACCACTTCCCGGTCCTGGTCGACCTGCTCCTGCCCGCCACCGGCTGACCCCCGCCGCCGGCTCGACAGTCGACGCGTCCGTTCCAGGACTGGACATCCGGCTCGGTTGTGGAGAGGATTTCGCGGCGACCGGCACGCCTGCCGTACCAAAAGGAGATCTCCCCGGTGTCCACCTCCACCGACCACGGCCGGCCCGACCCGGAGGCGACCTCGCCCGCGGCGAACAGCGACGGCCGCCCGGTCTCCGACCGGGGCGACACGGTCTGCGTCATCGGGGCCGGGGCCAGCGGCCTGACGGCCATCAAGAACCTGCGCGAGCACGGCTTCGGCGTGGACTGCTACGAGCGGGAGACGGGCGTCGGCGGCGCCTGGAACTGGCGGCACGACCGCAGCCCGGTGTACGCCAGTACCCACCTGATCTCGTCGAAGCCGTTCACCCAGTTCCCCGACTTCCCGATGCCGGACTCCTGGCCGGACTACCCGCACCACGGTCAGGTGCTGTCGTACTTCGAGCGGTACGCCGACCACTTCGATCTGCGCTCGCACATCTGGTTCGGCACCGAGGTGATCCGGGTCCAGCCCGTCGAGGGGGATCGGTGGGACGTGACCACCCGCTCCACCGGCGGGTACGGCCCCGAGCGCACCGCCCGGTACGCCGCCGTGGTGATCGCCAACGGCCACAACTGGTCGCCGAAGCTGCCCCGCTACGAGGGCCTGGAGGAGTTCCGCGGCGAGATCATGCACGCGTCGTCCTACAAGGACCCGGCGCAGCTGCGGGGCAAACGGGTGCTGGTGGTCGGCGCCGGCAACACGGGTTGCGACATCGCCGTCGAGGCCGCCCAGCAGGCGTCGCGCTGCTGGCACTCCACCCGGCGCGGCTACTGGTACGCCCCGAAGTACGTTCTCGGTCGCCCCGCCGACCAGGTCAACGACACCCTGCTGGCGCTGCGGGTGCCGCTGCGCGTGCGGCAGTGGCTCTACCACTGGACGCTGCGGCTGACCGTCGGCGACCTGACCCGCTTCGGCCTGCCCAAGCCCGACCACCGGGTGTACGAGACGCACCCGATCGCCAACAGTCAGCTCGTGTACTACGTGGGCCACGGCGGGATCGGCCCGGTGCCGGACATCGCCCGGTTCCACCCGTACGCGGTGGAGTTGGCCGACGGCCGCGAGATCGACCCCGAGGTGGTCGTCTTCGCCACCGGGTACCTGCCGCGCTTCGAGTTCCTCGACGCGTCGGTGTTCGGTGACAGCGCGGGCGCGGGCCGGCCCACGCTGTGGCTCAACGCGTTCACGCCCGGGCATCCGACCCTGGCCGTCGCCGGCCTGCTGCAGCCGGAGTCCGGGCTGTTCACCCTGTCGCACTGGCAGACGGTGCTCTTCGCCCGACTGCTACGGGCCCGTCGGGACCGGCCGGAACGGGCTGCGGCGTTCGCGCAGCGGGTGCGGGAGCGGGCCGGGGAGCGGTACTCCGGGCCGGTCAAGGAGAGCAGCCGGCACTGGTTCGAGGTCGGGCACGCCGACTACCTGCGCGCCATCCAGCGCGCCCTACTCGACCTGGAGGGTAAGTGAGCGCGAGGAGTGAGCTTGCGAGCCCCGCAGTCGCGAACGAAAGGCTGGCACGGTGAGCGCGAGGAGTGAGCTTGCGAGCCCCGCAGTCGCGAACGAAAGGCACACCAGTGACTGACCTGCGGATCATGCGGGGCCGGGAGTGGTCGCGCCCGGTCCGGCCGGCCCGGCGGGAGGTGCTCAGCGCGATCCCCGAGCTGGAGGAGGGGCGTCCGCCGCTGCTCTTCGTTCCCGGGTTCGGGCACGGCGCGTGGGCGTTCGCCGAGCACTGGTTGGGTCACGCGGCGTCGCGGGGGTTCCCGGCGTACGCGGTGAGCCTGCGCGGGCACGGTGGCAGCGAGCCGGCGCCGGAGGCGACGCTGCGGGCGTACACCCACGATGTGGTCCAGGTGGCCGCGAGCCTGCCGCGGCAGGCGGTGCTGGTGGGGCACGGCGCCGGGGCCCTGGTGGTGGCGCACGCGTTGGCCCGCTATCCGGCGCGGGGCGCGGTCCTGGTGGCACCGGTCTTCGGTGGCTGGGGAGTGCTGGGCGCGGCGTTGCGCCGCAACCCCGCCGGTACGCTGCCGGCGGTGTTCGGCGGGCCGTTGCGGCTCAACCGGGGGCAGTTGTTCAGCCGCGAGTTGCCCGACGAGGAGGCCCGGCGGTACGTCGGACGCCTCGGTCGGGCTGGTCGACGGGCGCAGTGGGCGCTGCTGGGTGAGCCGGAGGCCGAGGCGGCCGTGGGCGCGCCCCCGGTGTTGGTGCTGGGCAGCCCGGACGACCGGGTGGTGCCGGCGTCGACGTTGACCCGGGTGGCCCGCAGGTTCGGGTCGGCGCCGCTGCTCTTCCCCGGGATGGGCCACGACCTGATGCTTGACGCGCGGTGGGCGGAGCCGATCGACGCGATCCTGGACTGGCTGGAGAAGGAGCCCGCGGCGCACTGAGCAGCCAGGCCGACGGCCGGTCAGCCGCCGGCCTGTTGCACGGCCGGGCTGCCGGTCGTGGTGGCCGGTCGGGGCACCCGTACGGGCGCGTCGGAGCCGGCGTCGGTGCTGCTCAGACGACCGACCAGGGAGCCGCCCTCGTCCAGGGCGCGGAGGTAGGAACGGGCCCAGGCCCGGATGTCGTGCTGGTGCAGGTGGGCGCGCATGGCCCGCATCCGCTGGGTGGTGTCGGCCGGGCTGGCCCGCAGGGCCGCGCGCAGGCCCTGCTTGAGCCCTTCCAGGTCGTGCGGGTTGACCAGGTACGCCTGGGACAGCTCGGCGGCGGTGCCGGCGAACTCGCTGAGCAGCAGGGCGCCGGTGTCGTCGACCCGCGCGGCCACGTACTCCTTGGCGACCAGGTTCATCCCGTCGCGCAACGGCGTCACAGCCATCACGTCGGCGACCCGGTAGAGCGCGGCCAGTTCGGCCCGGTCGAAGGGTTGGGTGAGGTAGTGGATCGCCGGCTCGCCGACCCGACCGAACTCGCCGTTGATCCGGCCGACCTCGCGTTCGATGCGCTCGCGCAGGATCTGGTACTGGCCGACGCGTTCCCGGCTCGGCATGGCGACCTGCACCAGCACCGTGTCGCGGACCTTGACGTCGCCGCTGGCGAGCAACTCGCTGTACGCCTTGAGGCGCTGCTCGATGCCCTTTGTGTAATCCATCCGGTCCACGCTGAGGACTACCTGCCGGGGATCGCCGAGGTCCTGACGGAGCCGGCGGGCCCGAGCGGCCACGTCCGGGCGGTCGGCGAGCGCGGCCATCTCGGCGGTGTCGATGGAGACCGGGAACGCGCCGATGCGGACGACCCGGTCGTCGACGCCGATCCGCCGGTCGGTGGCCGGCAGCTCCAGCACCCGGGTCACCAGCTGGGCGAAGTTGTGCGCCGCCTGCACGCGCTGGAAGCCGACCAGGTCGGCGCCGAGCATGCCGCGCAGCAGTTCGGCCCGGCGGGGCAGCTGCATGAAAAGCTCCGGCGGCGGGAACGGCACGTGCAGGAAGAACCCGATGCGCAGGTCCGGGCGGAGCGCGCGCAGCTGACCGGGGACCAGTTGCAGGTGGTAATCCTGCACCCAGACCACCCCGCCGGGCTCGGCCGCCTCCGCGGTCGCCTCGGCGAAGCGCTGGTTGACCCGCTGGTACGCCTCCCACCACCGGCGGTGGTGCTGCGGCTGCTCCACCGAGTCGTGGTAGAGCGGCCAGAGGGTGGCGTTGGCGAACCCCTCGTAGTGGTCGCGCAGGTCCTCCGGGCTGAGCGCGACGGTGTGCATCCGCACGCCGTCCACGTCCGGCAGCGAAGGGGCCGGCCCGGTGCCACCGGCCCAGCCGACCCAGGTCGCCGGGGTGTGCCGCAGGAGGGGGTGCAGCGCGCTGACCAGCCCACCTGGGCTGCGCCGCCACTCGCAGGCCCCGTCGGGGGCCTGGTTGTCGTCGATGGGGAGGCGGTTGGCCACCACCACGAGAGAACTCTGTCGCATCTCGGGCATTCCGATCAGCAGAGGACTGACCGCCGCGAGCAAGGGAAAACCGGTCAGTCAGCGGGGGAAGTGACGTACAGCGGTATTCCTACTGACAGTAAGTTACACCACTGTTACGCCCCCGGCGGGGCGCTGCCGTCCCGGGATGCGGGCCGACCTCAGACGACGGCGCCGTTGTCCGGGTCGTCCTCGTCCTCGTCGCCGGGGCGCAGCCGCCAGATCAGCGTGACGAAACCGGCCAGGATGCCGGTGAACCCGAACAGTGTGACCGCCGAGCGGTCGATCGGGAGCAGCCACGGGAAGAGGAACAGCACGAACCCGACGACCACCCCGAGCACGCCGATCACCGCGTACTTGCTGACCCGCGGCAGCGGCGGCGGTGGCGGCGGGTGGTAACCCTCGTCGTCCTCGTCGTCGGGCAGGTCGGCGCCGAAGGTGTCCAGCCCGTCCAGCAGCGAGGGCTCGTCCGGTCGGGTGCCACGCCCCACCGAGATCCCGGAGATGTCCGTCGCGGACGGTAGCCGGCGAACGTCGGTGGCGGTCGGGCCGGGCTCGTCGGCGCCGGAGCGGGTCAGCGTCCCGGAGGTCGACTCGTCCCGGTTGTCCCGTTCGTCCACGTCCTCCGAGGCCGGCCACGGGTGGTCACCGGGCGTGGAGGTGGTGTGGAAGCCCGCCACGATCCGCGCCCACTCGGCGTCGATGTCCGGTTCGTCGCGAGCCGGCGGCTGCTCCGGAGCGGTCTCGTCGGCGAGTTGGGTCAAATAGTCCCGTGCGGTGGTCAGGTGCGAGCGGTCGACGTAGAGCCGGTCGACCGGCCGGGCCGGCACGGTGGTGGTGCGGGTGACCGGGTTGAGGTCGGCGGAGGGCTGGAGGTAGGCGGCGATCCCGCCGGCGGCCAGCACGTCGAGCAGGTGCTCACCGACGCGCGGATCGACGTCGCCGACGACGGCGTACTCGTTCGCGTCGAGCCCGTTGTCCCGCCGTCCCCGGCGGGCCCCACCCGCTGACACCCGGACATCCCCCTTAACGCGCCTTCCGGCGCGGCCACCTCTGCCCCTCGGCGCCCGTCCGCACGCCGTGCTCTGAATCGTGACACGTCAGGGCATGGTTCCGGGAGTGCGTTGTGTCGCGTCTTCCAAAGTCACGGCTGCTCCCGCAGGTCGCGGCGGGGCTCCTTTGTCCGTTCTTGCGCGACAAGTGCGATCTCGGTGATCGTCGGCAGCGGGGGTTTCGTCCGTTGTGGTGAGAGCGCTCGCTTCGTAGGCTCGGCGGCGACGACGGCTGGCGCTGTCGCGGGCACACCATGGAAAGGACGCCGGTGCTCTACTGGCTGCTGAAGTACGTCATCCTCGGTCCGCTGCTCAAGCTGATCTTCCGCCCGCAGGTGGAGGGCCTGCGCAACGTGCCCGCGACCGGTCCGGTGATCCTGGCGAGCAACCACCTCTCCTTCTCCGACTCGATCTTCACGCCGTTGATCACCGCCCGGAAGGTCACCTTCGTCGCCAAGGCCGAATACTTCACCGGCAAGGGAATCAAGGGCTGGCTGACCAAGATGTTCTTCGTCGGCACGGGCACGATTCCGGTGGATCGCTCCGGCGGCCAGGCCGCGCGTGCCGCACTGGACACCCAGTTGCAGGTGCTGCGCGCCGGGGGAGTGGCCGGCATCTACCCCGAGGGCACCCGCTCCCCGGACGGGCGGCTCTACCGGGGCAAGACCGGGGTGGCCCGGCTCGCCCTGGAGAGCGGCGCGGTGGTGGTGCCGGTGGCGATGCTCAACGCCGACAAGATCCAGCCGCCGGGCAAGCTCATCCCCAAGATCGACCGGGTGAAGGTCCGGTTCGGGCCGCCGCTGGACTTCTCCCGCTACGCCGGCCTGGCCGGCGACCGGTTCGTCGAGCGCGCGGTCACCGACGAGATCATGTACGAGTTGATGGAGCTATCCGGTCGGGAGTACGTCGACATCTACGCCCAGAAGCTCAAGGAGCCGGTCCCGGCGCCACTGGCCGCCTGACCGCCGCCGTGCTGCGCCGTCGACGGTCAGGGCAGGTGGAGCAGGGTGGGGGCCTGGTGACGGGTGGCGAAGTCGTGCAGGCGGGCGCGGGTCGCCGCGGCGGCCGGTGGGTTGGTCTCGGCCAGCGGGCCGATCGCCAGCGCCAGCGTGATGACCTCGTCTGTCACGTCGGTCATCCGGGCGTAGCTCGCCGCCGCCTCGCGCAGCAGGTTCGCCGCGGTCGAGGCATCCCCGGCGTGCCGGGCCAGCGTGGCGTCGGCGACCTGACCGGCGGCGTGAGCCCACGGGGTCATCCGGGGCGCCCGGTCGAGCATCTGCCGGACCAGCCGGGCGGCGTCCGCGCCGAGCACCCCGGCGACGTGCCCGACGGCCGGCACCCACTCAGCGAACGGAATCATCCGGGTCCGTCGCCAGTCCTCGTCCAGTTCGGTGAGCAGCGCCATCGCCTCGTCGCGACGGCCCTGCACCGCCCGGCACAGCGCGGCGTGCGCCAGGGTGGAGCGCAGCACCCGGTGGAATCCGCTGCGCCGCGCCGCGACTAGCGCCTGCTCGACCAGATCCCCACCCGTTCCGTCCGGCCCCGCGGTTCCGTCGGGCCCCACCGTTCCGGCAGGTCCGGCGGTCGCGACCAGCTCGGCCCCGGCCAGCCCGCGCATCCAACCCGAGACCGCCACGATGTGCAGATCCCACTCCGCGGTCGGCCGTCGGGTCGACTCCGCAGCCATCGCCAGCGCCGCCGTCCAGTCACCCGCGTAGTACGACCGCGCCCACTGGTCGGCGAAGCTGGTGGCCAGGCTGTGCTCCCCGCCCAGGTCGAGGGTGAGCTGCTCGTCGACCAACCGGGCCGAGCCGGCCAGGTCGCCCTCCTCCTGCAACGCCCAGGCCAGGTTCTGCACCGCCCGGCGTCGACTGGTCAGCCGTTCCACCCGGCAGTGCTCGGTCACCTCCGCCAGCTCCGGGAACGCCGAGGCGGAGCCGGCCAGGTAGCGCGCCACGGCCAGGGTGATCCGCGCGTTGGCCTGGACCTCGCGCAGCTGGAGCCGCTCGGCCAGGGACGCCGCCGCCCGTGCCGCGGTGCACGCCGGCTCGGTCTCCGCGTTGAGCATGTGCACCCGGGCCAGCTCCAACAGGGCGCCCGCCTTCTCCTGGCTGTCCGGTAGGTCGCTGTAGATGCCGATCGCCTGGTCCAGGCAGTGCAGCGTCGCCGAACGGTCGGCCCGACTCCACGCGGCGGTGGCGAGCAGGGTCCAGGCGCGTGCCGCCCCCGTCCGGTCGCCGCTCGTGGCGAGCCGCTCGGCCAGCCCGGTGAGAGTGCCCGTGCCACCCGCCACGAGGAAGGCGTCCCCGTCCCGGTAGAACGCCAGCTCGGCGTCGAACAGCTCCAACGCCGGGTCCGGCCCGACGTCCAGGGCCAGCGCCCGGCCGACCAGCGCGGCGGCGGTGTCCAGCGCGTGCAGCTCGTACGCCCGGCGGGCCGCCCGGTGCAGCGCGGCCCGCGCCGGCGGGGCGTACGGGGCGGTGTCCAACCCGACGGTCCGGGCGATCTCGTGTGCCGCCCAGCGATGGTGGGCCAGCACCTCGGCCAGGTCGTACTGCCGGCCGTCGGTGAGCTGCGCCATCCAGTCGGCGGTGCGTTGGTGGCGCAGCACCCGCTCGGCCCGGGGCAGCCGCTGGTAGCAGACGTCGCGCACCAGGATGTGCCGGAACCGGTACTCCGGCTGGCCGGGCATCGTCGACGTGCTCTGCTCGTACACCAGGTCGCGACGTTGCAGGCGGTCTAGCGCACGCTCCACCCACTCCACCGGCCGCCCCAGCGCCATCGCCACCGGCGCGGCCCAGAACACCACGCCGACCACGGCGGCGGCCTGGAGCACCGCCCGATCGGCCGGGTCCAGCAGGTCGAGCCGGTTCGCGATGACCGCCTGCACCGTGCGGGGCATCTCCGCGCCACCGTCGAGGTCGGGACGGGCGGCCGAACCGACCGCGTCGAGCAGCCCGCCGTCCAGCAGCATCCGGGCGTACTCCTGGGCGTAGAGCGGGTTGCCGTCGGCGAACTCGATCAGCGGGGTACGCGAGCCGGAGGGCAGCGTCGACTGCCCGAGGAGCAGCGAGTAGAGCGTGTCGATGTCGGTGTCGTGCATCGGCGGCACCGAGATGGACATCGCGCCACTGATCGTGCCGGTCCAGGCCGGGTGCCGTTCCCGCAGCTCCGGCCGGGCGGTCGCGACGACCAGCAGCGGCACGCCGCGCGCCGTCGCGCCCAACTGCTCGACGAAGGCGAGCATCGCCTGATCCGCCCAGTGCATGTCCTCGAAGGCCAGCACGGTCGGGCCGGTGGCCGCCAGGGCGAGCAGGAATCGCCGCCAGGCGGCCTCGGTCTCGCCGGGGGTGAGCCGCTCGCCGGGTACGCCGATCAGCGGCCCGAGCGCCTCGGCCAGCCGGGTCGCGTGCGGGTCGGCGAGCTGCCCCAGACGGGCCCGCAGCCGTTCGCGCAGCGCGGCCGGGTCATCGACCTCCGGCACGCCCACCCAGGTCTTCACGATGTCCGACAGCGCGGCCCAGGTGACGTTCTCGCCGAACGGCGGGCACTGCCCGACGAGCCAGGTGACCGGCGGGCCGGGCATGCTGCCGGCGTGCCGGGCCAGCTCGCGCAGCAGCCGGCTCTTGCCCACGCCGGCCGGGCCGAACACCGTCACCAACTGGGAGGTCCGCTCGGTCACCATCCGGTGCAGCGCGTTGACCAACAGGCCGCGTTCGTGCTCCCGGTCCACCATCGGGGTCAGCTCGGCGCCGCGCGGGTCCCGATGCGGTCGAACCTGGACAGCCAGCCAGATCCGGCTCACCGCGGACCGGCCGCGCAGGGTGACCGGTGGTTGGTCGGCGTACTCCATCTCGTGTCGAGTGGCCGACCAGGTGCTCTCGTCGACGACGACACCGCCCGGTGGGGCGAACCCCTGCAGGCGGGAGGCCGTGTTGACCACGTCTCCGGTCACGAAGGCCTGCCCGCCGTCGCGGGTGGCGGAGAGGTCGACCAGGGCCTCGCCGGTCGCGATGCCGACCCGGAAGCCGAGTGGCGGCTGTGGACCGGCGGGCTGGCGGGCCAGGTTCCGCTGCAGCTCCAGGCCGGCGCGGACGCACCGCAACGCGTCGTTGTCGGTGGCCACCGGCGCGCCGAACAGCGCCATCGCCGCGTCGCC
Organism: Micromonospora ureilytica; assembly: GCF_015751765.1. NCBI lineage: Bacteria > Bacillati > Actinomycetota > Actinomycetes > Micromonosporales > Micromonosporaceae > Micromonospora > Micromonospora ureilytica. Next base: position 334,002 of record NZ_JADOTX010000001.1, read on the forward strand.
GATGTACTTCTCGACGACCCCGCCGTACTGGTGCACGATCCGGCGCACCGTGGCGAAGTAGGTCTGCTGCAGGCCGCGGGCCTGCTCCGGGTCGGCCTGCTCCGCGTACCTGGTGAAGTCCACTATGTCGACGAAGAGCACGCTGACCTGGCGCCGGTCCTCCTGCACCGCGACGACGTGGTCCCGCAGCGGTTGGCCGCAGCTGGTGCAGAAGTTGACCTCGGTGCTGTTGGCGTGCCCGCAGTGCGCACAGTTGACCCCGAGCGGCTGGCCACACCCGCCGCAGAAGCGGTCGTCCGGCCCGGCCGCGCGTGCGCAGTGTCCACACTTGAGGTCGATGTTCAGCTCCGTGGGCGAAAGAGGTCAGTATCGCTTCCGGCCTGCCCAGTCGGGTACCCGACGTGCGGACGGGCAACGTCATCGATCGGTCGGGGTTAGTGTTCCGTACCAGGAAGTTTCATGTCAGGGAGAGTGCCGTGCAGGTACGACTGTCCGCCTCGTGGACCGATCCGGGTGGCACGCTATGGGCTCCGGGCGACACGATCGACGTCGATGCGGTCACTCTCGCCGAACTGGAGGAGCAGGGCATGGTGGAAGAGCCTGAGGGCCAGTCGGGCGGGTCGGGGGAGACCACGACCACCTCGTCGAGCACGTCCACGGCCGGTAAGCCGACCGACCCGAAGAAGATCGGTCCGGGGCCGGGTGCGCCGCCGGCCGACGGCAAGGAGAACTGATCGCCCGGGTGCGGCGGCGGGCCGACGGTCCGCCGCCGCACCCGTCGGGCCGCCTCACCCGTTGGCCGCCGCGAACCTGCCCGGTGTCGGCAGCCGCAGCCCCAGGGCCCGGGTGAGCAGGGGAGCGATCAGCCCCAGGGTGGCCAGCACCCCCAACCCCGAGATGACCAGCACCCATCGTGGCCCGACCACCGCCAGCAGCGGTGCGCCGACGGCATAGGCCAGGGCCTCCGCCGCGTACGGGAACATGTAGACGGTGCCGAACACCACGCCGAGCCGTTCGGCCGGCACGTTCTGCTGGATGAGGGTGTCGGCGGCGACGTTGTGCCAGCCTGCACCGACACCGGCCACCGCCTGACCGGCGATGGCGAGCGCGATCACCGGGCTGAGTCCGGTGACCAGCGTTCCGGCCCCGAGCGCCAGCAGGGCGCCGTAGAGGACCAGGTCCATCCGGATGCGTACGCCGGTTCTCGCCAGACACAGGGGACCGAGCACCATGCCGATGCCGTAGGCGGTGCCCAGCAGACCGATCGTGACCTCGGTGGCGCCCAGTTCGGCGCGTCCGAGGGGGACGATGGCGAGGTTGTCGAGCGCGGCGAACATCACCATCACCAGGAACCCGACCGAGACGGCGCGGACCACTCGGTGCCCCCGGACCACTCGCAGCCCTTCGCGCAGCACCGTGTGCAGTGGCTCGGGCCGGCGGCTGGCCCCGGTCGCCGAGAGCGTCCGGACTCCGCCGATCAGCAGCGCGGAGAGCACGAAGGTCGCCGCGTCCACGAGCAGCGTGGCGGTCAGCCCGAGGGTCGCGAGCAGGAGGCCGCCGAGGGCCGGCCCGGCAGCGATGCCGATGTTGACGCCAGTGGCGAGTTGCGCGTTCGCCGCGGGCAGTTGTTCGCGTTCGACCAGGCGGGGTAGCAGGCTGCGCCCGGCGGGAGTGAACGCGGTGGCAGCAGTGGTAGCCGCGGTGATCAACGCCAACAGGACGGGCAGGGGCGGCGCGAGCAGCGCGATGGCGAGGTAGGTCAACGCCTGGGCGGTGTCACAACCGATCATCAGTCGGCGCTGGTCGAACCGGTCGGCCAGAGCGCCGAGTAATGGTCCGAACAGCCGGGGCACCGTGGAGGCCAGCAGCAGCAGGGCGACCGCCGCGCCGCCGTGCCGGTCGTAGACGGCGATCAGCAGCGCCGTCCGGGCCAGCTGGTCACCGGTGTACGACACCAGGCGCGCGGACCAGTACCGACGAAATGCGACATTGCCGCGGAGTAATGACATGACCGGTGGCTCCTCACTGCTGCGGGTATGTCGGCACGGGCCCTGGAACAGGGGTGGGCGCGGCAACCTTGTCAGCGCGGCGGGGAGGCCAACAACAGCTCTTCAGCCAGTGATTCATGTCGATTTGTCCTATTTCGTCCCAACGTTCTACGCCGTAGCGTCCTCGGCAAGACAGGCACGACAGGCACCACAATCGACCAGGGGGACGACATGGCGACCACGACGACGACCACCACGACCGCGAGCGGCTGGGCCGGGCCGGGCATCTGGGCCGGGCCGGGATTCTGGGCGGGCCCCGGCTACCAGTCGGCCGCGGCCCGTTGGCCGGGCGCGACCCGCTGAGCCCGACGCGCTGAACCGCGAGAACGGTGACGCCGGCTGCCAATGGCAGCCGGCGCAGCCGTGCGTACGGGTGGAAGAGGAAGAGCGGGTGGCGGCGGGTGACGCGTGTCCAGATCGGATGCCCGACCGGCGACGAACCGGGCGGGCCGGTCGCTCAGCGGTCGGCCATGCCGGCGCGGCGACGCAGCGCGGCCACGTCGGTCACCACGATCCGGCGGCCCTCGGTACGCAACCAGCCACGGCTCGCGAACGAGCCGATCGCCTGGTTGACGCTCTGCCGGGAACCACCGGCCATCTCGGCCAGCTGGCTCTGATTGAGCTCGATCGTGATCATCGGCGCCTGGCTCTCGCCGGCCAACCGAACCAGCGTCTTCGCCACCCGACCTGGCAGGTCGAGGAAGACGTGGTCGGCATTCTGCTCGGTGAGCCGACGGATCAGCCCGCCCAGTGAGCGCATCACCGCGTCCAGGATGCGTGGGTTGGAGTGCACCAACTCCATGAACGCGCCCCGCGAGAGCGCGAGCGCCGCGCAGTCCTCGATGGCCTCCGCCGAGGCGGACCGGGTGGACGCGTCGAGCAGGGAGACCTCACCGAGCACGTCCGGTGGACGGATAACCGACAACACGGCCCGCTCGCCGGTGGGCGCGGTGCGGAACACGGCCACCGCGCCACGGCGCAGCACGATCAGCGACTCGCCGGGGTCGTTCTCCACGAAGAGCAGTTGGCCCTTGCGGTAGGTGCGCGGAACTGCGGCCGCGATGACGCGTTGCCGCACCTCGGGCTCCAGCCCGGCGAACATCTCAACACCCGTGAGCGCGTCACCCGGCTCTGGCAGGCGAACCTCCACGGCCCAACCCCTCCCCCGGTCATGGACCACAACTCGCTCACCGGGCGAACCTGATGGGCCCCGACAAGGTGAACTGACACCGATTCGGCGTCCGGTAGCGGTACACATCAGATCATGACGGTCCGGTCGCTTGCTGTACACCCCTCGAAGCACTTCCGTGACCGTCACGAGCTGCGACGTACCGTTCACGAGGTGTCGCTGCGGCTCCGCCCACCCTGGGGTGGGCCCCGCCGGGCACGGCCGTGCGGCCGTGGGCGAAGATGCCCGGAATGGTCTACCGCTACTTCTACGACTGCGAGTTCATCGAGGACGGCACGACCGTCGACCTCGTCTCGATCGGTGTCGTCGACGAGTACGGCCGCGAGTTCTACGCGGTCTCCACCGAGTTCGACGACTCCCGCGCCGTGCCCTGGGTTCGACGCAACGTGCTGGACAAGTTGCCCTCCCCGGCGGACCGGGCCTGGCGCTCGCGTGAGCGCATCCGCGACGACCTGTACGACTTCCTGATGGAGCCGATTCGGGACCGTCCGGGGGAGCAGTTGGAGCTGTGGGCCTGGTTCGCCGCGTACGACCACGTGGTGCTCGCCCAGCTCTGGGGTGCGATGCCGGCGCTGCCCCGGGAGATTCCCCGCTACACCAAGGAGCTGCGGCAGCTCTGGGACGAGCGCGGTCGTCCCCCCCTGCCGGACGCGGACGCGGCCCGGCACGATGCCCTGGTCGACGCCCGGCACAATCTGGCCCGCTGGCGGGCGATGACCGCCCGTTGAGTGGTGGCCGCGCCGCCGTAGGTTTGACCGGTTCTGTCCCGGGCAACGGTTCGACCAGCCGAGCCGAGGGAGATTGCCATGAGTGACCAGCCGACCAGCGCCGCGGAGGCACGCGCCCGGGTCACCGGCCTGGCCCGGGCCGCGCGGATCTGCATGCTCACCACGACTGCTCTGGACGGGCGGCAGGTGAGCCGGCCGATGGGGCTCCAGGAGGCCGAGTTCGACGGCGAGCTGTGGTTCTTCGCCTACGCCGACTCGGCCAAGGTCCGCCAGATCCGGGTGAACCCGGAGGTCAATGTCGCCTTCTCCGACCAGAAGCACAACGCGTGGGTGTCGATCTCCGGTACCGCCACCGAGGGGTTCGACCGGGCCCGCGCCGAGCAGTTGTGGAACCCGCTGCTCAAGGCGTGGTTCCCCGACGGGCTGGACACCCCCGGCCTGACGCTGATCAAGGTGCACACCAGCTCCGCCGAGTACTGGGACTCGCCGAGCAGCACCGTGGTGAACCTGCTCGGCTACGCGAAGGCCGCGGTCACCGGTCGGCCTCCGAAGGCCGGCGAGAACCACGAGGTGACCTACTGACCGGGGGTGGGTGGCCGGGGCGCGCTGTCGCCGTACCGGCGGGCCGACTACAGTTCGCAGTGACGGCCCGCCCCGGGCCGGCAACGGCGCCGATGGTCTGACCTGACACATATCCTGGGGCATATCGGGCTTTACCTGATGCTCCAGGAGGATGCGGATCATGCGTATCGGCGTGCTCACCGGCGGCGGCGACTGCCCCGGTCTCAACGCGGTCATCCGGGCGGTGGTCCGCAAGGGCGTCGCCACTTACGGTCACGAGTTCGTGGGCTTCCGGGACGGCTGGAAGGGCCCGCTCGAGGGTCTGTCCCGGCCCCTGGGTATCGCCGACGTCCGCGGCATCCTGCCCCGCGGCGGCACCATCCTCGGCTCGTCCCGGACCAACCCGTTCAAGATCGAGAACGGCGTCGAGCGGATCAAGGACAACCTTGCCGCCCAGGGCGTGGACGCGCTGATCGCGATCGGCGGCGAGGACACCCTCGGCGTTGCCACCAAGCTCTACGAGCTGGGCGTGCACGTCGTCGGCGTGCCGAAGACGATCGACAACGACCTCGGCGCCACCGACTACACCTTCGGTTTCGACACCGCGGTCAACATCGCGATGGAGGCCATCGACCGCCTGCACACCACCGCGGAGAGCCACCACCGCACCCTGGTCGTCGAAGTGATGGGCCGGCACGCCGGCTGGATCGCCCTGCACGCCGGCCTGGCCGGCGGCGCCAACGTGATCCTGCTGCCCGAGCGCCAGTTCGACGTCGACCAGGTGGCCGGCTACGTCGAGAAGCGCTTCCAGCACCAGTACGCCCCGATCGTCGTGGTCGCCGAGGGCGCCCAGCCGCTCGACGGCCAGATGGTCCTCGCCAACCAGGAGCTCGACTCGTTCGGCCACGTCCGCCTCGGCGGCATCGGCCAGTGGCTCGCCGAGCAGCTGGAGGCCAAGACCGGCAAGGAGGCCCGCACCGTGGTGCTGGGCCACATCCAGCGCGGTGGCACCCCGACCGCCTTCGACCGGGTGCTCGCCACCCGCCTGGGCCTGCAGGCCATCGACGCCGTCAACGACGGCGACTGGGGCAAGATGGTCGCGATGCAGAGCACCGACATCGTCCGGGTGCCCCTCGCGGAGGCCACCCGCGAGCTGAAGACCGTGCCGCTGGAGCGGTACGCCGAGGCCGAGGTCTTCTTCGGCAGCTGATCGAACGTCGGCGGCGCGGCGGGCCTGCGGGTCCGCCGCGCCGCGACCCAATGCGAGGGGGTACGGGCCGACATGTCAGCCGGGGTGCACACAGTCGCGGTGATCGGCGCGGGCAAGATCGGTGAGCTGATGCTCTCCGGTCTGCTGCGCTCGGGATGGCCGGTGGACCGGCTGCTGGCCACCGCCCGTCGGCCCGCTCGCGCCGAGGAGCTGACCGCCCGTTACGGCGTACGGGTGGTCGACAACCTGATCGCTGTGGACGAGGCCGCGGTGCTCGCCGTCTCGGTGAAGCCGCAGGACGCCGCCGCGCTCCTCGACGAGATCGGCCCCAAGGTGCCGGCCGACAAGCTCGTCATCTCGCTCTGCGCCGGTCTGCCCACCAGCTTCTTCAGTCGCCGGTTGCCCGAGGGGACCCCTGTGGTGCGGGTGATGACCAACACCCCGGCGCTCGTCGACCAGGCGATGACCGCGATCTCCGCCGGCGCGTACGCCACCGGGGAGCACCTGACGTTGGCCGAGGAGATGTTCAAGCCGCTCGGCCAGACGATCCGGGTGCCCGAGTCGCAGCAGGACGCGGTCACCGCGCTCTCCGGCTCCGGCCCGGCCTACTTCTACCTGCTGGTCGAAGCCATGATCGATGCGGGGATCCTGCTCGGGCTGCCCCGCCAGGTGGCGCACGAGTTGATCGTGCAGACCGCGATCGGGTCGGCGGTGATGCTGCGCGACTCCGGCGAGCACCCGGTCAAGCTGCGCGAGGCGGTCACCTCGCCGGCCGGCACCACCATCTCCGCGATCCGTGAGCTGGAGAAGCACGGCGTACGCGCGGCGCTGCTCGCCGCGCTCGAGGCCGCCCGGGATCGCGCCCGCGAGCTGGCGGCACAGGCCGACTGAACGTTCGGGCGCATCGCGCTGAACCGTTCCGGGCACGTTGCGGGGCCGTGCGTGCCGCATACTGGCCCGGTGTTCACACTTGCCCAGGCCCGGCACCTGGTGGCCACTCTGCAGCCGCGCGTCGACGAGTTGATCCGGGTCCGGGCCGACCTCGCCGAGCTGCGCGTCGACCTGGCCGACCACGGCATGAGCACGCTCGGCGGGCTGGCCGAGGTGAAGGCGCTGGAGGCTCGGCTGCACGCCGTCGTCGACGAGCTGCACCAGCACGACATCCAGGTCAAGGGCATCGCTCCGGTGCTGCTCGACTTCCCCGGCGAGCGGGACGGCCGTGCCGTGCTCTGGTGCTGGCTGGAAGGCGACTCCGACGTGCGCTGGTACCACCGGGCCGAGTGCGGCTTCGCCGGCCGCCGCCCCCTCTGACTCAGCCAGCCGCGGACGTCGGCAGGATCGGGTCGGGGGCCTCGGTCACCGCGAAAACCACCACGTTGTCGACGTAGTGGCCCCGCCGCCGGTCGAAGTCGCCCCCGCAGGTGACCAGGCGCAGCTCCGCGCGGGGCGTCGGCCCGTAGACCACGTCCGTCGGAAACCGGTCCTTTCGGGTACGCAGCGACCCGGTCACCCGGAACGACAACCGCTGCCCGCCGCGCCACACCTGCACGAGGTCGCCGGGCCGTAGCTCGCCGAGCCGGGCGAAGACCGCCGGGCCGCGTCGTGAGTCCAGATGCCCGGCGAGTACGGCCGGGCCGGTGTCGCCCGGTGCCGGGCCACCGCCGTACCAGCCAGCGGTGTGGAAGTCGGTCGGCGGGATCAGCACGCCGGCGCGGTCCAGACCCAGCACGGTGAGCGGTGAGTCGACGTCGATGCGCGGTACGCGTACCCGCGTGGGTGGACCCTGTGGCGCGGGCACGGCGGCCACCGACGGGCAGTCGTCGTCGCAGCCGGGGTGCCAGCTCGCCACCGGCGGTGGTGGGCCGGTGGTGGTGGCCAGCCCGACCCCGGTGCCGGCGGCCAGGCAGACCGCCGCGCCGGCCGCGACCAGCGCGGCCAGCGGTATCCGACGGTCACGGTGCCGCCGGATCGACGGGTCCGGCCCGGCGCTCACCAGGTGGTGCGCCGCCGCCGACGCCAGAGCAGCAGGGCCACCGCGCCGGCCGCCGCGGCCAGACCGCCGGCCACCAGGGGATACGCGTCGAGCCCCGCCCCGGCGATGCCACCGGCGCCGGTGTCCACCCCGCCGGCCGGGACGACTGTGCCGCCCTCGGCGTCGCGGCGCAGTTCGGCGGTGAGCCCGCCCTGCTTCGCGTCGAGCACCAGCAGCGAGTAGACCGCACCGCCGGTGAGCCGCACCTCGGCGTCGGTGCTCGGCCCGCCGGCACCGGTCAGCTTCAGCCGCCAACTGCCCGGCTCGACCTGCTGGTAGTCGGTCGTGGTGGCGAACTGCACCCCGTCGGCGATCATCGGGCCGTCGGCGGCGGCCACGTCGAGCACCGGGGTCCGCACCGACGCCTGCACGACCCGCACCTTGGCGCGGCCGTCCGTGGGGGCGCTGAGGTCGTCGTTGAGCACCCGCAGGCCGAGGTCCGCGTGCCGGCCGACACCGGCGACGGTGTAGGCGTCGCCGCTGGTCACCGCGACCTCGGTGGTGAGCACCGGGGGATCGCTGGCGGGTGCGCCGGCCTCGCGCATGGCCACCGCGTACCGGCCCGGAGCGAGTTCGAGGTAGTCGGAGACCACGCCGTAGCCGACCCCGGGAAAGACCCGCGGCTTCGCCTCGCCGGGTGCGGCCAGGTAGACGTCCACCGCCGGGGTGTCCGGGGAGAGGTGCGCGAGCCGGACGTATCCGACGGTGTCCGCGCCGGTCGCGGCGTTCGCAGGGATCGGAATGGCGGCGGTGGCGAGGGCGGTGCCGAGCAGGAGCGCGCCGGAGCCGGCCAGCAGCCGGCGGGGCACGGTACGGAGCGTGTGCATGTCGCCTCCGGGGGCACGTTCGGTGAGCGGGCGGCAACCCAGAGAACAGGGTCCCGTGAACAGGACTGCGGCGCAAGTTGCCACAGCGATGTTTTTGCCGGCTGTCGTTACCGATCTCAAGGAGCGAGGAGGCCGAACAGGTCGGGGACTCCGCCGGGCCCGGACGCGGCCGCTGACCCCCGGACGCCGCTCGGGGCCATCGCGGACGTCGTGCTCGTCTATTCTCGGGCGATGCGGGATCGCCGGGTGGCCCTGGCGTGGGCGGCCTTCGTCGTCGTCGCGCTGGTGTCCGGTGTGTTCGTTCTGCATCGGCCGGATCGCCTCTCCGACCTGCACATCTACTACGGTGCGCTGTCCGACCTGCGCGCCGGCAAGCCGCTGTACGGGTATGAGGCGGAGAACGGCGGTCCGTTCACCTATCCGCCGTTCGCCGCTCTCGTGCTGTGGCCGATCACCTTCGTCAGCGAGGGCGTACTCCAGGGGATCTGGCTGGTGGCGACGTGCGCGACGGTCGTCGCCATCGCCGGGTCGGTGGGTGTCGCGCTGACCACCCGACGTTCCCGGCGCCCGCTCGTCGTGGCGCTTGCGGCCACCGCGCTGATGCTCTCCGCGCCGGTGCAGAGCAACCTGCGCTTCGGGCAGGTCAGCATCTTCATCGTGTTGATGGCCCTGCTCGACGGGCTGGGCGTCGTCCCACCCCGGCTGCGCGGGACGCTGGTCGGGGTGGCCGCGGCGATCAAGCTCACCCCGCTGCTGTTCGTGGTCTACTTCCTCGCCGTCGGGCGCTACCGCGACGCCGGCCGGTCGGCGGCCACGTTCGTGGCCTGCGCGGGGCTCGCCGCGATCGTGCTGCCCGGGGAGAGTTGGTCCTACTGGACCGAAACCGTGCGGCAGACCTCGCGAATCGGCAACCTGGCGTCGCTGGGCAACCAGTCCCTGCACGGAATGTTGCTGCGCGTCGGTGTGGACGAGACGGCGCTGCCAGTGCTCTGGGCGAGCCTGGTGGCACTGATCTGCGCGGCGGCGTTGCTGCGGGCCCGACAGTTGACGCGGCAGGGCCGCCCCGGGCACGCCGCCGTGCTCGTCGGCTGCGCCACAGTGGCCGCGTCCCCGGTGTCCTGGACCCACCACCAGGTGTGGCCGGTGCTCGCCGCGATGCTGCTGATCGGCGCGTCCGGCGTCACCCAGCGGGCGTCCGGCGCGGCGCTGCTCGCCGCCATGGTCGTCTCGTTGGGCGCCGTGCTCAGCCCGATCTCGACGCGGCCGGGGGTGCAGTTCCTCTTCGAGAACGCCCGTGCCGTCGGGGTGTGCGTTCTGTGCCTCGTCGGCTTCGGCGGGGTCGCGGTTGCCGCCCAGCGCACGAGCAGACGACCGGCTGCCGGCCGTGCCTGGCTGCGGGTGGGCGTCACGGCCACTGTGGCGCTCGCGTTCTTTGCCGTGCAGCCACTGCCGGCCGGAGCCGACCCCACCTTCAAGGCGTACACCCTCGACGACGTGGCCAACCCGCGATACTTCTTCGTCTGCCGTGGTCCGGCCGAATGCGCCGCCTACGCCACCGACGTGCCGGTCACCTTCGGCACCCGCGCCGAGAAGACCAAGGTCCGGGTCAACGGCGTGGTCGCCCCACAGGTGACCCGCCTGGAGTACTACTCCGCGCCGGGTGGAGCGCCCCGGGCCATTCCGCTGCTCGCCGCGTACCCGGGTTCGCGTACCTTCTCGTTCCGGTCCGCGACGATGGCCCACGGTCGGCTCGTCGCGTACGCCTCGGACGGACAGCCGATCGCCAGCTTCGACGACGAACTCGCCGCCGCCCTCCGCACGACCGCCCGGTAGGCGATCGCGGGCAGGGCGGCGGCTGGCGTTGCTCAGCGGGTGGCGGCGGCTAGGGCGGCGCGCAGTTTCGCTGCGTCGCCCGGGGCCGGGTGCTCCCAGTCGGTCGGGCTGGCGGAGTAGAGCGTGCCGTACGCCGGCGTGTCCGGCTGGTAGCGCCACCCCTCGGCCAACGAGCCGGCGTCGACCGCGTCGTAGCCGATCCGGTCCAGGAAGGCGGTCACCTCGGCCTTCGCGGCGGCATCGTCGCCGGCGATCGCGAGGGCGCTGCGGTCGGCCGCACCGGATGGCCGGGGGAGCGCGGCCAGGCCCTTGAAGTAGATGTTGTTGAAGACCTTGACCACCCGCGACTCCGGCAGGTGCCGCTGGAGCAACTCGCTGCTGGTGACCTCGCCCGAGTCCAGTTCCGGGAAGGTCCCATCGCGCTGCGGGTAGTAGTTGTTGGTGTCGATGACGACCTTGCCGACCAGCGGCTCCACGGGCACCGCGCGGTACGCCTTCAGCGGCACACTGACCACCACCAGGTCGCCGACCTGCGCCGCATCCTGCGTGGTGCCGGCGCTGGCGTGCTCGCCCAGGGTCTCGACCAGGTCGGTGAGGGTTTCCGGGCCCCGCGAATTGCTCAGCACCACGTCGTAGCCCGCGTCGACGGCCAGCCGGGCCAGGGTGCCGCCGATGTTGCCGCTGCCGATCAGTCCCACAGTTGTCATGCTCGTCCCCAACTCAGTCCACCCACGACGTATTCCCGACCAGGCTGGTGGGTTATTAGGTTGTCCGCCGCCGGGCGGCTGCGTGGGCTGCTCGCGACCTTCGCCGTCCCGGCGGGTGCCTGGCGGCGCCGCGAGCCCGTCCTGCACAACGTACTGCTCACGCTTGTCGCCGACCGGCTCTCCGGGGACGTGCCACTCGCCGGTGACGAGCGGTTGGTGCGGCCACTACATCCATGTCCGAGCGTGACCAGGGCGGCGCGGTAGAGCGCCCCGGGGTGTCAGGGGGTGGGGAGGGTCTTCTCGATGGCGACGCGTAGGTCGTCGGAGTCGGGCGCGACAGTGGGGGCGAAGCGGGCGGCGACCGAGCCGTCCGGGGCCACCAGGAACTTCTCGAAGTTCCATCGCACGTCACCGGAGTGACCGTCGGCGTCCGAGGTGTCCACCAGCGCGGCGTAGAGCGGGTGCCGGTCGCCGCCGTTGACGTCGATCTTCTCGGTCAAGGGGAAGGTGACCCCGTAGTTGACCTGGCAGAAGTCGCTGATCTCGGCGGCGCTGCCCGGCTCCTGCCCGGCGAACTGGTTGCACGGCACGCCGAGCACCACGAGGCCCCGGTCGGCGTAGGAGTCGGCGAGCGTCTGGAGGCCGGCGTACTGCGGGGTGAGGCCGCAGCGGGAGGCCACGTTGACGACCAGCAACGCCTTGCCGCGGTAGCGGGCCAGGTCGGCGGGGCCGCCGTTGAGGGCGTCGATCGGGATGTCGAAGACGGTCATGGGCCGAGGCTACGCGCCGGCGGGGCGTCGGCCCGGGGTGGGCGCAGCGTACGCACTCCGTGCACCAGGAGAAATCGAAACATGCGCATCTTGACGAACTGATGACGGCGTGAGTACCGTCTCAGCATCTCTTTTGGAAAGTTTCCTAACAGTTCAGGAGACGCCGCATGAAAAGATCGCTCCGCCGGGCCCTCTGGGCCGGTGCCGTGGTCGCCGTGACCGTCGCAGCGGTGCCGGTGACCACCGCGTTCGGCGCCGGCACGGTCACCACCACCTTCACCAAGGCGCAGGACTGGGGGACCGGTCACGAGACGAGGGTGACCGTCACCAACGGTTCGAGCGCCACCGTCACCACCTGGCGCATCGAATTCGACCTGCCGTCGGGCACCACCATCAGCAGCGCGTGGGACGCCGACGTCACCAGCAGCGGCAACCACTACGTCGCGGTCAAGAAGAGCTGGGCCGGCGGCATCGCCCCCGGCGCCTCGTTCAGCTGGGGCTACAACGGCAGCGGCGCCTACAAGGCCCCGCTGAACTGCACCATCAACGGTGCCGCGTGCGGCGGCGGAACGACCCCGCCGACCACGACTCCGCCGACCACCACCCCACCGACGACGACGCCGCCCACCACCCCTCCGCCGACCACGCCGCCGCCGACCACCAACCCGCCGAACCCGGGTGGCAAGAAGGTCGTCGGCTACTTCGCCGAGTGGGGCGTCTACGGGCGCAACTACCACGTCAAGAACATCCAGACCAGCGGCTCGGCCGCCAAGCTGACCCACATCCTGTACGCCTTCGGCAACACCACCGGCGGCCGTTGCGCCATCGGTGACAGCTACGCCGACTACGACAAGGCGTACACCGCGGCGGAGAGCGTGGACGGCGTCGCCGACACGTGGGACCAGCCGCTGCGCGGCAGCTTCAACCAGCTGCGCAAGCTCAAGCAGCTGAACCCGCACCTCAAGGTGATCTGGTCGTTCGGCGGCTGGACCTGGTCCGGCGGCTTCACCCAGGCCGCGCAGAACCCGGCCGCGTTCGCCGAGAGCTGCTACAACCTGGTCGAGGACCCGCGCTGGGCGGACGTCTTCGACGGCATCGACGTCGACTGGGAGTACCCCAACGCCTGCGGTCTGAGCTGTGACAGCAGCGGCCCGAACGCGTTCAAGAACGTGATCAGCGCGTTGCGGTCGAAGTTCGGGTCCAGCGCCCTGGTCACCGCCGCCATCACCGCGGACGGCAGCAACGGCGGCAAGATCGACGCCACCGACTACGCCGGGGCCATCGGCAACCTCAACTGGCTGATGCCGATGACCTACGACTACTTCGGCGCCTTCGCCGCCCAGGGTCCGACGGCACCGCACTCCCCGCTCACCTCGTACACCGGCATCCCGCAGCAGGGCTTCAACTCCGACGCGGCGATCCAGAAGCTCAAGAGCAAGGGCGTCCCGGCCAACAAGCTGCTGCTCGGCATCGGCTTCTACGGTCGGGGCTGGACCGGTGTCACCCAGGCCGCTCCGGGCGGCAGCGCCACCGGCGCGGCGCCGGGCACCTACGAGGCCGGCATCGAGGACTACAAGGTCCTGAAGAACACCTGCCCGGCCACCGGCACGGTCGCCGGCACCGCGTACGCCAAGTGCGGCAGCAACTGGTGGAGCTACGACACCCCGTCGACCATCAACGGCAAGATGACGTACGCGAACAACCAGGGCCTCGGTGGCGCGTTCTTCTGGGAGCTCTCCGGTGACACGAGCAACGGCGAGCTCATCGGCGCCATCAAGGGCGGCCTCGGCTGAGCCGAGGGCCGACGCACCACCCACACGGCGGGAAGGGGCCCGCACCGTCCCTTCCCGCCCGTGACACAGCGGCCCGGTCGACGCCCAGCGTCGACCGGGCCGCCGCCGTTGGGCTCGATCAGCTGGATGTGGCAGACTCGCGGCTCGGCACGTCTCGATCTCACCGCCGACGGAGGTGATCATGAGCCTGACCCACCGCAGGCTGGTGGCGACAGCCGCCGGGCTGATGCTGCTGCCGGTTGCCCTGGTCGGCTGCGGAATCGGCGGCGGGGACGAGGACGAGTCCGCCGCGAAGCCGCCCCGAGTCCCCGCCGAGGAGGCCGCCACCCGCTCCCGTGAGCGCGTGCAGGCGTACCTCGACGCGATGACGGCCAAGGACGTCGCCGCCGGCCGCAGCCAGCTCTGCGCCCTGCTGCACGACGGCTTCGACCTGGGTGCCACCGGCCCCAACGGTGACTTCGCCGACCACTTCCAGGTGCCGAAGGCGGCCATCACCGACGTCCGGTCCGGGCCGCTCGGGCAGGAAGTCCGCGTCTCGGTCTCCGTCGCGGTAGGCAAGCGCACCGTCACCCGGCCACTGGTCTTCACGGTCACCCGGGACGGAAGCGACTGGTGCATCGCCGGGGAAGCGCCGGGCACCGCGCCTGCCGCGCCTGCCGCGCCGCCGCCGACCGGCGCCTTCGTACCCGAGTAACCTGACCAGCGCCCGGCAGATTGATCTCCCATCTGCCGGAACCGTCCCCCTCGCCGCCAGGGCGCCTCGACAGTCGCCGTACGCTTTCTGTCATGCGCCATGAGTGGCATCAGCTGAGCCATCCCGCGGTGGGCAGCCCGGGCCTGCAGACCAGCCGACCGACCGTCGACTCCGCGGAGGACGCCGCGCTCGGCCTGGACCGATGGCGGGAGCTGCCCCGCGAGCAGGTCCTGCCGTGGTCCGACCCGGCAGCGGTCGCCGCGGTCTGCAAGGTCCTCGACACCGTGCCCTCGGTCGTCGCGCCCTACGAGGTGGACCAGCTCCGGCAGAAGCTCGCCCTGGTCTGCGAGGGCAAGGCGTTCCTGCTGCAGGGCGGTGACTGCGCCGAGACGTTCGTGGACAACACCGAGAGCCACCTGCTGGCCAACGCCCGCACCCTGCTCCAGATGGCGATCGTGCTCACCTACGGCGCGTCGCTGCCGGTGGTCAAGGTCGCCCGGGTCGCCGGGCAGTACACGAAGCCCCGTTCGCTGCCGACCGACGCGCGCGGCCTGCCCGCGTACCGCGGCGACATGATCAACTCACTGGAGGCCGACCCGGCCGCCCGGGTCGCCGACCCGCAGCGCATGATCCGCGCGTACGCCAACTCGGCGGCGGCGATGAACATGCTCCGGGCCTACCTCGCCGGCGGGCTCGCCGACCTGCACGCCGTGCACGACTGGAACAAGGGCTTCGTGAAGAACTCCCCGGCGGGGGAGCGTTACGAGGCGATCGCCCGGGAGATCGACCGGGCGCTGGCCTTCATCCGGGCCTGCGGCATGACCGACGACGAGGCGCTGCGCACCGTCACGCTCTACTGCTCCCACGAGGCCCTCGCCCTGGAGTACGACAGGGCGCTCACCCGGGTCTCCGACCGTCGGGCGTACGGGCTCTCCGGGCACTTCCTCTGGGTCGGCGAGCGCACCCGGCAGATCAGCGGCGCGCACATCGACTTCATCTCCCGGATCGCCAACCCGATCGGGGTCAAGCTCGGCCCGACCACCTCCCCGGACGAGGCGATCGAGCTGTGCGAGAAGCTCAACCCGGACAACGTCCCCGGCCGGCTCACCCTGATCAGCCGGATGGGCAACCACCGGGTACGCGACGCCCTGCCGCCGATCGTCGCCAAGGTCACCGCTGCCGGCGCCAAGGTGGTCTGGCAGTGCGACCCGATGCACGGCAACACGCACGAGTCGTCCAACGGCTACAAGACCCGGCACTTCGACCGCATCGTCGACGAGGTGCTCGGCTACTTCGAGGTGCACCGGGGGCTGGACACCCACCCCGGTGGCCTGCACGTCGAATTGACCGGCGAGGACGTCACCGAATGCCTCGGCGGTGCCCAGGGCATCGAGGATCTCGACCTGCCCGACCGGTACGAAACCGCCTGCGACCCGCGACTGAACACCCAGCAGTCGTTGGAGTTGGCGTTCCTCGTAGCGGAGATGCTCCGTGGCTGAGCGCGCGAACCCGCCCGCAGCCGGCCGCCGAAGGGAAGAACATGCCTGATCTGTTCGTGGACCTGCGGTCCGACACGGTGACGCGACCCACCGCCGGGATGCGGGAGGCGATGGCCACCGCCGAGGTCGGTGACGACGTCTACGGCGAGGATCCGAGCGTCAACGCGCTGGAGGCCGAGGTCGCCGCGTTGTTCGGGCACGAGGCGGCGCTGTTCGCCCCGAGTGGGTCGATGGCGAACCAGATCGCCCTGCAACTGTTGGTGCCGCCCGGGGACGAGTTGCTCTGCGACGCCGACGCGCACGTGGTCACGTACGAGATCGGCGCCGCGGCCGCGTACGGCGGGATCTCCTCGCGGACCTGGCCCGCGGTGGGCGCGGACATCGACCCGGAGGTGGTGGCCGGGATGATCCGGCCGGACGGCTACTTCGCTGTCCCCACCCGCGCGATCGCCGTCGAGCAGACTCACAATCGCGGCGGTGGCGGGGTGATTCCGCTGGCGACCCTGCGGGATCTGCGCGGCGTCGCCGACGAGGCGGGCGTCGCGCTGCACTGTGACGGCGCCCGAATCTGGCACGCGCACGTCGCCGACCGGGTGCCGCTGATCGAGTACGGCCGGCTCTTCGACACGCTGTCGGTGTGCCTCTCCAAGGGGCTCGGCGCGCCGGTCGGTTCGCTGGTCCTGGGCAGTGCGGAGAAGATCGAACGTGCCCGGCTGCTCCGCAAGCGGATGGGCGGTGGCATGCGCCAGGCCGGCATTCTCGCCGCCGCCGGCCGGTACGCGCTCGCGCAGCACATCGACCGGCTGGCCGACGACCACGCGAAGGCGGCCCGGCTCGCCGAGGCGGTCGCGCCGTTCGGTGTGCTGGCCACCACGGTCCGTACCAACCTGGTCGCGCTGGACCTCACCAAGCACACCCTGGACGCGCGGGCCCTGGCTGCCGCGGCACGGGCCGAGGGCGTACTGATCTCGGTGCTCGGCCCCCGTACCGCCCGCCTGGTCACCCACCTGGGCCTCAGCGACGCGGACATCGACCGCGCCCTGGCAGCCCTACCCCGCATCCTCGCCGCCGCCTAACCCACCCCTGGCCCCCACACCCCAGCCCCACCCCCGGTGATCATGAAGTTATTGCCACTCGGATCGGCGTGTCATGGCAATAACTTCATGATCACCGGGGTGAGTGGGGGACGCCGGGGAGGGGTGGGGGTGGGCGTGGGGGTGGGCGTTAGGGGTGGGACAGGCGGGTGAGGGTCGTGATGTCGGCGGCGTGGCCTACGTGCTTCTCGCTGGGGGTTTCCACGACGATCGGGACCCCGGCGGTTGCCGGGTGGGCCATCAGCTCGGCGAAGGCCGGCTCACCGATGGTGCCCTTGCCGATGTTCTCGTGCCGATCCCGGGTGGAGCCGCGCAGATCCTTCGAGTCGTTGGCGTGGACCAGCCGCAGCCGGTCCGCACCGACAGTGGCCACCAGGGTGTCCAGGGTCGCCGTCATGCCACCCTCGGCCGCCAGGTCGTGGCCGGCCGCCCAGGCGTGGCAGGTGTCGAAGCAGACCCCGAGCATGGGGTGCCGGTCCACCGCGTCCAGGTAGGGGCCGAGCTGCTCCACCCGGGAGGCCAGTGACCGGCCTCCGCCGGCGCTCGGCTCGACCAGCAACATCGGCCCGCCAGCGTCGGCGGCCCAGTCGAGCAGCGGCAGCAACACCTCGCGGACCTGTCGCATCGCCGCCTCAGCGTGCCCTTCGTCCACCGAACTGCCCGCGTGGAACACGACCCCCCGCGCGCCGATCGCCACACCCCGACGCAACGCGTGTTCCAGCGTCTGGGCCGACTTCTCGACAGTGGCCGGGGTGGGTGAGCCGACGTTGACCAGCAGCGCGGCATGGATGAACGCGGGAATGCCCCGCTCGGCGCAACCGTCGCGGAACAGGGCGTCCTGCACGGGGTCGCCGTTGGGCAGGGCCCAGCCTCGCGAGTTGGAGACGTAGACCTGCACCACCTGCGCACCGGTCGCGTCAACGTACGGCAGGGCAGCCTTCGCCAGCCCACCCGAGGTCGGAGTGTGCGTGCCCACCGACCGCGCGGAGATCGTCGGCATCAGAAGCACGTCAGGGTGACCGGGGTCCCGGGCGCCACCTGCGAATTCTCGCCCGGGAGCTGGATCCGGACCACGGCGTTCGGGTTGATCGCCACCGTCACCGGGAAGCCCTGGCCCTCCAGCGCCTGCTTGGCCTGCTGGCAGGGCAGGTCGACCACCCGCGGCATGGCGACCAGCGGTGGCCCCTTGCTGACGTCCAGCTTGACCTGGGTGCCCTTCTCCACGCCGGCACCGTCGGCCGGGCTCTGGCCGAGGATCTCGTCCCTCGGCTTGTCGGAGTCCTTGTAGGTTTCCACCAACGTCAGGTTGAGCTGGGCCAGGGTCGTCCGGGCGTCGGTCAGGCTCTTGCCGACCAGGTTCGGCACCGTCACCGGCGCCCTGCCCCGGCTCAGAATGAGGGTGATCTTCGCACCTGGTTTGACCTCGGCACCCACCTTGGGGGAGCTGTCCACCACGACCCCGGCCGGCAGGCTGTCGTCGTAGCGGGCGGTGCCCTTGGCCACCACCAACTTCACGTTGACCAGGTCCGCCTCGGCGAGCTCGAACTCCTTGCCGATGATGTCCGGTACGGGGAAACGCTCCGGGCCGAGGGACAGGGTCAGGGTGATCGTGCCACCCTTGACGATCTTGGCAGCGGACGCCGGGCTCTGCTCCAGCACGCTGTCCTTCGGGGCCTTCTCGTCGAAGCGCGGCTCAGCGTACTTCAGGATGAGCCCAGCCCGGTCGGCCTGCGCCTGCGCCTGGGCATTGCTCAGGCTCACCAGCTGCGGAGCGTCCGTGTAGCGGCCGACGCCGAACCACCACCCCCCGATCGCGGCGACCAGGCCCAGCGTCACCACCACGGCCGCTACGGCCAGCCGGCCACGGGGGTTGCTCAGCATCGTGCCGCGCAGCGCGGCGAGCCGGGCGCCCAGGCCCTCCGCCGGCTCCGGAGCGGCCCGACGGCGGCCCGGCCCCTGGCTGCTGGCGCCCTCGGGCAGTCGTGCCCACGACGGGCGGTTGGGCGGCTGGACCGTCGCGACCATCATGGTCGGCTGGGAGAGCGAGGGTTCGTCGCTGACCGGGCGGAGTACTGCGGTGTGGCTGTTGGCGTCACCCAGGCGATCCCGGGCGACCTGCACCTCGGCCAGCAACGCGCCGGCGTCCGCGGGCCGGGCGCCGGGATCACGCCGGGTGGCCCGCTGCACCAGGTCGTCGAGGACCGACGGCAGGCCCGGCACCAACGTCGAGGGCGCCGGCACGTCCCGGTCGACGTGCTGCCAGGCGACGTCCACCGGGCGGTCCCCGTCGTATGGCACACGACCGGTGAGCATCTCGAACAGCACGATGCCGGCCGAGTAGACGTCGGTGCGCGGATCGGCGCGGCCCTCGGTGACCAGCTCCGGGGCGACGTACGCCACGGTGGCCATCAGCTGGTTGCCCTGCTCCTCGTCGGCGCTCGCCTCGACCGCCCGGGCCAGCCCGAAGTCGGCCACCTTCACGACGCTGTCGACCAGGTTGGCGACGCCACCGGTAGGCGCCTCCGCGACCAGCACGTTCTCCGGTTTGACGTCGCGGTGCACGAGACCGGCCCGGTGCGCTGCGGCGATCGCGGCGAGCATCTGCTCGGCGATGGCCAGCGCCTCGTCCGGGTTGAGTCGACGTCGCTCGGCCAGCACGTCGCGCAGCGTGCGGCCACGGACGTACTCCATCACCAGGTACGGCAGGCCGGCGTGCGTGCCCTGGTCGTAGACCGCCACCACGTTCGGGTGGGTCAGCCGGGCGATGGTCTTCGCCTCGTCGGTGAACCGGGCCACGAAGTTGGCGATCCGGGCCCGTGCTTCGCTCGCCTGGGTCGGGTGAATGATCTTGACAGCGACGGTGCGCTCAAGGCGTTCGTCGGTGGCGGTGTACACGGTCGCCATGCCACCACGGGCCACGCGACCGCGAATGCGGTAGCGCCCGTCGATCAGCGAGCCCAGCAACGTGTCGGCGACCTGAGTGTCCATCGGTAGGCAGTCTATGTGTCCAGGGGGTGAAGGATGAACAGGATGCTACAGCCGTACGCCGAACTAGTCCGTCCTGCCGTGCTCACCGCCCCTCATTCGCTGGTCAGCGGCGGTCAGGAGAGTGGGCGTCGGTGGGTCGCCCGGGGTGCCGGTGGCTCGTCGCGGCGGCGGCGTGGCAGGGTGGTCGGGTGACCGAACCCGTACCCGACCAGGCCGCACCCGGCCTGGAGCTCGCCGGACCCACCGACCCGGCCGGCTGGTTGACCCTGCCCGACGTCGCCGAACGCCTCGACGTGTCGATCAGCAAGGTGCACCAGATGATCCGTGACCGGGAGCTGTTGGCGGTCCGCCGCGACGGCATCCGCCGTATCCCGGCGGACCTGGTTGCCAACCAGACCGCGCTCAAGCACCTGCCCGGCGTGCTCAACCTGCTCGCCGACAACGGCTACGACGACGAGGCCGTCCTGCGCTGGCTCTACGAGCCGGACGACACCCTCCCCGGCGCCACCCCGGCTGCCGCCCTCTCCGGCGACCAGGCCCGCGAGGTAAAACGCCGAGCCCAAGCCCAAGGCTTCTAACCCCGCTCCGCCCCTGTCCGCTTCCCCCGCGTTGATCATGAGGTTAGCGGCGCGACACGCCGAGGCGAAGGTCGCTAACCTCATGATCAACCCTGAGGGTGGGGGTGGGGGGAGGGGGCAAGGGGGGTTAGTCGGCTCGGCGGGTTGCGGCTATGGCCAGGTCTACCAGGGCTTGGCGGGCCTCGGTGTCCAGGTCGACGGCGGTCAGGGCGGCCAGGGCGGTGTCGGTGAGTGTGACGATCCGCTGTTCGGTACGGGCCAGCGCCCCGCTCCCCGAGATCACCTCGCGGAGCCGGGCCACCCCCTGCTCGTCCAGCTCCGGGTCGCCGAGCCGGCTGAGCAGCAGCTCGCGGCCCGCGTCGTCGGTGGCCTCCACGGTCGCCGCCACCAGGTAGGTCCGCTTGCCCTCGCGCAGATCGTCCCCGGCCGGCTTGCCGGTCAGCGTCGGGTCGCCGAAGACCCCCAGCACGTCGTCGCGGAGCTGGAACGCCTCGCCCAGCGGCAGCCCGTACGCCGAGTAGGCCGTCCGGACGTCCTCCGGCGCGTCGGCCAGTGCGGCGCCGAGCAGCATCGGACGCTCGACGGTGTACTTCGCGGACTTGTACCGGGCGACCTTGCTGGCCCGTTCCACCGAGGTGTCCCCGGTGACCTGCGTCAGCACGTCGAGGTACTGCCCGACGGTGACCTCGGTGCGCATCTCGTCGAAGACCGGCCGGGCCCGGGCCAACGCCCACAGGTCCAGGCCCGCGGAGTGCAGCAGCTCATCGGACCAGACCAGGCACAGGTCCCCGAGCAGGATGGCCGCGGCGTCGCCGAAACCGTCCGGGTCGCCGCCCCAGCCGGCCTCCCGGTGCCGGGTGGCGAACCGTCGGTGTACCGCGGGCTCGCCGCGACGGGTGTCGGAACGGTCCATCAGGTCGTCGTGGATCAGGGCGCTGGCCTGGACGAACTCCAGCGCGGCCAGGGCGGTGAGCACCTGGTCGCCGTCCACCCCGCCGGCCCCCCGGAACCCCCAGTACGCGAATGCTGGACGCAGCCGCTTGCCGCCACCGAGCACGAACGCCTCGATCGCCTCGGCCACCGGACCCAGCGCGTCGTCCACGGCGGCGAGCCGGACCCGTTGGCCAGCCAGGAACTCGGTGAGAGCCTTGTCGACCCGCTGCCGTAGGCCGGCGCGGTCGACGGGGGACACGGGAGCAGCGTGGGTCACGCCCCGACGCTAGCCGGTCGTCATGGCTCGTGCTCCACCGCCACGCGTAGTCCCGCCGGTGCGGCCGGGACCCCTCCGCCCAGCCGGTCGCGCGCCGGCCAGCGCGGCGCGGCCCGGCCCGGTGGCCCGTGTCGAGCCGGCCCGACGGGTGGCCGCGGCGGCCTCGGCGAGCGCCACCAGCGGCACGTCCAGGACGACGGCGAGCCAGCCGAGCCAGAACCCGCCCGGCACGCGACGCTGTCGTTCCCACCGGGAAATCTCGTGCCGACTCAGCGTCGGCACCCCGGCGGCGGCACACAACTCGGCGGCGGCTCGCTGCTGGCTCCAGCCCCGGGCCAGTCGGTACCGGGCCAGCAGCGGCCCGAGCTGCGCGGGGCGCGGCGATGCGGGCGGGATCATGGGTCCTCCTGGCGGGCGTCGGTGCGGTGACGACCCACCCGCCCGACCGGACGGGACCGGCGTCACCGCTCGGTTGCTGACCCCCGCGCAGGACCCCGGGCCACCCCCGCCGCCCCTCCCGCACCACCCATTCCTACCCCGGAGGTACGACGTCTTTCCGCACGCCGGACCGGGGCGCTCGGGCACGCCGGACCGGGGCGCTCGGGCACGCCGGACCCGGGCGCACCGGACGGTGCCGGACGCTGGGATGGGAAGGGCCTGGGTCCTGGTGGCATCGACAGCTAGAGTCGGGTCGTGGCGCTCGGTCTTCCCTCGACACTCCCCAATCCGCAGCCGGCGATCGGGGAGCTCATCCGTGAGCGCCAGCCGACCTTCTCGTTCGAGTTCTTCCCGCCCAAGACCGAGGCGGGGGAGCAGCTGCTCTGGCAGGCCATCCGCGAGTTGGAGTCCCTGCGCCCGTCGTTCGTGTCGATCACGTACGGCGCCGGCGGCTCGACCCGGGACACCACCGTGGCGGTGACCGAGCGGATCGCCACCGAGACCACACTGCTGCCGATGGCCCACCTGACCGCGGTCAACCACTCCGTCGCCGAGCTGCGGCACGTGGTCGGCCGGCTCGCCGGGGTGGGCGTGCGCAACGTGCTGGCCGTTCGTGGCGACCCCCCGGGCAACCCGGGCGGTGAGTGGATCCGTCACCCCGAGGGCGTGGACTACGCCGAGGACCTGGTCCGGCTGGTGCGCAACGCCGGTGACTTCAGCGTCGGCGTGGCGGCCTTCCCGTACAAGCACCCCCGCTCGCCGGACGTGGCCAGCGACACCGCCCAGTTCGTCCGCAAGTGTCGGGCCGGCGCGGAGTTCGCGGTCACGCAGATGTTCTTCGACGCCGACGACTACCTGCGGCTACGTGACCGGGTGGCCGCTGCCGGCTGTGACACCCCGATCCTGGCCGGGGTGATGCCGGTGACCCAGTTCAGCACCATCGAGCGGTCGGTGCAGCTGTCCGGTGCGCCGTTCCCACGGGTGTTGGCGGCCCGCTTCGAGCGCGTCGCCGACGACCCGGACGCCGTCCGCCGGCTCGGCATCGAGCAGGCCAGCGAGATGTGCCGCCGGCTGCTGGACGAGGGCGTGCCGGGAATCCACTTCATCACCCTCAACCGCTCCACCGCGACCCGTGAGGTCTGGCAGAACCTGAAAGCCGGCGCCCGCGTGTGAACGCTGCGCCTGCGACACCTGTTGCCCGGCACGACGGTTGATCCGTGGTGGGCACACAGCTGAACTGGGATCAGTACGCCACGGCGTGGGCGCGGTTGCACGGCGGGTTCGACCCTCGGGTCGCGGCGCCGGTGGTGCGCGCCTGGCTGCGATTCGCGTACCACGTCGGATATGTGCTGGGCCGGCTGCGGGTCAGCCCCACCGCGGTCACCGTGGCCGGGGTGCTGCTCTGCTTCTGCGTACCGTTGCTGGTGGGCCGGCCGGGGGACGGGCCGTTCCTCGGCGCGCTGTTCGTGCTGCTCGCCGCCGTGGCGGACAGCGTGGACGGTGCGGTGGCGGTCGCCACCGGTCGCACGACCCGGCTCGGCTACGTCTACGACTCGGTCGCCGACCGCCTCGGTGAGGTGGCGTGGCTGCTGGCGTTCTGGCTGTTGGGCGCGCCGGGTGGGCTGGTCGTGGCGGGCGGCGCGCTGTCCTGGCTGCACGAGTACGTCCGCGCGCGGGCGGTCGCCGCCGGCATGCGGGAGATCGGCGCGGTGACGGTGGGCGAACGCCCCACCCGGGTCTCGGTGGCGCTGGCCGGTCTGCTGGTCGCCGGGCTGGCCGGGCTGATCGAGCCGGACCTGGCCGCCGGCACCATCACCATGGCGACAGCGGTCTGGGTGCTGCTGGCCGGCTTCGGCCTAGGGCAACTGCTCTCCAGCATCCGCCGCGCCCTGCTCGACGCCGGCTGAGCGGCCCATCCCGACGCCGACCGGAACAGGCACGGACCGGTATAGGCACGGACCGGTCTACCAGGCCGGGCCGATCTCGTCGGCGACGATCTGCGCGGAGAGGGTCACCATCGGCAACCCGCCGCCCGGGTGGGTCGAGCCGCCCACCAGCCACAGCCCGTTCGCCGGGCCCCGGTTGGCCGGGCGGAGCAGCCCACCGGCGGTGCCGTAGATCGAGCCACCTGGCGCGCCGGTCGCCGCGTCCAGGTCGGCGGGGGTGCGGATCTCGCGGAACAGCAGCCGGTCGCGCACGTCCACGCCGCGCCGCGCCAGAACGTCCAGGATCCGGTCGGCGTACGCGTCGGCCAGCCCCGGGCGTCGCCAGTCGACAGCACCCGCCGCGCTGCCCTGCCGAGGGGCGTTGACCAGCACGAACCACGCCTCGTGTCCGGCTGGGCGGACCATCGGGTCGTCGGCCACGGTGACGAACACCGCCGGGTCGGCCGCCGGCCGGGCCCGTACGCCCCGCCCGGGGTCACCGAAGACCGCGTCGAACTCGGCGTCGTAGTCGTCCGGGAAGAAGACGTTGTGGTGGGCCAGCCCGGTGTTGCCGGAGACGCCGAGCAGCAGCACGAAGCCGGCGAGGCTGCGGTCGGTCAGCCCGGCCAGCCGACGCGCGTGCGGCAGCAGGTCACGGTAGACGGTGAGCGCGTCCACGTTGGCCACCACCACGTCGGCGGGCACCGGGGCGGTGACGCCGGCGAGGCGTACCCCGTGCACCCGGCCGCCGGTGGCGTCGATCCGGGTGACAGTGGCGTCGGTCTGCACGACCACGCCGAGGTCCAGGCAGCGCGTGAGCAGCGCGTCGGCGAGCGTGCCCAGCCCGCCGCGCAGGTACCAGCCGCCGAAGGTCAGCTCGGCGTAGGGGACCGCGACCAGCGCCGCCGGTGCCCGGCGTGGGTCGGCGCCGGTGTAGGTGGCGTACCGGTCCAGCAGCATCCGCAGCCGCGGGTCGGACAGGTGCCGGCGGCCCAGGCCGCGCAGGCTGCGGCCCGGGGCGATGGCGGCCAGGTCGCCGACGCGCCAGGCCAGCGACGCGAGGTCGCGGGGAGAATCGACGGTACGGCGCAGGATGTCCCGCGAGGAGGCCTGCCACACGCGTGCCGCCCGCCGCCACAGCCGCTGCCAGTCGGCTGCCGCCCGGTCGCCGAGGGCGGCCCCGATCCGGGCGGTGAACTCCACCGGGTCGGCGCACGAGTCCAGGGTCGGGCCACCGTCTGGAAAGACGTGCCGGACGATCGGGTCCAGCGGGACCAGGTCCAGGTATTCGTCGAGCTTCGCCCCGGTCGCCTCGAACAGGTCGTGGAAGACCTCGGGCAGGGTGAGCAGGCTCGGCCCGGTGTCGAAGTGGAACGACCCGGCCGGGGTGTCGTGCGCGTACCGGCCGAGCTTGCCGCCGACAGTGTCGGCCCGCTCGAAGACGGTCACCTGGTGCCCGGTGGCGGCCAGCCGGGCGGCGGTGGCGAGGCCACCCACCCCGGCGCCGACGACCACGATCCGCGCCATGCCGCGCCTCCCTAGCTGACCGGGCGGCCCCGCCAGGTCAGGCGGCGTCGCTTTCGCAGATGGTACGACCGCAGGGTCAGCCAACCGAGGACCACGACCGACACGGGGTGTGCGAGCGCGTCGGGCCACCACCGGCCTCCGGTCGCGCGGGCGGTGAGTACTCGTCCGGCCACCCCGAGCAGGTACGCGCCGAGCGACACCATTGACACCCGGGGAGCTGTCGAGGCGAACCCCAGCGCGATCAGCGGTGGGGCGGTGTAGAGCAGCAGCAGCGCCGTCACCACGGCCGCCGCCGTGCCCGGGTGCCCGAACGACGCCCAGAGCGACTTCGAGTACCCGTCGCGCAGTTGCGGCCAGTCGTCGTACATCCGGCAGGTGGCCAGTCGGGAACCGTCGGCCAGGGCGATCCGCCCGCCGGCCCGCTTGACCGTCCGGGCCAGCTCGACGTCCTCCAGGATCTTGTCGGCGACCGCGGCGTGCCCGCCGGCGGCGGTGTAGCCGGCCCGGTCCACCACCAGGAACTGCCCGCCCGCCGCGGCCAGCGACGGCCGCGGCGAGCGTTCCATCGCGCGCAGCGGCAGGAAGGTCAGCCAGAGCCACTGCAACAGCGGCTGCACCAACCGGTCGGCCGCCGTCGCCACCACGATCCGGGGGTACGGCGACAGCAGCGTCACGCGGGCGGCGCGCAGTTCGGTGACGGCAGCGGCCACGGCGTGCGGGGCGAGCACCACGTCGGCGTCGACGAAGACCAGCGCGGTGGCGTCCGGGTCGGCCCGGGTGGCCAGCTGCCAGCAGGCGTGCGGCTTGCCCAGCCAGCCCGGCGGTGGGGCGACCCCGGTGAGCAGCGTGACCCGGGGGTCGTCGCCGGCCACCGCGCGGACCACGTCGGCGGTGCCGTCGGTGGACCCGTCGTCGAGGACCACGACGCGCAGCCCGGGTACGCCGCGCTGGGCGAGCAGGGCGCGCAGGCAGGGCGTGACCCGGGTGGCCTCGTCGCGCAGCGGCAGCAGCACCGCCACCGGCTCGTCGACCTCGTCGGGCCGGTCGGCGGGCCGGCGCAGCCAGCGGGCGGCGTTGAGCCAGGTGTGCCCGGTCAACGCGGCGACGGCGATCAGCAGGGCGAGCAGGACGGTCATCGGGTCGCGTCGACGCCGGGGCGGTGTGGCTGGTGGTCCTCCCGACCGGGGTCACCGCCCCGGCGGGCACGCAGGAGGGTCACCACCAGGGGTACGGCGGTCACCGACATGCCGGCGGCGCCCCAGAGCGCCGAGGCGGGCAGGTCGAGGAAGACGGCGTGGGCCAGGATGCTGGAGAAGTACGTCCACAGGTAGAGCGCGACCATCGGGTGGTCCCGCCGATCGGTGTGCTCGACGGCAGGCCCGGCCAGCGGGCGCAGCGCGCTCATCAGCAGCACCGCGAAGAGCAGCCAGCCCAGGTAGTTGCTGACCGGGATGCCGGCCAGGCCGGGCAGGGCCGGGGTGGCGTCGCGCCAGACCCAGTAGCCCTCGGCCACCATCTGCGGGTCGAGGAAGAGGTCCCAGGCGGCCAGCCCCACAGTGGCCAGCGCGATCCGCCCCACCCATCGACCCACCGTCGGCCCGCTGCCGCCGGCCGTCGGCCCGCCGCCACTGGCCGTTGTGGCGTTGCCGCCGGTCAGTCGGACCGCTGCCAGCCACGCCGGCCAGGCCATCCAGGTCCAGGCCAGCGGAATGATCAGTGGCACACCGGCCAGCTTGGGGCCCAACTCGCCGGAGTAGTCGTAGCTGCCGAACGGCACGCCGGTGGCCACCCCGACCGCCTCGATCGCGAACCCGCCGCCGGTGGCCACCGCGACCAGCGCCGCCGCCACCCGTGGGCCCCGGCTGAGCAGCGCGTGGCCGACCGAGAGCAGCCAACCGAGGACGACGGTGGCCACTGTGAGCCCGGCCCGGGCGGCGCCGGTGGTGAGCGGGTAGCAGATCTGGGCGAACACCAGGACGGCGAGCAGCGTCCAGGAGATCCGCCGGGTCATGACGCCGGTGGCTCGAGCGGCAGGTCCCGACCGAGTACGCCGAACGGCCGCTCGTCGCCGGGGAAGTGGAAGTCGCGCAGCACGTCGACGAAGCCGAACCGTCGGTACAACCGCCAGGCCCGCGAGGTCTGCTCGTCGGCCTCCGGGGTGGACAGCAGCACGGTGTCGCCCTCCGCCATGCCGAGCAGCGCGCGCAGCTGACCGGTGCCCAGGCCGTGCCCCTGCGCCGGTGGCCGGACGTGCAGCTCGACCACCTCGAAGCAGTGGGTGAGCCAGCGCGTGCGGGTCGGGGCGTCCAACGCACGGTGCACCTGGTCGTGCCACCACTGACCGGAGGCGCCCAGGTAGCCGTAGCCGAAGCCGGCGAGGTGACCCTCGCTGGTCAGGCTGGCGACCGCCCGGAAACCTGGTCGGCGGACGTGGGTGGCGATGTAACCGCGTCGAGCCTCCAGCAGGTCGGTGCGGTATCCCATCGCCTCGCCGTAGACGGCCACCACGTCGTCCAGCCGCCGGACGAGATCGTCCGGCGTCCAGCGCACCAACCTCATGCCCGTCCACCCTTCATCATTTCCGGGCCACCCTCGGCGACCCACCCGAGCACCGACCGGTCGCCGACCACGTCGCGCACCTCGAACCGGGCGAACAGCTCCTCGGCGTACCAGCCCGCGGTGGGGGTTCGCATGATCGCCGCCCGATGCTCCGGGTGACGGTACGCGAACGCCACCAGGTCCGTCGGATCACGCCACACGCTCACCGTGCCCTGCCAGCCCAACGGCGCCTCTCCGACCCCGAAGCGGGCCAGCAGCCCGGGCGCGTCGCGCAGGGCGGCGGCCACCGGCGGGATCGCCCGCCAGAAGGTGGCCGCCCGGCGGGCCCGCAGCCGAGCCCTGGTCAGTGCCAGCACCGGGCCGGTGACCTGGCCGCCCGACGGGTCGCCGAACGGCTGCTGGCCGGACCACTCGCCCCGACTGGTCAGCGGGCGCAGGTCGATCCGGGCCTGGGCGTGGGCGATGCGGGCCCAGGCCCGCCCGACCGACGAGTCGTCGAAGCCGGCCGCCGCGGCGGGGGAGTCCCAGACGGTCAGCGCCGCCCACCGGGTCAGGTCGGCGTCCCTCGGCCCGAAGTCGGTGCCGGTCCCGGTGCCCAGCAGCTTGCCGAACCGAACGCCCGGGAGGGCCCGCAACCGGCGTGGATCCAGTGCCATCCGGGTCAGCGCCCGGGTCAGCGCGCCGCGGGAGGTCCGCCACACGTGCAGCGTGACCAGCTCCGGAACCGTGCTGCTGGTTCGCTCGCTCACGCCACCTCGGCCGGGGTGCCGGCGGTGACCCGCAGCAGTTCGGCGTAGGTGGTCGGGAAGACCGCCTGGGGTACGCCACCCGCGGCCCAGATCTCCGGGTACGCCGCCAGCGCGGTGTCCACCAGGGTGCGCAGCGGGTGCGGGTGCCCGAGTGGGGCGACCCCGCCGATCGGCTGTCCGGTGTGGGCCCGGACGAACTCCGGGGTGGCCCGGCGTAGCCGGGTGACGCCGATCGATGCCGCCAGGCCGGCGGTGTCGACCCGGTGCGCGCCGGAGGTGAGGACGAGCAGCGGCGTGTCGTCCGCGTCGAAGATCAGTGAGTTGGCGATCTGACCGACCTCGACGTCGAGCGCGTCGGCGGCGGCCGCGGCGGTGTGCACCGCGTCGGGCAGCAGACGGACCATGCTGGGCTCGCCCGCGCCGTCGAGCGTGCCGGCGGTGGTGAGCGCGTCCTGCACCGCTCGTACGTTCGGGTGTGGCTGCATGTCGTCATTCTTCCCGGTTCGCCGGTGTGGGTTCACCCGGCCGGCACGCTCAGCGCGTCACACGTTGCATTTTCGTCGGAGGGGAGGTGTACTGTCAGCAGCAGTTAGAACGAGTGTTCGATTGCCTCGAACGCCCGTTCCAACCAGCCGGAGCGCGGCGTTTCGCGGCGCCACCTCCGGGCGGTGTGGCTCCGCGGGCCGCACCAGGGTTTCCGGGCAGTCGCGAGCCTGGTCCCAACAGGCAGGAGCGTCGCCCGCCGCCCACGACCCCCGGGCAGCGGGCGACGCACCCGCCGGTCCGCCGGCCGGGTGTGGTGTGGGGAAGCATCCACACCCGGCCGGCCACACCCGGTGCGTCTTCCTCCGCACCACCCGACCTCGGCGTCTCGTCGGCGGCATCAGCCGCCGGAGTGACGTCTCGGCCACGTGGAGGAGAGACATCCATGCCGACCAACCCGGCTCAGGCACCGACGGTGCCGGCGCACGTGCTGCCGCACCGCACCCCCGCCCAGCTCCTCACGTTGGCCCGCCGTGGGCTGGTCGAGGCCGGCCAGACCCGACCTGACGGCCTGCGCTACGCGGCTGCCCACCTGGCGGCCCTGCGCGCGGCGGCCGCCCTGCTCGCCGCCCGGGCCCGCCCCGCGCCGAGTCGGCGCAACCGGATCACCAGCGTCTGGGTTCTCCTCTGCGCTGTCGCTCCAGAGCTCGACGAGTGGTCCCGGTTCTTCGCCGCGGGGGCCAGCAAGCGCGCCGCCGCCGAGGCCGGAATCCCCCGGGTGGTCAGCGCCCGGGAGGCCGACGATCTGCTCCGCGCCGCCGAACAGTTCGTCACGGTGGTGGAAACCGCGCTCGGCGTGGCTCACCAACCGGCCCTGGACGGCCTCGCCGCCTGATCCCGCCGTGCCACCGGCCGTCCCTCGGGGGGAGCCGGACGGCCGGTGGCACGGCGTGCCGGTCCTGATCTGATCCACAGCAACGACGGGGGAGTTGGTCCAATGGCGGGCCGCATGGTGGTCGGTTCCGCCGCGCTGGCCGATCTGGTGCGCCCGGCGAGCGCACCCGACCCGGTCGGTGGGCACCGGGTGCTGCCGGTGGTGCCCGAGCTGACCGGTCTGCTGCCCAACCGGGGCCTGCGCCGGGGCAGCACCATCGCGGTCGCCGCCGGCCAGCCCCGCCGCAGTGGTGGCACCTCACTGATGTTGGCCCTGCTCGCCGAGGCGTCCCGGGCCGGCTCGTGGTGCGCCGTGGTCGGGGTGCCGACGTTCGGCGCGAGCGCCGCCGCCGAGCTGGGCATCGCCCTGGACCGGCTGGCCCTGGTGCCGAACCCCGGCCCCGAGTGGGCCACCGTGGTCGCCGCGCTGATCGACGGGGTGGACGTCGTGGTCACCACAGTGCCGGCCTCGGTCTCCGCCTCGGTCGCCACCCGGTTGGCCGCCCGGGCCCGGCAGCGCGGCAGCGTGCTCGTCCCGTACGGCCGGTGGGACGGCGCGGACGTGACGCTGCAGGTGGTCCGTGGAGTCTGGGAGGGGCTCGGGCTGGGCCGGGGGCGGTTGCGCCGCCGGGAGATCACCGTCTCGGCGCGCGGGCGCGGGGCGGCCGCCCGACCCAAGGAGATCAAGGTCTGGCTCCCGGGTGACGAGCTGACCCGGGTGATCCCTCGTACGCTGCCGTCGCCCATGGGCCGATCGGCCGCGCCACTCGCCCTGGTTGGTCGGGGGTGACCGGCGCGCCGGCACGAACTCTGCTGCTGTGGTGCCCGGACTGGCCGGTGCTCGCCGCCGAGATCGTCGACGGGGTGCCGGCGACCGGCCCGGTCGCCGTGCTGCACGCCAACCGGGTGGTCGCCTGTTCCGAGCGGGCTCGGGCCGAGGGGGTGCGTCGAGGGCTGCGCAAGCGGGAGGCACAGGGTCGCTGCCCACAGCTCACCGTCGTGGAGTACGACCTCGGCCGGGACGCCCGGGCGTTCGAGCCGGTGGTCGCCGCGGTGGAGGAGCTGGTCGCCGGGGTCGAGGTGGTCCGTCCGGGTGCCTGCGCGGTGGCCGCCCGGGGGCCGGGCCGTTACCTCGGCGGCGAGGAGGCGGCCGCCGAGCGGATCATCGAGCACGTGGCCCAGTCCTGCCTGGTGGAGAGCCAGGTCGGCATCGCCGACGGGGTGTTCGCGGCCGGGTTGGCCGCTCGCGCCGGCCGGGTGGTGGCGCCGGGCGGGACACCGGAGTTCCTGGCCGGGTTGCCGGTCGAGGCGCTCGGCCAGTCGGCGTTGGCCGATCTGCTGCGCCGGCTGGGGGTGCGAACCCTCGGCGACTTCGCCGCGTTGCCGGCCGGCGACGTGTTGGCCCGGTTCGGGTTCGACGGTGCGCTGGCCCATCGACTGGCCGGCGGGCGGGACCACCGCCCACTCGCCGTCCGGCAGCCGCCGGCCGACCTGAC
Organism: Micromonospora ureilytica; assembly: GCF_015751765.1. Lineage (NCBI taxonomy): Bacteria > Bacillati > Actinomycetota > Actinomycetes > Micromonosporales > Micromonosporaceae > Micromonospora > Micromonospora ureilytica. The sequence goes on from NZ_JADOTX010000001.1 coordinate 365,873, forward strand.
GGTGACCGCGGAGCAGGACGAGCCGATCGACCGGGTCGACGCGGCGGCGTTCGTGGCCCGGGCGTTGGCCGAGCAGCTGCACGAGCGGCTGGCCGGGCACGGGCTGGCCTGCACCCGGCTCGGCATCGAGGCGGTCACCGAGCACGGGCAGGAGCTGCACCGGGTGTGGCGGCACGATGGCCTGCTCACCGCCGCGGCCATCGCCGACCGGGTGCGCTGGCAGCTCGACGGGTGGCTCTCCGGCAGCAACGGCCGCGCCGGCGCCCGACCGTCCCGACCGACGGCCGGCATCATCCGGCTGCGACTGATCCCGGACGGGGTGATCGCTCAGGCCGGTCTGCAGGCCGGCCTCTGGGGGGAGACCGGCGAGGAGCGGGAACGCGCGCACCGGGCGTTGAGCCGGGTGCAGGGCATCCTCGGTCCGGAGGCGGTGGTCACCGCGGTGCTCGGTGGTGGGCGTTCCCCGGCCGACCAGGTGCGACTGGTGCCGTGGGGCGACGAACGACTTCCCGCCCGCCCCGACGCTCCGCCGTGGCCGGGTCGGCTCCCGGCGCCCGCACCGGCGGTGGTGCTGCCCAGTCCGCTCGCGGCGACGGTGCACGACGCCGCCGGTGAGCCGGTGGTGATCAGCGCGCGGTTGGTGGTGAGCGCCCCACCGGCCCGGCTGGTGGTCGGCACCGGCCAACCGGCGGAGATCGTGGGCTGGGCCGGCCCGTGGCCGGTGGACGAGCGGTGGTGGGCGCCGGTCGAGGCCCGTCGTCGGGCCCGGTTCCAGGTCAGCCTGGCCGACGGTGCCGCCCTGCTGCTGGCCGTCGAGGCCGGGCAGTGGCTGGTGGAGGCGATCTATGACTGAGCTGGTGTTTCCCAGGTCGGAGGCGGATGCTCGATGAGCTTCCGCAACTCGAATATGCCCTGGTCGGAGCTGGAGCGGGTGCTCTCCGGCCGGGCCGGTGGCGGCTCCGGCCGGTCGGGCGGGCGGTCCCGCGAGGAGCGGCACCTGCACGTGGTGGACCCACTCGCGGTGGACGCCGATGGCGGCGACTCCCCGGCCTGGAGCCGCCGCCGCGAGCAGTACCAGCCGCCGGAGCTGACCCGCCCCGACGGCGTGGTGCCCTACGCCGAGCTGCACGCGCACACCAACTTCAGCTTCCTCGACGGCGCCAGTCATCCGGAGGAGTTGGCCGAGGAGGCAGCCCGGCTGGGGCTCACCGCGCTCGCCGTCACCGACCACGACGGCTTCTACGGGGTGGTCCGCTTCGCCGAGGCGGCTCGTACGTTGGGCCTGCCGACCATCTTCGGTGCGGAGCTGTCCCTCGGCCTGCCCGGCCCGCAGAACGGCGAGCCCGACCCGCGCGGCGCGCACCTGCTGGTGCTCGCGCACGGTCACGAGGGGTACGCCCGGTTGGCCACCACCATCGCCCGCGCCCAGCTACGCGGCGGTGAGAAGGGCCGCCCGGAGTACGGGGACCTGGAGGAGGTCGCCGCCGAGTTGCGTGACCACGTGCTGGTGCTGACCGGCTGTCGCAAGGGGCACGTGCCGGGGGCGCTGCTCACCGAGGGTGTGGACGCGGCGGCCCGTGAGCTGGACCGGCTGACCGCGCTCTTCGGCGCGGAGACGGTGGCCGTGGAGCTAACCGACCACGGCCATCCCGTCGACGCCGACCGCAACGACGCACTCGCCGATCTGGCCGCCGCGGCCGGGTTGCCGACGGTGGCCAGCAACAACGTGCACTACGCCAGCCCCGGCCGGCGTCGGCTGGCCACCACCGTCGCCGCGGTCCGGGCCCGACGCAGCCTGGACGAGATCGACGGCTGGTTGCCCGCGGCGGCCACCGCCCACCTGCGCAGCGGCGCGGAGATGGCGGCCCGGTTCGCCGCGTACCCGGGTGCGGTGGCGCGGGCTGCCGAGTTCGGCGCCGAGTTGGCCTTCGACCTCCAACTCGTCGCGCCGCAGCTACCGGCGTACCCGGTGCCGCCGGGGCACACCGAGATGAGCTGGCTGCGGAAGCTGACCGCTGACGGTGCGCACGAGCGCTACGGGCCGCCGCAGGCGCACCCGACGGCGTACGCGCAACTCGACCACGAACTGAACATGATCGAGGAGCTGGGTTTCCCCGGCTACTTCCTGGTGGTCTACGACATCGTCACGTTCTGCCGCGACCAGGACATCTACTGCCAGGGTCGGGGTTCGGCGGCCAACTCGGCGGTCTGCTACGCGTTGCGGATCACCAATGTGGACGCGGTCCGGCACCAGTTGCTCTTCGAGCGGTTCCTCGCCCCGGAACGGGACGGCCCACCGGACATCGACGTGGACATCGAGTCCGACCGCCGGGAGGAGGTGATCCAGCACGTCTACACCCGCTACGGCCGGGAGCACGCCGCCCAGGTCGCCAACGTCATCTCCTACCGGCCCCGGTCGGCCGTGCGGGACGTGGCCAAGGCGTTCGGCTACTCGCCGGGGCAGCAGGACGCCTGGAGCAAGCAGATCGACAGGTGGGGCTCGGTCGCCACTGTCGATGTCGAGAACATTCCCGAGCAGGTGGTGGAGTACGCCAACGAGTTGCAGACGTTCCCACGGCACCTGGGCATCCACTCCGGCGGCATGGTGATCTGCGACCGGCCGGTGATCGAGGTGTGCCCGGTGGAGTGGGGGCGGATGCCCGGGCGCAGCGTCCTGCAGTGGGACAAGGACGACTGCGCCGCGGTGGGCCTGGTCAAGTTCGATCTGCTCGGCCTGGGCATGCTCTCCGCCCTGCACTACGGCTACGACATGATCGGGTCCCGGCTCGACCTGGGCGACATGACACTGGACGACCCGGAGGTCTACGACATGCTCTGCCGGGCCGACTCGGTCGGGGTGTTCCAGGTGGAGAGTCGGGCCCAGATGGCCACCCTGCCCCGGCTCAAGCCCCGCGAGTTCTACGACCTGGTGATCGAGGTGGCGTTGATCCGTCCCGGCCCGATCCAGGGCGGTTCGGTGCACCCGTTCATCCGGCGCAAGAACGGCCAGGAGCCGGTGACCTTCGCGCATCCGCTGATGCGCAACGCCCTGGAGAAGACACTGGGTGTGCCGTTGTTCCAGGAGCAGCTGATGCAGCTCGCCATCGACCTGGCCGGCTTCGACGCGGCCGAGGCCGACCAGCTGCGCCGGGCGATGGGCGCCAAACGGTCGGTCGAGCGGATGAACCGGATCGCCGACCGGCTCTACGCCGGGATGGCCGAGCGGGGCATCGCCGGTGAGCTGGCCGACGACGTCTACCGCAAACTCACCGCGTTCGCCAGCTACGGCTTCCCGGAGAGCCACGCGATGAGCTTCGCCTACCTGGTCTACGCCAGTTCCTGGCTCAAGCGCTACCACCCGGCGCCGTTCCTGGCCGCGCTGCTCAACGCCCAGCCGATGGGCTTCTACTCGCCGCAGACCCTTGTCGACGACGCCCGTCGGCACGGGGTGGAGGTCCGTCGTCCGGACATCAACGCCAGTGGGGCGAAGGCGGTGCTGGAGTCCACCCCGGAGACCCGGTGGGGCAGTGGGCCGGGGGAGCCACCGCACGCCTGGGGGTTGGGCGGCCCCGCCGTCCGGCTCGGCCTGTCCAGCGTGCGGACCCTCGGCGCCGACGTGGCCGAACGGATCGAGGCCGAACGGGTCGCCGATGGGCCGTACCGCGACATGCCGGACCTGGCCCGGCGACTCGGTCTCACCGCCGCGCAGCTGGAGGCGTTGGCCACCGCGGATGCCTTCGCCTGTTTCGGGTTGACCCGGCGGCAGGCGCTGTGGGCCGCCGGTGCGGCGGCGCAGGACCGGCCGGGTCGGCTGCCCGGCACGGTGACCGGCGCGGCGGCGCCCACGCTGCCCGGGATGGAGGCGGTGGACCGGCTGGTCGCCGACGTGTGGGCCACCGGGTTGTCGCCGGAGAGCCATCCCGCCCAGTTCATCCGGGGTCAGCTCGACGTGCTCGGCGCGGTGCCGATCGCCCGGCTCGGCCGGGTGGAGCCGGGGCAACGGATCCGGGTCGGTGGCATCGTCACCCACCGGCAACGCCCGGCGACCGCGGGCGGGGTGACCTTCCTCAACCTGGAGGACGAGACGGGGATGCTCAACGTCACCTGCTCGCCGGGGCTGTGGCAGCGCTACCGGCGGGTGGCGCGGACCAGCGCCGCGCTGGTGGTGCGGGGGCGGTTGCAGCGGCACGAGGGGGTGACCAACCTGGTCGCCGACCGACTGGACGCCATCGAGCCACCGGTGCGTTCGGCCTCCCGTGACTTCCGCTGATTCAGTGATCCACATTACGGTTTCCCGAGCCGTCGAGCGGGAGACTCGTTCCGAGCGGGCAGAGCGGCCCGTGATCCGTGAGGGGGAACGACAGTGACGGGAAATCACGCGTACACCGGTGGAATCGCCAACGCCCGGCGGACCCGACTGGGCACCGGCTGGGTGCCGTCGCACCTCGCCGACCCCCGCGAGTACGAGGTGACGAACGGTCCGGTGGCCAACGAGCGTCGGTCCCGGGCGGAGGACGAGGCCGAGGGCACCGAGGTCTGACCGACCGCCGCACCACGCACCGATCGGGCGTGTGGTGGCGCGCCCGCCACACGCCCGCACCGCCACTGGGCCGGGTGACTAGGCTCGGCCGGGTGGAGCAGACCCGAGGCAGGTTCGCCGAGCCGCCGCTGACACCCCGTACCGCAGTGATCTGGTCGGTGCTCCGCGCCGAGCTGGACCGGCGCGGCGATGCCGAGCTCACCGTGCTGGACGTGGGCGGCGGCACCGGCGGTTTCGCCGTTCCGCTGGCCCGCGCCGGGCATCGGGTCACCGTCGTCGACGCCAGCCCCGACGCGCTCGCCGCGCTCACCCGCCGCGCCGCCGAGGCCGGGGTGGCCGACCGGATCGCCGCCGTGCAGGGCGACGGTGACGCCCTCGCCGGGCTGGTCGAGCCGGCCGGCGTCGACCTGGTGCTCTGCCATGCCGTGCTGGAGGTGGTCGACGACCCGACGCCGGTGGTGGCCGCGCTGGCCACCGCGCTGCGCCCGGGCGGAGCGGCCAGTGTGCTGGTGGCCGGCCGGGCCGCCGCCGTGCTGGGCCGCGCGATGAACGGGCACCTGGACGTCGCGACCACCCTGGCCGCCGATCCGGCCGGCACCGCGGGACCGCGCGACATGCTGCGCCGACGTTACGACGCCGCCGGCGCCGCCGCGCTGCTCGGCGCCGCCGGGCTGGTGGTCGAGGAGATCCACGGGGTACGCGTGCTTGCCGACCTGCTGCCGGCCGCTGTCGCCGACGGGCAGCCGGCCGCCCTGGTCGAGTTGGAACGTGCGCTGGCCGGCCAACCGCCGTACCGGGATCTGGCCGCCCAACTGCACCTGTTCGCCCGCCGGCCGGCATGAGCGACTCGCCACCTGTGGCGCCGCTGGAGATCCTCGGGCCGGACCACGGCGGCGGCCGTCTCGCCGACGTGCTGCCCAGCGCGCTGGCCGTGCTGGGCGTGCCCGGTTCGCCCGATCCGCTCGGGATCGTGCCCGCGTTGGCCGGGGTACGCCGGATCGCCGTGCTGCTGGTCGACGGGCTCGGGTGGTACCAGCTGCCGACCGCCGCGCCATACGCGCCGACCCTCGCCGGGCTCGCCGCGACGGTTGCCCGGCCGCTCATCGCCGGTTTCCCGTCCACCACCCCGACCAGCCTGGTGTCGCTGGGCACCGGTGTCGCGCCGGGCGCGCACGGGGTGCTCGGCTTCACCGTGCGGGTGCCCGGCACCGATCGGGTGCTCACCCACACCGACTGGGCCGCCGATCCGTCGCCACTGCGCTGGCAGCCGGTGCCCACCCAGTTGGAACGGGCCCGCGCCGCCGGCGTGACGACGACAGTGGTGAGTCGGCCGGAGTTCGGCGGCAGCGGGTTGACACTGGCCGCCAACCGGGGTGGCGACTTCCGGGGCGCCGCCGGCGGGGACGCGGTGGCCACCGCCATGCTCGCCGCGCTGGCCGCCGGCGCCGGGCCCACACTGGTCTCCGGCTACCACGCCGACCTGGACCGGCACGGCCACCTCAGCGGCGTCGACTCGGCGCCCTGGCGGGTCGCCGCCACCGAGGTGGACGCCCTGGTCGCCCGGCTGGTCGACGGGCTGCCGTCGGACGCGGCGCTGCTGGTGACCGCCGACCACGGGCAGCTCGACATCCCCGCCGCGCACCGCTTCGACCTGGACACCGATCCGCGACTGCGGGCCGGGGTGCGGCTGGTGGCCGGCGAGGCCCGGGTGCGCTACCTGCACGTCGAGCCGGGCGCGGTCGAGGACGTGCGGGCCACCTGGTCGGAGGTGCTGGGCGCCGCAGCCCGGGTACGCACCCGCGCGGAGATGGTGGCCACCGGCTGGTTCGGGCCGGTGCCCGAGGAGCACCTGGGCCGGATCGGCGACGTGGTGGTGACCTGCAACGACACGTACGCGGTCATGGCCAGTCGCACCGAGCGGCCGATGGCGTCGAAGTTGGTGGCCTACCACGGGTCGGACACCGCCGCCGAGCTGACCGTGCCGCTGTTGGTGGTCCGGGGCTGATCCGGGGACGGTTCGGCACGCTGGCCGATGGTGGTGTCGTACCCCCGGGTTAACCTGCCGGGATGGGCCGCAGTCAGTCGTTGCCCCGGGGCGACGATCCGCGCTTCGGGCCGGACGCCGACGACTCCGCCAGCCCGATCCTGCACGTCGACATGGACGCCTTCTTCGCCGCCGTCGAGGTGCGCCGCCGCCCCGAGCTGCGCGGCCAGCCGGTGGTCGTCGGCGGCGTCGGGCCGCGCGGGGTGGTCAGCTCGGCCAGCTACGAGGCCCGCCGGTACGGCGTACGCAGCGCGATGCCGACCAGTCAGGCCCGGGCCCGCTGCCCCCACGCGGTCTACCTGCCACCGGATTTCTCCGCCTACACGGCCGCCTCCCGGGCCGTCATGCAGATCTTCCGGGACGTCACGCCGCTGGTCGAGCCGCTCTCCCTCGACGAGGCGTTCCTCGACGTGACAGGCGCCCGTCGGCTCTTCGGCTCCCCGGCCACCATCGCCCGGCTGATCCGTCGCCGGGTCGCCGACGAGCAGGCGCTGACCTGCTCGGTAGGGGTGGCGCCGACGAAGTTCGTGGCCAAGCTGGGCTCCACCCGGGCCAAGCCGGACGGCCTGCTGGTCGTGCCCCCGGGGCAGGTGCTCGACTTCCTGCACCCGCTGCCGGTGGACGCCCTGTGGGGGGTGGGGGAGCGCGCCGCCGAGGCGCTGCGCCGGCTCGGCCTGACCACAGTCGGCGACCTCGCCGAGGCGCCGGTGGGCATGCTCCGCCGAGCTGTCGGTGCCGCCTCGGCGTCGCACCTGCACGAGTTGGCCTGGGGGCGCGACCCGCGCGGGGTCAGTCCCGAGCACGTCGACAAGTCGATAGGCGCCGAGGTGACCTTCGACGTCGACGTGGCCGACCCGCTGGAGATCCGCCGTGCGTTGCTCGCGCTCAGCACGAAGGTCGGCGTCCGGTTGCGCGGCTCCGGTCAGGTCGGGCGCACCGTCTCGCTCAAGGTCCGGCTGGCCGACTTTCGCACCGTCAGCCGATCTCGCACCCTGGACGTTCCCACCGACACCGCCCGCGAGATGTTCGAAACGGTCTGGGCGCTCTACACCGCCTTGGACCCGGGTGAGCGGATCCGACTCGTCGGTGTCCGGGTGGAAGGGCTCTCCTCGGCGCAGGGTGCTCCCCGGCAACTCACCCTCGGCGCGCCCGAGCGCGGTTGGCGCGAAGCGGAAGCTGCCGCGGACGCCGCCGCTGCCCGTTTCGGGCGGTCCGTCATAGGTCCGGCCAGTCTGATGGGCGACCGTGACGCCCGTCGAAACGAAAATCCACCCCGCCCATAGGTCGTCCCGCTTTCCGACGCGCGACCCCCCTCGTAGACTTGCGGGTAAGCAGCCGGTTGGCTGCCACGGTCTGTCGGCCCGAGTGGGCCCGACCAACGTGACCGGGGAGGAGTGCCGTGCCGCTCTCGGAGCACGAGCAGCGGCTGTTCGAGCAGATCGAGCGGTCGCTTGCCGAGGACCCCAAATTCGCCTCGGCCGTGCGCGCCAGCGATCCGCGCTTCCATGCGCGGCGTCGCCTGCTCGTCGCCGCCGGCGTCATCATCGCTGGCTTGGCTCTACTGGTCTATGGCGCGGTGATCAAGACTCCACCGCTGGCGGTGGCGGGCTTTGTCGTCATGCTGGCGTCGGCCGCGTTCGCGGTGCAGTCGCACCGGCGGGCGCAGTCACCCGACCTGCACGTGGTGGGCGGCACGACGAGTCGTCGTCGTCCCCGCGGCGGTGGCCGATCCGGTCGCCGGTCGTCAATCCTGGACCGCATGGAGGACAGGTGGCGGCAGCGCCCGGAGGGGCACCGCTGAGCCGGTCCCGCCGCTGAGGCGGGCCGTACGCCGCGACGAGCGGTCGCCGGGCACCAGCCCCGGCGACCCCTGTCGTATCCGCGCGCCCTTCTCCGCCGCGCCCCCTCCCGCATGATCGTGCTCGATCCTGGAAGTAGTGGCATCGCGCGCGAGGCGAAGGGCCTCTTTCCTGGATCGAGCACGACCTTGGGTGGCCCGCCCGGTAGTCGCTGAGCCGCCGCGCCCCCGGTCGCATCCGCGCAGGACGACGTCGACCCGACGAACCCAACCCCACCCCGGCGCCGGGGTGGGGTTCGGTCAGCGAGCGGCCCGGTCGGCCAGCAGCCGTCGAGGGTTCCACCGCAGCAGCCGGTACCGGGTCCGCCCGGTGAGCGCCACCATGAGGCCGGACCTGTCCGCCAGGCTGGTACGCCAGCGCAGCAGCACCGAGGGCGGCAGGACGGCGGCGAGCAGCCGGGTCCGTCGATCCGCCCGCGTGGCGAGTGCCCCACGGACGGCGCGTAGCGCCGGCAGCAACCGCTCACCGGTCAGCGGATCCCGCGCGTAGCGGGCCCGCTCCTCCGCCCGGCCGAGCAGCCGCGCCGACCCGATCGCGTCGTCGTCGTCGAGGGTGTCCCGGACCAGCCGGTCCGCTGTCGCCCTGGGCGTCTCGGTCGGATCGACCGGGACCCGGAAGTCCACGAGCGTGTCGAGCAGCTCCGCCCAGGCGGCGTGCGCGTCCGCGCGGGCCCGGCTGGCGTCCACGCCGACCACCACCTGTCGCGCCCCCGGCTCGCTGTCGCCGTCGACCCTGGCGGAGGTCATCGCCCCGCTCACCACGCGGCCACCCCGTCGACGGCGCAGGGCCATCCGGCGCAGAGCGGGCACCGCGAGCAGCGCCAGCAGGGCCACCAGGCCCGCCACCCACCAGGGCCAGACCGGTGGCTGCTCGTTCGGCGTCGTCCCACCGAGAGCAAGCCCGTCGTCGGTGTCCCGGTCGGCGTTGTCCGGGCTGGTCGGCCCGGCCGAGGCGCCCGGGTCCGACGGGGTGTCCGTGACGCCGGTGCCCGGGGTGGACGGCTCCGGCGCGTCAGTGTCCGGTGCCCAGGCCGACCGGGTGGAGCCGGGCACCCCGTACGCCGGGGTGGCGTCGAACGGCACCCAACCGGCCCCGTCGAAGTAGACCTCGGTCCAGGCGTGCAGGTTGAGGTTGGTCAACGTGAAGGTGTCACCGTCGCGCTTGCTGCCGTTGGTGAACCCGAACGCCACCCGGGCCGGGATGCCAGCCGCGCGGACCAGCCAGGCCATCGCGGCGGCGTACTGCTGGCAGTAGCCGACCTTGTTCGTCAGAAAGTTGACGATGTCCTGACCGCTGCTGCCGCTCTCGGTGCTCAACCGGTAGCTGAACCCGTTGTCCGCCGAGAAGTGCTGGTAGATCGCCAACACCCGGTCGTAGTCCGTGCGCTTGCCCTGGACCAACCCCTTGACCAAGTCCTCCACCTCGGGCACCGCCCCGGGAGTGGCGGTCATCTGTCGGCGTACCGGATGGTCGGTCGGCAGTGGTTGCGCGCCCCGCAGCGAGGTGGGCGTGAAGGTCGAGCGGACGTAGTCGAAGGAGTACTTCCGCCCCCGGGAGTTCTCCCGGTTGGAGAAGACGACCTGCTGGTTGGTGTCGTAGAGCCAGTTGTCGCTGAGGTTGTCGGTGCGGGTCGGCTCGGCGTACACCGGCATCAGCGACATGTTCAGGTTCTTGGTGACCTCGACGGTCGCCTGGTAGGTGGTCTGCTTCACGCCCTGGCCGGCGCGGTCGGCCGGATCCGGGAGGTCCCGGTTGACCGACCGGCCGCTGGGGTTGCGCGCCTGGAAACCATTGGGGCGCAGCTCGTCGGCGACCGCGTAACGCAGGTAGAACGGGCTCTGCTCGGACGTCTTCACCTTGACCAGGTCGGCTACCTGGGACTGGTTGAGCTGGCCGGCGAGCGAGGCGAACAGGTCGATCCGACCCGACGTACCGCCCGAGCCGGCCCCGTTGCCGTTGCCGTTGCCCGGCGCTCGGCTGAGCGAGTCGAGCAGCCCGCCGGTCATGCCGGGCACCGCCAGCGGCAGCACCACCGCCAGGGCCACCCCGACCGCCGCGAGCCGGCGGCCGGCGGACGCCAGCGGTGAGGACTCCCACACGTCGACGTCGCGGCCGTCACCTGTGAAACGGCGCCCGAAGCGGCGTACCCGGTCGACGTTGTCGGTGACCAGCAGCCAGAGGTAACCGGCGGCGCCCACCACGAACGGCGCCGCGGGGACGCTGTCCACGTAGACGGCGACCGGCACCGAGTAGATGGCGAGCATCGGCAGCCCCGCCAGCGCGGGCCGGCGCAGCCCCACGGCCAGGACGTCCACCAGTACGGCGACCCCGCCGACGCCGAGCACGGCGATGAACAGCAGCGGGTCCGTGTCCGGGACCTCGACCCCGTACGAGCGCATGTCCTGCATGGAGCCGGCGAGCAGATCGCCGAAGTACGCGAACGTGCCCGGGGTGGGCAGGATCGCGAGCAACTCCTCACCGCTGGGGAACAGCCAGGTCAGGGCGAGCATCAGGCCGGCCAGCATGCCCAGCACCTGACCCCACAGCGGTGCTCGGGCGAGGCGGGTCAACGCGGCGACCCCGGCCACCACGGCGACCGCGATGATGGACTCGATCAACCACGTCCAGCCCTGGAAGATGGCCGACAGCGGCGCGGCGGCCAGCAGCGTGGCAGCGGCCGCCACCACGCCGATGTTCCGACTGCTGATCATGAGGGGAGCCTTCCGTTCATCGCACACCACCGGCGACCGTCTCGGCCAGCGCGGCCCGCAGGGCGAACCCCTGGGCACCCCGGCCGACCTGCGGCCACAGCGTCGGCAGCCGGCCGCCGTGGTCGACGCCGACCACCCGCCAGCCGCTCTGCAGCATGGCGAGGACGGCGGCGGCGTGGGCGTGCTCCGCCTCGGCCCGGGCCTTCTCCGGCAGGCTGAGCCAGGTGGAGCTGTTCAGGAGGAAGCCGACGCAGGTGGCGCCGTTGCCTCGCAGCCCGGCCAGCAGCTCCGCCTCGGCCACGCTCACCGTGCCGAACAGGCCGATGATCAGACCGCCGTCGGCGCGTTGGCGGACCCGCTGCACGAGGCCGGTGAGTTCGGCGCGCTGATCCAGTCGTACCTCCGCGAGGTGGTCGAGCAGCGCGCCGTCCCCGCCGGCCTCCGAGGCGTCCACATCCGCCCCCGAGCCGGTGACCAGGCGCAACTTGTAACCGGCCTGCCGCAGGTGGACGGCGATGCTCGCGGCGGCCGAGACCGACCACTCGAAACTGGCCGTCGGCCCCTCGCCGCGGTGCCCGTACGCCCGGGTGTCCAGGACGACAGTGGCCCGGCTCTCCCACGGTTGTTCCTCGCGGCGCACCATCAGCTCGCCGGTGCGGGCCGTGGACTTCCAGTGCACCCGGCGCAGGTCGTCGCCGCGCCGGTACTCCCGGGTCGCCGCGTCGTCCTCGCCGTGCACCGCCACCGAGCGGGCCCGGCTGTCGCCGCTGCCCGCGTACTCCCCGGGAAGCCGGACCGACGGCAGCGGGGTGACCTGCGGGATGACCGTCAGGTGGTCGGTGCTGGGGAAGGAGCGGGTGAGCTCGCAGAGACCGAACGGGTCGGTCATCCGGACGACCAGCGGGCCCACGTCGTAGCGGCCCCGCACGTCGGCCCGCACGGTGTACGCCACGGAGCTGGCCTGGTGGGCGCCGAGCCGCTCCAACACCACCCGGGGCCGGCTGCCCAGCGCGTAGGGCAGCCGGTCCTCCAGGAGCAGGGTGCCGGTCGGCAGCCGGGAGAGGTTCTGCAGGCGCAGCACCACCCGGGAGTTGGCGCCCACCGGAACCCGGTGCGGGTCCAGCGAACGGTTGCAGGCCAGCTTGTAGCGGCTCCGCCCGACGTAGGCGGCGGCCAGCAACGGCAGGATGGCCAACAGGACGGCCACCCGGAGCAGGTCCTTCTCGCCGAGGATGCCGGCCGAGATCGCCGCCGCGACCGCGGCGGCGAGGAAGGACCGCCCGCGGGTGGTCAGCCCGCGTAGCCCGGCACGCACGTCATGGCCTCCGCGGCTCGTAGGGTGCGCGACCGTTGCCGGTGGCGGGGGGCCGGGTGTCGTACGGGTTGCGCTGCCGATCGTGGGGCAGCGGCAGGCGGTGCACCAGCTCGGAGACGATCGCGTCGGTGGTGCGCCGGGCGAGCTGCGCGTCGGCGGTCGGGATGATCCGGTGGGCGAGCACCGGCACCGCCAGGGCCTGCAGGTCGTCGGGGAGGACGTAGTCGCGCCCCTCCAGGGCGGCGACCGCCCGGGCGGTGCGCAGCAGTTGCAGGGTCGCCCGGGGGGACGCGCCGAGCCGCAGGTCGGGGGCCTCACGGGTGGCGGTGACCAGGTCGATCGCGTACTGCTTGACCGCGTCGGCGACGTGCACCTGCCGGACGGTGGCGATCAGCTGCCGGACGATGGCCGCGTCGGAGACCGCGCGCAGCTCGTTCAGCGGGTCGGTGGCGCCGTGCCCGTCGAGCATGGCCAGCTCGGCGTGGGAGTCCGGGTAACCCATCGCGATGCGGGCGGTGAACCGGTCGCGCTGCGCCTCCGGCAGCGGGTAGGTCCCCTCCATCTCGATCGGGTTCTGGGTGGCGATCACCATGAACGGGGTCTGGAGCTGGTACGTCACCCCGTCGACGGTGACCTGCCGCTCCTCCATGCACTCCAGCAACGCCGACTGGGTCTTCGGCGAGGCCCGGTTGATCTCGTCGCCGACCACCAGGTTGGCGAACACGGCACCGGGGCGGAACTCGAAGTCGTGCGTCTCCTGGTTGTAGACGCTGACCCCGGTGACGTCGCTGGGCAGCAGGTCGGGGGTGAACTGGATGCGCCGCACGGTGCAGTCGATGGACCGCGCGAGGGCCTTGGCCAGCTTGGTCTTGCCGACACCCGGGACGTCTTCGATCAGGAGGTGACCCTCGGCGAGCAGGACGGCCAGGGCGAGCCGCACGGTGGCGGTCTTACCCTCGATGACCTGCTCGATGTTGGCCACGATGGCCTCGCTGGCGGCGCGGAACTCGTCGTGCGGCAACAGGCCGCCCACCTCGTCCCAGGTCTGTTGTGTCACGGGCCTCCTCCTCGTCGCCGTCACGGCAGCTCTCTAGAGAGCACCTGGACCCGCCGTTGGGTTCGCGACGTCGAGCCTCGTTTGCCGCAGGAATCTCACTGGTCTCTCAGGCTAACCATGTTTGTCGTTATCGCCGACCCCCGCAGGTAGTCCGTCGGTTACGCACCGATATTCGCCAGCTCGGGGGAACGGGGTTCGCCCGACGCGGGGGCCGGCAGGACGATCCGTGGGCAAGGTACACTGCGGGGCATGGCCGGAGTCTTCCTGCTTCTTACCGGGCCGTGCTGATGCGCTGAACGCAGCGACAGCACGGCGGCCCCTCCTGCGCGAGGGGCTTTTTTGTGCCCGCCGCCGGCCCGGCCCGGTGGTGCCGAGACGAAGCGAAGCGAAGCGAGGAGAGACGATGAGTGAGGCAGCCGCACCGGCGGGCGACATTCCCCCGTTCCGGTACACCGCGGCCCTGGCCGACGAGATCGAGATTCGTTGGCAGGACACCTGGGCGCGCGAGGGCACCTTCCACGCACCGAACCCGACCGGCCCGCTGGCCGACCCGACCCACCCCCGCGCCGGCGCGGAGAAGCTGTACGTGCTGGACATGTTCCCGTACCCCTCCGGGGCGGGCCTGCACGTCGGCCACCCGCTGGGCTACATCGGCACCGACTGCTACGCCCGCTACCAGCGGATGGCCGGCCGCAACGTGCTGCACGCGATGGGCTTCGACGCGTTCGGCCTGCCCGCCGAGCAGTACGCGGTGCAGACCGGCACCCACCCCCGGACCACCACTGTCGCGAACATCGAGCGGTACAAGGCGCAGCTGCGGCGCCTGGGGCTGGCCCACGACGAGCGCCGCTCGGTGGCCACCATCGACACCGACTTCTACCGCTGGACCCAGTGGATCTTCCTGCAGATCTTCAACTCCTGGTACGACCGCGACGCCGGCCGGGCCCGTCCTATCGCCGAGCTGATCGCCGAGTTCGAGGGCGGTAACCGGTCCACCCCGGACGGCCGCGCCTGGGCCGAGCTGAGCGTCGCCGAGCGCCGCCAGGTCGTCGACGACCACCGCCTGGCGTACGTCTCGCAGGCGCCGGTCAACTGGTGCCCGGGGCTGGGCACCGTGCTGGCCAACGAGGAGGTCACCGCCGACGGCCGCTCCGACCGGGGCAACTTCCCGGTCTTCAAGCGCAACCTGAAGCAGTGGAAGATGCGGATCACCGCGTACGGTGACCGGCTGCTGGACGACCTGGACAGCCTGGACTGGCCCGAGCCGATCAAGCTGATGCAGCGCAACTGGATCGGCCGCTCCACGGGCGCCCACATCGACTTCCCGACCAGCGCGGCGCCGGTGCGGGTGTTCACGACCCGCCCGGACACCGTCTTCGGCGCCACCTACATGGTGCTGGCGCCCGAGCACGAGCTGGTCGACACGCTGGCGCCGGGAACCTGGCCGAACGGCACGAGGGACGCCTGGACCGGCGGGCACGCCAGCCCCCGGGAGGCCGTCGAGGCGTACCGCAAGGCGGCGGCCGCCAAGACCGACGTCGAGCGGCAGTCCGACACCAAGGAGAAGACCGGCGTCTTCATCGGCGCGTACGCCACCAACCCGGTCACCGGCGGGCAGATCCCGATCTTCATCGCGGACTACGTGCTGGCCGGCTACGGCACCGGCGCGATCATGGCGGTGCCGGCGCAGGACGAGCGGGACTGGGCGTTCGCCGAGGTCTTCGAGCTGCCCATCGTCCGTACCGTGCAGCCGGCGGAGGGCTTCGACGGCAAGGCGTACACCGGGGACGGTCCGGCGATCAACAGCGCCGCGCCCGAGCGCGGCCTGGACCTGAACGGCCTGGGGGTCGCCGACGCCAAGGCGGCGATCATCGCCTGGCTGGAGGCGAACGGGCACGGCACCGGCGCGGTGACCTACCGGCTGCGCGACTGGCTGTTCTCCCGGCAGCGGTACTGGGGCGAGCCGTTCCCGATCGTCTACGACGAGACCGGC
Organism: Micromonospora ureilytica; assembly: GCF_015751765.1. Taxonomy (NCBI): domain Bacteria; kingdom Bacillati; phylum Actinomycetota; class Actinomycetes; order Micromonosporales; family Micromonosporaceae; genus Micromonospora; species Micromonospora ureilytica. The sequence goes on from NZ_JADOTX010000001.1 coordinate 381,392, forward strand.
GCGGCCATCGCCCTGCCGGAGGAGATGCTGCCTGTCGAGCTGCCGGAGGTGGACGACTTCTCCCCGAAGACGTTCGACGCCGACGACGCCAACAGCAACCCGGAGACCCCGCTGTCGCGGCGGCACGACTGGGTCGAGGTCGAACTGGACCTGGGTGACGGGCCGAAGCGCTACACCCGGGAAACCAACGTGATGCCGCAGTGGGCGGGCTCCTGCTGGTACGAGCTGCGCTACCTGGACCCGACCAACAGTGAGCGGTTCGTCGACGCGGAGAACGAGCGGTACTGGATGGGCCCGCGCGCCGAGGGTGACTGCGGGGGCACCGACCTGTACGTCGGTGGCGCCGAGCACGCCGTGCTGCACCTGCTGTACGCGCGGTTCTGGCACAAGGTGCTGTTCGACCTGGGGCACGTGTCGTCGTTCGAGCCGTTCCGCAAGTTGTTCAACCAGGGCATGATCCAGGCGTACGCGTACACCGACTCGCGCGGCAGCTACGTGCAGGCCGAGGAGGTCTTCGAGCGCGACGGCGCCTACTACGTGGGCGATCTGGCGGTCAACCGCGAGTACGGCAAGATGGGCAAGTCGCTGAAGAACGTGGTGACCCCCGACGACATGTGCGCCGCCTACGGCGCGGACACCTTCCGGGTGTACGAGATGTCGATGGGCCCGCTGGAGGTGTCCCGACCCTGGGAGACCCGGGCGGTGGTCGGTTCGTACCGGTTCCTGCAGCGGGTGTGGCGGGTCGTCGTCGACGAGCAGACCGGCGACCTGCGGGTCACCGAGGACCCGGCCGACGAGGCGACCCGCCGGCTGCTGCACAAGGTGATCGACGGGGTCCGTGGCGACATGGACGACATCCGGTTCAACACCGCGATCGCCAAGCTGATCGAGCTGACCAACGGGCTGACCCGCCTGTCGGCCACGCCTCGCGAGGTGGCCGAGCCGCTGGTGCTGATGGTGGCGCCATTCGCCCCGCACCTGGCCGAGGAGCTGTGGCGCAAGCTGGGCCACGACACCTCGCTGACGTACGCGGACTTCCCGACCGCCGATCCGGCGCTGCTGGTGGCCGACACGGTGACCTACCCGGTGCAGGTCAACGGCAAGGTCCGTGGCCGCATCGAGGTCCCCGCCGACGCCTCCGAGGAGGCCGTTCGCGCGGCCGCCCTGGACGCGGTGGCGGCGACCCTGAACGGCAAGGAACCCCGCAAGGTCATCGTGGTCAAGGGCCGGATGGTCTCGGTCGTCGCCTGACCCCGCCCTCCAACCCCCGCGATCTTGCACTTTCTGTCGTCGACTTACCCCCTTCGAGGGGAATGTCGGTGCAGAAAGTGCAAGATCGCGGGGTGGGTCGTCGGGTTAGACGGGCATGGTGCGGCGGCGGCGTTCGGCGCGCCACCACTTGTGGACGAGGACCAGGCTGGCGATCAGGCCCAGGCTGGCCGGGGCGGCGGCGTACCAGTTGACGTGGCCGGGGGAGCTGACCGCCGCGCCGATCGCCGCGTACCCGAAGGCGGTCGGCGCGGACGCGATCACGCTGCCGGCCAGGAACGGCAGCACCCGTGCGCCGGTCGTGCCGTAGCCGTAGCTGACCAGCCCGAAGCCGGCGATCGGCAGCAGCCGGACGGTGACCACACCGAGCACGCTCTGCCGGGCGAACCAGCCGTCGAGGCGGGCCAGGCGACCGCGAACCCGTTCGGCCACGAACTCCCGACCGAGCAACCGGCCGACAGTGAACCCGATCGCCGCGGCCACCAGCGCGGCGCCCAGGGCGTACGCGGCACCCTCCACGGGACCGAAGATCGCGCCCGCGGCAAGCGTGATGAAGGTCCGGGGCACCAGCGCGACAAGCAGCAGCGCGCCCCCGAGGATCGCCGCCACCGGGGCGAGGTCGCCCAGCCGGTCGGCGACCAGCGGCAGCTGCGCCGGGTCCGGCCGGGGCACCAGGAGCAGCAGTAGCCCGCACCCGCCGATCAGCAGCACGAGCAGGGCGAACCGCGCGGCCGACGGCTGCCGGAGCAGCCGCCGGACGGCACGGATCATGCCCGGGCGGCGGCCACCGCGGAGCGGCGCTCGTTGCGGAGCCGGTCCGACCAGGTGTCGTCCAACGGCGGGAGCTGGTGTGCCCCGGTGGCCCAGCGCAGCAGCAGGTCGGCCAGGGCCGGGTTGCGAGCCAGCGCCGGCCCGTGCGAGTAGGTGCCCAACAGCTTGCCGCGCCACGCGCCCTCGGTGGCGCCGTCGTTGCCCACCCCGGCGGTGACCCGGGCCAGCGGGGAGACCTCCGGGCCGAGGTGGGTGCGGCCGCCGTGGTTCTCGAAGCCGGTCAGCGGCGGCAGGCCCAGCCGAGGGTCGATCTCACCGGCCAGCTCGCCCACGGCCCGGCTCTCGCCCCGGTCGGACTGCAGGTCGAGCAACTCCAGCCCGCGGCACTGCACGCCCTTGGCGAAGAACGAGGTGCCGAGCAGTTGGTAGCCGGCGCAGACGCCGAACACGACCGAGCCCTGGGCGACCGCGCGGTGCAGGCCGCCGTCGGCGAGCAGCCGCTGGGCGCCGAGCGCCTGCGGGCCGTCCTCGCCACCGCCGACCAGGTAGATGTCGGCGGTCGCGGGCAGCCGCTGGTCGGAGCGGACCTCCAGCACCTCGACAGGCATCCCGCGTTGACGGGCCCGGCGGGCGAGGATCAGGGCGTTGCCCCGGTCTCCGTAGGTGGAGAGCAGGTCGGGGTAGATCCAGACGATGCGCAGACTCTCAGATGACACGGTCCAACTCCGCTCGGATGTCCTGGAACGCGGTGTAGTTCGCGATGACCTCCAGCCGCCCGGGCGGGACCGACCGGAGCGCGTCGTCGAACGTGCGGACGTGCTGGAACGGGACGTCGTTGACGTCCAGCCGGACAGCCAGGTCGTACGCCCGGTCGCCGGTGATCAACACCTGTCGGCCGCGGAGCGGGGCGAAGTCGACGTCGTACAGCCAGGAGGTGTCCAGACCGTCGGGGTCGCGCGCGTTGATGGAGAGCAGGGTCGGCGCGTCGTCGGCCATGTCGAACGCCTCCAGCCAACTGGCCGGGTTCTTGGCCAGCAGCAGCCGGATGTTGCGCCCGTCCTTGTCGACCTGCGCGTAGCGGCCGGCCACCGAGGTGACGATGCCGAGGCGGGACACCGCGTCGACCGGGCGGACGCCGAACTCGGCGGCCACCGCCAGCGCGGTCGCCGCGTTGCCGAGGTTGACCTTGCCGGGCAGTTGGAGGGAGACCTTGTGCCAGGCGCCGGTGGGGTCGAGCACGCCCTCGTCCTCGACGACCCAGTGCGGCTCCGGTCGGCGCAGCGGGCAGCCGGTGCACCACCACTGCTCGCCGGAGCGCTGGATCGTGGAGCCGCACTCCGGGCAGACCCAGGAGTCGTCGTGCCAGCGTTGGCCGGCACTGAACCACGTCACGTGCGGTGGCTTGATGCCCCGGGCGGGGTCGCCCGGCGGTGTGGCGGCCCACACCACCAGCGGGTCGTCGGCGTTGGCCACCACCCGTACGTCGGTGTGCCGGACCAGCGCCGCGCGCCAGAGCTGCGCCATCATGGCGACCTCCTTGGCGCGGTCGAGCTGGTCGCGGGAGAGGTTCAGCAGTGCGACCACGTGTGGCTCGGTCGCCTCCAGCACCTGGGCGAGGTAGTGCTCGTCGACCTCCAGCACCGCGTACGGGGTGCTGCCGGCCTTGGCCAGCGCCGAGGTGTGCCCGCTGGGCATGTTGGCGCCGAACGAGTTGGTGGCGACCCGGCCGAGCACGCCGACCGCGGCGGAGGTCAACCGGGTGGTGGTGGTCTTGCCGTTGGTGCCGGAGACGAGCGCGATCGCGCGCCCGGCCGACAGGTGGGCCAGCAGGTCCGGGTCGATCTTCAGGCCGATCCATCCGCCGATCACCGAACCGTCGCCACGGCCGGCGGCCCGGGAGAGCGCCGCGGCGGTCCGTGACACGGAGCTGGCCACCTTGGCCCGTAGGGGCATTTTCGCGTCCGTCACGCGAGCGAGGTTACCGGACCGCCGGCCCCACCAGATCGCCGCCGACTGTGAACCGTTCGGCCGTGGTGGCTGCGCGGGCGGCCGGGTCGGTGTCACCCGGACGGAGTCGATCTATGTCGGAAAGCGGACCACGCCGAGGGGCGGTCGGAGCCCTCCACTCCGCTCCACCCCTTGTGACGTGCGGTTTTGTCGCCGGGTCAGCCGCGCCACGCGGGCGAATTTGGTTGCGGGTGGAGGGAAGTGGAGTAGAGTGGGGACCAATGGTGAGGCCGGGAGGGCTCACCGGCCCGGGGGGTCAGCGGCGCCGCGAACGCCGCTCAGGGGCGAGGGGGTTGGGCCGATGTTTCTCGGCACCCACACTCCGCGCCTGGACGAAAAGGGCCGGTTGATCCTTCCGGCCAAGTTTCGGGATGAGCTGGCGGGGGGTGTCGTGGTCACCAAAGGGCAGGAGCGCTGCCTCTACGTCTTCCCGACCCCTGAGTTCCAGCGGATCGCGGAGCAGTTGCGCGCACAGCCGATGACACACAAGGCGGCCCGGGCCTACAGCCGGGTCTTCTTCGCCAGCGCGCACGACGAGGTTCCGGACAAGCAGGGTCGGGTGACCATTCCGGCCCACCTGCGGGCCTATGCAGCGCTCGACCGCGAGTTGGTGGTGATCGGCGCGAGCACGCGGGTGGAGATCTGGGACAAGGTCGCCTGGGAGACCTACCTCGCCGACAGCGAAGACGACTTCGCCGACATCGAGGAGGGGGTGCTGCCCGGCGGTCTGTAGGGCGGTAACGGCGCCCGACGTACTGCGAGATCTCCAGCCGCTTTCGAGTTCCTGGCATCACTTCCCCGGTGCCAGGCGCACGATCCAGTCATTGGGCGACGGTCCGGTGTCAGGCGGGAGCGGATGGGGATCTGGCGGTACGACGGCAGCGCCGTCCGACGACAGGCGCACGAGAAGAACGGACGTTTCAACCAGTGGGGGTCAACATGGGGGAGTTGCGCGGCACGCACGTGCCGGTGCTGCTCGAGCGGTGCCTCGAGCTGCTGGCCCCCGCGCTGGGTCGAGGCGGCCGGACGGTCTACGTCGACGCGACGCTCGGTCTGGCCGGGCACGCGGAGGCGGTGCTTGAGGCGCATCCGGAGACGGTCCTGATCGGGCTCGACCGGGACACCGAGGCGCTCGCCCACGCGCGGGTCCGACTGGCCCGGTTCGCCGATCGGGTGCACCTGGAGCACGCCGTCTACGACGAGTTGCCGGACGTGCTGGACCGGCTGGGCTATCCGGCCATCGACGGCATCCTGTTCGACCTGGGTGTCTCGTCGTTGCAGCTGGACGCGCCCGACCGCGGGTTCGCGTACGCCCAGGACGCGCCGCTGGACATGCGGATGGACCAGACCCGGGGGGTGACCGCCGAAGAGGTGGTCAACACGTACGGGCATCCGGACCTGGCCCGGGTGCTGCGGGTCTACGGCGAGGAGAAGTTCGCCGGTCGGATCGCCTCGGCGATCATCCGGCAGCGGGAGCGGGCCCGGATCACCTCGTCCGCGCTCCTGGCGGAGTTGGTTCGGGACTCGATCCCGGCACCAGCCCGACGAACGGGTGGGCACCCGGCAAAGAGAACGTTTCAGGCTTTACGGATCGAGGTAAACAGAGAGCTGGCAGCGCTGGAGACAGCGTTGCCATCGGCACTCGACGCACTGACCGTGGGCGGTCGCATGGTGGTCCTGTCCTACCACTCGCTGGAGGACAGGCTCACCAAGGCGGCCCTCACGGACCGGGTCCGCAGTAAGGGCCCGATCGACCTCCCGGTCGAGCTTCCCGGGTCCGGTCCGACGTTCCGGCTGCTCAGCCGGGGCGCCGAACTGCCGGGGGAGGCGGAGGTCGCCGTGAACCCGCGGGCCGCCTCGGTGCGGCTGCGGGCCGCGGAGCGACTCGACCCGAACGCGACAGAGCAGGGGCGGACCGACCGCGAACGGTCTCGCCGACGGGTGAAGGGAATGCACCAACCGGGCACCGGGTCCGCCTGATCCGTGGGGGGTCAGGGGCACCGGGGACGGCAGAGGGACGGATGTTGAGGGGGAGGGGACATGAGCATTGACAAGCGCGACCGCCGGGACGTCACCGGCGGCGGGCAGCGCGCACCGCGGTCGGGGGGCCGGACCGCGGCGGAGCGGGCTCCGCGCCTCGGGAACGGTACGCCACGCATCGATCGAGTGAAGCAGCAGGGGGAGACTCGCGCCCGGGGGGCGCGCGAGTTCCCGACCCAGGGCACCGCCGCGCTGCGGCCGGTGGAGAAGGCGGCCAGCGCCACCAGCGCGCGCCCGCCGCGGCTGCGGGTGGCGCCGCCGCCGCCGATCTCGGTGCCGCGTGCGCCGTTCGCGGCGCTGATCGTGGTGCTGGTGGTCGGTGGGGTGCTGGGCATCCTGGCGGTCAACACCAAGATCAATGAGAACGCGTTCCGGCTGGAGCGGTTGCAGCAGCAGCAGGCTCGACTGGACCTGGAGAAGCAGCAACTGGACAAGCAGATCGCCGACGCCGAGGCGCCGGGCAACCTGACCGCCAACGCGAAGCGGCTGGGCCTGGTCGACGCTGGCGAGCCGGGCTACATCCGGCTGCCGGACGGCAAGACCATCGGTGTGCCGCAGCCGGCGGACGGCCAGCCGTCGGTGACCAGCCAGGGTGCGGGAGGCTGACCGGTGCCACCAAGGTCGGACGAGCCGCGCCGGGACCCTACGGGGTCCCGGCGCGGTTCTGCACGTGATGCCGGGCCCGCCGACGGCGAGCCGCGCACCGGTGAGCCCGGCATCGGGGGCATCTCCGGCGCCCGGGCGTACACCCCGAGGGGTCGGACCGTCCGCGAGGAGCGCGGCACGCCGGCGCGTGGTCAGGGCGCCGAGCAGCGGCGTACGCCGCGCAGCACCCGGTCCGGTGACCCGTTCCGGCCGGCGTTGCAGGTGCTCGACGGTGGCCGGGCCGCCGCCAGGGTCGGCCGGCGTGATGCGCCGGCCGCCGGACGCGGTCAGGTGGTGCGCACCGTCACGCCGCGTACCCCCCGTGGCCCGGGTGGGGACGAGCCGCCGCCGCGTCGCCGGGCCACGCCGGGCGGACCGCGTCGCGCCGACCGCCCGGCGGCCCGGCGGCCGTCCCGCAAGCCGCGACGTCCGCCGAAGCTTGCCGACTCGCGGCTGCGGCTGCGGCTGGGCACCGTGCTCGCCCTGACGCTCTTCGCCACCATCGGGATCCGGCTGATCTTCCTCCAGACCGTCGACGCCCCGGCGTACGCCGGGGGCGGCGTCACCGACCGCCTCCGCACGGTCGAGCTGCCGGCGCCGCGCGGCGCGATCTACGACAGCATCGGCGCGCCGCTGGCCCGCAGTGTCGAGGCCCGGTACGTGTACGCCGACCCGACCGAGGTGGAGGCCCCGGCCGACGTCGCCAAGGCGCTCTCCCCGCTGCTCGGCATCGCGGCCTCGAAGCTCGTGGAGTTGATGAAGCCCCGCAAGCTGGAGGACGGCAAGATGTCCCGGTTCGTGTACCTGGCGCGGGGAGTGGAGATCTCGACCGCCAAGCGGGTTCAGGCGCTGGAACTGCCCGGCATCGGGGTGCACCGCGACGAGCGCCGTGAGGTGCCCGGCGGTGACCTGGCGGCCAACCTGATCGGCTTCACCAGCCAGGACATGGTCGGGCTGGAAGGGCTGGAGGCCCGCTACGACGACGTGCTCGCCGGTCAGGACGGCAAGCGGGTGTACGAGGCCGGCCTCGGCGCACCGATTCCGGGCGGTTACAGCCGGACCACGCTCGCCAAGCCGGGTAGTTCGCTCGCCCTCACCATCAACCGCGACCTGCAGTTCCGGACGCAGCAGATCCTCAGCGCCGGCATGGCCCAGGTGCCGGGGGGCACCGGTGCGGCAGTGGTCATGGAGATCCCCTCCGGCGCGGTGCTGGCGCAGGCCAGCAACCCCACCTACAACGCGGCGAAGCCGACGCCCAGCGACCCGGTCGCCCGGGAGGACGCCGCGACCAGCTTTGTGGTCGACCCCGGCTCGGTGCACAAGGCGATCACCTACGGCGCGGCGTTGCAGGAGGGCGTGATCACCCCCGACACCACGCTGCCCATCGCCAACAGCATCAAGATGGGCGACACCTGGTTCCACGACACGCACCCGGCCAACGGCAAGCGGATGAGCGTGCCGGGGATGCTCGCCTTCTCGTCCAACGTCGGCACCATCACGATCGCCGACAAGCTCGGCCGGGACCGGCTGATCGACTACCAGAAGCGGTTCGGGCTGGGTAAGCCCACCGGCGAGGGGATGCCCGGGGAGGCCAGCGGCCGACTGCTGCCGGCCGACGAGTGGAGCGGCTCGTCGTACGGGTCGGTGCCGATCGGGCACAGCGTCGACGCCACACCGCTGCAGATGGCCGCCGCGTACGCCGCCATCGCCAACAACGGCACGTACGTGCAGCCGCACCTGGTCAAGGAGGTGATCGGCCCGGACGGCAAGCGCACCCCCGCGCCGGCCCCGGTGACCCGGTCGGTGCTCAGCCCGCAGAACGCGGCGGCCCTGCGCACCATGCTGGAGGCGGTCACCACCGTCGACGGCGCCACCGGCGTCACCGCCGCGGTCCCCAGCTACCGGGTCGCCGGCAAGACCGGCACCGGGTGGCGGCTGGTGAACGGCAAGAAGCAGCCCGGCGAGGTGTCCTCCTTCATCGGGATGGCTCCCGCCGAGAACCCCCGCTACGTGATCGCCGTCTTCGTGTACGCGCCCAACGGCGGGGGCGCGGCGATCGCCAATCCGGCGTTCCGCGACATGATGCAGTTCACTCTGCGTCACTATCGGGTGCCACCGTCCACCGGTGGATCCGCGCCCAAGTTCGTGGTCTATCCGCGCTGAGCAGCGATGGCGGGACATCATCGGTGAGTGCCGACGAACCACCGGGGCGGCTGTGCGGCCGGAACCGGACGACCGGGTAGGGTCTGACGCCGTGCCCGGCAATCCACGTCCACGTACCGTGACCGGAGTCCGGCTCGGTGATCTCGCCGTCCGGCTCGCCGTCGACCTTCCGGCGGAGGCCGCCGCGGTGGTCGTCACCGGGGTCACCCATGCCAGCCAGGAGGTTCGCGCCGGCGACCTGTACGCGGCGCTGCCCGGCACCCGTCGGCACGGCGCGGAGTTCGCCGCCGGCGCCGCCGAGGCGGGTGCCATGGCCCTGCTGACCGACGCGGCGGGTGCGGAGCTGGCGGCGGAGACCGGTCTGCCCGCCCTGGTGGTGCCCGACCCGCGCGCCGTGCTCGGCGAGCTGGCCTCGGCCGTCTACGGCGATCCGACCGCCGATCTCACAGTGATCGGGGTGACCGGCACCGCGGGCAAGACGTCCACCGCGTACCTGATCGAGTCGGGGTTGCGGGCGGCCGGACACACCACCGGACTGGTCGGGACGGTGGAGACCCGGCTCGGTGACCTGGTGATCGACAGTGTGCGCACCACCCCGGAGGCGACCGACCTGCACGCGATGCTGGCCACTGCCCGCGAGCGTGGGGTCACCGCAGTGGTCATGGAGGTCTCCAGCCACGCGCTGGCCATGGGCCGGGTGGGCGGTGTGCGGTTCGCCGTCGGGGGTTACACCAACTTCGGCTCCGACCACCTGGACTTCCACGCCGACAGCGACGACTACTTCGCCGCGAAGGCCCAGCTCTTCGACGGGCGCTGCGGGGTCGAGGTGCTCAACCACGACGACCCGGCGTTGAAGCCGCTGCTCAAGCCGACCACCGTCACCTACTCGGCGGCCGGCGACCAGGGCGCGACCTGGTGGGCCGACGGTGTGGGCGGCGAGGGGTACGCGCAGCGGTTCACCGCGCACGGCCCGGACGGCGTGGCAGTGTCCGCCGGTGTCGCGTTGCCCGGCCGGCACAACGTGGCCAACGCGCTGCTGGCCATCGCCGCGCTGGTGGGCGCCGGGGTGGACCCGGTGACCGCAGCGGCCGGTGTGACCGCCTGCGGTGGGGTCCCGGGCCGGCTGGAGCTGGTCGACGTGGCCGCGCCGGTGCGCGGGGTGGTCGACTACGCGCACAAGTCGGACGCGATAGTGGCCGCGCTGGCCGCGCTGCGCGAGTTGAGCGCCGGCCGACTGATCTGTGTGATCGGCGCCGGCGGGGACCGGGACCGGGGCAAGCGGCCGGTGATGGGCGCCGCCGCGGCGGAGGGAGCCGACGTGGTGCTGGTGACCGACGACAATCCGCGTACCGAGGACCCGGCGGAGATCCGCGCCGAGGTGCTCGCCGGGGCGTACCGGGCCGGCACGGCCGCGCGGATCATCGAGGTGGCGGGCCGTCGCGCCGCGATCGACGAGGCGGTTCGGCTGGCCGAGCCGGGCGACGTGATCGCGCTGCTCGGCAAGGGGCACGAGCGCGGCCAGGAGGTGGCGGGCGAGGTGCTCCCGTTCGACGACAGTGTCGAGTTGGCCGAGGCGCTGCGGGCCCGCTTCGGGGACCTGGCGGGTCAGCGGTGATCAAACTGAGCCTGGCCGAGGTGGCCGCTGCGGTCGACGGACGGCTGGTGGCCGCCGACCCGGCCGCCACCGTCACCGGTTCCGTGGAGTTCGACTCGCGCAAGGTGGGGCCCGGTTCGCTCTTCGTGGCCTTCCCGGGGGAGAAGGTCGACGGGCACGACTACGCGGCGACGGCGGTCCAGGCCGGCGCGGTGGCGGTGCTCGGCAGCCGCGAGGTGCCCGGGGTGCCGATGGTGCTTGTCGACGACGCGCTGACCGCGATGGGCCGACTGGCCCGCGCCGCGGTGGACCGGCTGCCCGGGCTGACCGTGATCGGCGTGACCGGCTCGTCCGGCAAGACCACCACGAAGGATCTGATCGGCCAGTTGACCGCCCGACTCGGGGCCACTGTGGCGCCGCCCGGCTCGTTCAACAACGAGCTGGGGCACCCGTACACCGCCCTGCGGGCCGACCCGGACACCCGCTACCTGGTGATGGAGAAGGGTGCGCGCGGGGTCGGACACGTGCGTTACCTGTGCGAGCTGGTGCCGCCCCGGATCTCCGTGGTGCTCAACGTCGGCACCTCACACATCGGCGAGTTCGGCTCGCAGGAGGCCATCGCGCAGGCCAAGGGGGAGCTGGTCGAGGCGCTGCCGCCGGACGGGCTGGCCGTGCTGAACGCCGACGACCCCCGGGTGGACGCGATGGCGAGCCGCACGCGGGCCCGGGTCGTCCGCTACGGCGAGGCGCCCGACGCCGACGTGCGCGCCGAGGACGTCACGCTCGACGAGCGAGGGCACGCGTCGTACACCCTGGTCACCCCGGAGGGGCGCGCGCCGGTCCGGCTCCGGCTGGCCGGCCGCCACCAGGTCTGGAACACGCTCGCGGCGGCGGCGGTCGCCCGGGAGCTGGGCATGCCGCAGGCCGAGCTGGCCACGGCGCTCGGCGAGCTGGGGCTGGTCTCGACCCGACGGATGGACGTCTTCGACCGCCCCGACGGGGTGACGGTGATCGACGACTCGTACAACGCCAACCCGGCCTCGATGGCGGTCGCGGTGCGGGCGCTCGCCAGCATGGGCCAGGGGCGGCGTACCGTCGCGGTGCTTGGTTACATGGCCGAGCTTGGCCCGTTCGAGTACGACGGCCACGCCGAGGTCGGCCAACTCGCGGCCGAGCTGGGTGTCGACCGGCTGCTCGTGGTGGGTGAGCCGGCTGCGCCGATCCACGAAGGCGCGACAGCTGTAGCAAACTGGGGAGGAGAGTCGGTGCTGCTCACCGATCAGGCGGCGGCCGTCGAGGTGCTGCGGAGCGAGCTACGACCGGGTGATGTCGTCCTGGTCAAGGGTTCCCGGTACCGGACCTGGGAGGTGGCCGACGCCCTGCGCGCCGACACCGGTGGGGAGCCGACCCGATGAGGGCTGTCATCGTCGCCGTCGGGGTGGCCTTCCTCGTCTCGCTGTTCGGCACCCCGATCGCGATCAAGTTGTTCACCCGGCTCAAGGCCGGTCAGCCGATCCGGTCCGACGGCCCCGCGATGCACCAGGGCAAGAAGGGCACGCCCACGATGGGTGGGGTGGTCTTCATCCTGGCCACGGTGATCGCGTACGTGGCCGGGCACCTGGCCCTGACCAGCCTGCCGGACCAGCAGATCGCCCAGGTGGAGCCGACCATCACCGCGCTGGTGCTGCTGGGGCTGATGGTCTTCTCCGGCGCTGTGGGTTTCCTCGACGACTTCCTCAAGGTGCGCAAGCGCAACAGCGCCGGGCTGAACAAGCGCGGCAAGTTGCTCGGCCAGATCCTGGTCGGTGCGGTCTTCGGGGTGATCGCGCTGTGGTTCCCGAGCACGATGACAAACGGTTCGGGCCTGGCGACCAACACCGAGACGGTGGGCAGCACCACGCTGAGCTTCATCCGGGACATCGACTTCCTGGAGGTCAGCAAGGTCGGCGCGGTGATCATCTTCATCTTCGTGGTGATGGCCGCGACGAACGGCGTCAACCTCACCGACGGCCTGGACGGTCTGGCCACCGGCGCGTCGGTGATGGTGCTCGCGGCGTACGCGTTGATCGCGTTCTGGCAGTACCGGCACTGGTGCGCCGACCCGAACTACACCCAGCCGTACTGCTACGAGGTCCGCGACCCGTTGGAGATCGCGCTGATCGCCGGGGCGGCGGCCGGGGCCTGTGTGGGCTTCCTGTGGTGGAACACCTCCCCGGCGCGGATCTTCATGGGTGACACCGGGGCGCTGGGGCTGGGCGGTCTGATCGCCGGCATGGCGATGTCCACCCGCACCATCCTGCTGCTGCCGATCATCGGCGGGCTCTTCGTGATCATCACGATGTCCGTGGTGATCCAGATCATCTCCTTCAAGACCACAGGCAAACGGGTGTTCCGAATGTCTCCGCTCCAGCACCACTTCGAGTTGGCCGGCTGGAGCGAGGTCAACATCGTGGTGCGCTTCTGGATCATCGCCGGCATCGGCGTGGCCATCGCCCTGGGCCTGTTCTACAGCGAGTTCCTCGCCAACATGACCTGATCCGCGGGGCCGACACGCCCGAGGGGGCGTTCTGGGGGTGTCGGGCGTGTTTAGCGGTGATGATGTCGGGGTGGGGGAGGACATCGGCACTGAGGGCAGGGCAGGCGGGCGGGCGCGGCGGTCGCCGGGCGTGGCGGGGCGTACCGCGGAGGCGGTACCAACCGACGACGCGCGGGGGCCGGAACCGGGCGCGTCGCCGCGTGCGGAACCGGCGGCACCGGTGCCGCTGCGCGGTATCGACGCCGCCGGCGGGCTCGCCGCGTTGCGCGGCCTGCTGGACCGGCCGCTGACCTCGTACTACCTGCTGCTGTCCTGCGCCGGCCTGCTGTTGCTGATCGGGCTGACCATGGTCTTCTCGGCGACCAGCGTGAAGGACTACGCCGAGGACGGCAACGCCTCGGCGTCGGTGACCAAGCAGGCCATCTTCGCGATGATCGGCATCGGCGCGTTCTGGGTCTGCCAGCGCCTGCCGGCCAGCACCTACCGGTCGCTGGGCCGGCCGTTGCTGTTCACCTCGATCGGGTTACTGCTCCTGCTCAACCTGCTGCTCGCCTACGCCCGCCTGACCGACCAGGACTCGGGGCGGATCGGCCCGATCGAGGCGCGACTGAACTGGCTGTTCGTCGGCGGGATCCAGCTACAGCCCTCCGAGTTGGCCAAGTTCGCGATGGTGCTCTGGGGTGCCCACCTGGTCGCCCGCAAGGGCGCCGCGCTGGGCTGGTGGCGCGAGCTGGCCACCCCGCTCTTCCCGGTGGTCGGCCTGCTCTTCGTCCTGGTCGGCTACAACGACACCGGCACCATGCTCTGTCTGCTGGCCCTGGTCGTGGGCCTGCTCTGGGCCGCCGGCGTGCGGATGCGGGTCTTCGGCGCCCTGGCCGCGGCCGGTCTGGTCGGGATCGGCCTGCTCGTCGCGGTGGCCTCGCTGGGCGCCGGCTCCGGCGAGCGCGGCGAGGACAACTACCGCTTCGCCCGGCTGGCCATGTTCTTTAATCCGCCGGACCCGGAGACCTGCAAGCTCGGCGACTGTCTCCAGTTCTACCAGGGACGGCTGGCCATCGAGCACGGTGGCTGGTTCGGTGTCGGGCTCGGCAAGGGCAGCCTGAAGTGGGACTGGCTGCCCGAGGCGCACAACGACTTCATCTTCGCGATCATCGCCGAGGAGTTGGGCGTGATCGGGTGCGTCGTGGTGCTCAGCCTGTTCGCTGTCATCGCGTACACCGGGTTCCGGATCGCCCGGCGGGTCGACGACCCGTTCCGCCGGCTCGCCGCCACCGCCGTGACCACCTGGCTGGTCAGCCAGGCTGTGATCAACATCGGTGGGGTGGTCGGGCTGCTGCCGATCACCGGTCTGCCGCTGCCGTTCATCTCCGACGGCGGAAGTGCCCTGGTAGTGACGTTGGCCGGCATCGGCATGCTGGCGTCCTTCGCGCGCGCCGAACCCGATGCGGCCAGAGCACTGCATGCCCGTCCGCCGGCCCGGTGGGTCCGACTACTCTGGGCCCCGTTGCCGCCGCTTCCCGGCCGGCGTCGCCGACCGGCGACGCCGCCCGCTGGCCGAGGGTCCGTGCCCCGGTCCCGCGAGCGGCGCCACGACGATCAGGCCGCGCCGCGCGGGGTCCGACAGGACCGCAGCCGCAAGGGTACGGCGAGCGAGAGGAGACGCTGATGGGTCCGCTGCGTTCGGTGGTGCTCGCGGGAGGTGGCACCGGGGGGCACGTCTACCCGCTGCTCGCCTTCGCCGACTGCCTGCGCCGACACGACCCGGGCGTCCGGATCACCTGCCTCGGCACACCCCGGGGCATGGAGAACGACCTGATCCCGCCACAGGGCTACGACCTGCGGCAGATCCCGGCGTACCAGCTGCCCCGCTCGGTCAACATGAACCTGGTCCGCACCCCGGGCCGGATGTGGACCGCGGCGCGCGCCGCGGGCAAGGTGATCGACGAGGTGCGCGCCGACGTGGTCGTCGGCTTCGGCGGGTACGTCTCGGTGCCGGCCTACCTGGCCGCGTGGCGTCGTGAGCTGCCCATGGTGATCCACGAGGTGAACGTGCCGCCGGGCGTGGCCAACAAGCTGGGCATGAAGTTCACCAAGAACGTGGCGGTCGGCTTCCCGAACCAGCCGAGCCAGGCCGAGTCACTGCGGGACGCCACAGTCGTCGGTGTGCCGCTGCGCCGCAGCATCGCCGGTCTGGACCGGTACGCGTTGCGTAACGCCGCCCGCGCCCACTTCGGGCTCCGCCCGGACCTGCCGGTGCTCTTCGTGTCCGGCGGTTCGTCCGGCGCCCGCTCGATCAACCTGGCGGTCTCCGGGGCGGCCAAGGAGTTGGCCCGCAACGGCGTGCAGGTGCTGCACGTGATGGGCGCCCGCAACGAGCCGGTGCCGATCCCCACCGACCTGCCGGTGCCGTACGTGACGCTGCCGTACCTGTCCGAGATGGAGCTGGGCTACGCCGCCGCCGATCTGATGCTGGCCCGGGGCGGGGCGATGACAGTCGCCGAGGTGGCCGCGATCGGGCTGCCCACGATCTACGTGCCGTACCCGCACAGCAACCAGGAGCAGCGGCGCAACGCGCTGCCCGTGGTGGAGGCCGGCGGTGGGCTGCTTGTCGACGACGGGGAGCTCACCCCGGACTGGCTGGAGCGGACCGTCATCCCCCTCATTCGGGACCCGCAGCGGCTCTACAACATGGGTGCCGCCGCCGCGTCGTACGGCCGGCGCGACGGCGACGAGGCGCTGCGTTCCTTCGTGCTGGCGGCGGTGGCCCGATGACGGCGCAGTTCACGCCGGCCGGCACGCTCACGGCCGAGGACCTGGGCGCCGTCCACCTGATCGGAGTGGGTGGGGTGGGCATGCTCGGCGTGGCCCGCCTGCTGCTCACCCGCGGCATCCGGGTCTCCGGCAGCGACCTGCGGGAGTGGCCTTCGCTGGCGGGCCTGCGGGCGCTCGGCGGCACCATCCACCTCAGCCACGAGGTGACCAACCTCGACGGTGTGGACACCGTCGTCTACTCGTCGGCAATCCCGCAGGACCACCTGGAGCTGGTCGAGGCGCGTCGGCGCGGCCTGCGCGTGCTGCACCGCTCGGAGGCGCTCGCCGCGGCGATGACCGGCCGTCGGGCGGTGGCGGTCGCCGGCACGCACGGCAAGACCACCACCACCTCGATGGTGACGATGGTGCTCCAGCAGGCAGGTGTGGACCCGTCGTTCGTGATCGGCGGGGAGATCTCCGAGGTCGGCTCGGGCGCCCACCACGGCACCGGTGAGCACTTCGTGGTCGAGGCGGACGAGAGCGACCGCTCGTTCCTCATCTACCGCCCGTACGTCTCGATCATCACGAACGTCGAGGCGGACCACCTGAACACCTACGGCGACTACGCGACGCTGGAGGCGGCGTTTGTGGAGTTCGCCGGCCTCACCGACCCGGACGGGTTCATCATCACCTGCGCCGACGACCCGGGCGGTCGGCGGCTGGCCGAGAGCCTGCGGTCCGAGGGACGACGGGTGTACACCTACGGCGAGGCGGCCGACGCCGACCTGCGGTTGACCGAGATGGTCTCCTCCGCACGTGGGGTGCGCTACCTGGCCGCGATCGACGGCCGGTCGCTCGGCGAGTTCCGGCTGCCGGTGCCGGGGCGGCACATGGGGCTGAACAGCGCCGCCGCGGTGCTGGCCGCGTACCTGCTGGAGCTGCCGCTGGAGGCGGCGGAGGCGGCGTTGGCGGTCTTCCCCGGCGTGCGGCGGCGCTTCGAGCGCAAGGGTGTCGCGGACGGTGTGCTGGTCTACGACGAGTACGCCTACCACCCGACCTCGATGACCCTGGCGAACCAGACGTTGCGCGAGGTCGCCGGGGACGGCCGGCTGATCGTCGTCTTCCAGCCGTACCGGCTGTACCGCACCCGCGACAACCAGGCGGAGATCGCCAAGGCGCTGGCCATCGCCGACGAGGTGGTGTTGTTGGAGGTGTTCGGGCCGGGTGAGTTGCGTCAGCCCGGCGAGGGCTCGGCCGCGCTGATCGCGGCGGTGGATCTGCCCGCCGACCGCAAGGTCTTCGTGGAGTCGTGGGAGCAGGCCCCGGTCGAGGTGGCCCGTCGCGCCCGCTCGGGAGACGTGGTGGTCACCATGGGCGCCCCGCCGATCTCGCTGATGGGCGACGAGCTGCTGGCCGCCCTGGGTGAGCGTACGGCCGGCTCGGCGCCGACCTCGACTGTCGACCCGGTGGCCACCACCCCGGCGATCGGTGATCCGGTGCCGGGTGGGGCCACGTCCGGTGGCGACGGCGCGGCTCTCGGTGGCACCGCCGTGCCCGGCGGCTCGGCGCCCGCGGCCGGATGAGTCCCGGCCCGGCCCGAGGGCGGACCAGCGCCGCCGACGGCGGCGCCCCGCGCCGAGGTCCGGCCCGGCGGTGGCAGCTGGTCCGGGCCGGCCGCGACGCGGTACCGCCCTCGACCCGCCGGTTCATGGCCCGTGCCCGGCAGCGTCGCATGCGTGCGGCGCTGCCGTGGGCGGTGGCCGCCGGGGTGCTCGCCCTGGCCGGGCTGGTCGCCTGGACGGTGCTCGGCACCGGCCTGTTCGGCGTGCGCGAGGTACGGGTGGAGGGCGCCGACCTGGTCACTCCGGTGCAGGTGCACGACGCGGTAGGCGTTCCGGACGGGGTGCCGCTGGCCCGGGTGGACCTGGCCGCCGCCGCCCGGCGGGTCGGCGCGCTGCCGGCGGTCGAGCGGGCCACGGTGTCCCGGGACTGGCCCGGCGCGTTGGTGGTGCGGGTGACCGAGCGGACCGCTGTGGCGCTGGTGCCGCAGGGCGAGGCGTTCGCCCTGATCGACCGGAGCGGGGTGGCGTTCCGGACGGTGGAGCGACGCCCCGCCGGGCTGCCGCAGGTGACGGTGGCCCGTCCGGCCGCCGACGACCCGGGCACCCGGGCCGCGCTGGAGGTGCTCGTCGCGCTGACGCCGCAGCTGCGCGCGGAGTTGGTGGACGTGAACGTGGAGGGGCTGGCCCGGATCAGCCTGCGGTTGCGGGGGGATCGGACGGTGGTCTGGGGCGACGCGAGCCGGGGCACGGACAAGGCCCGGGTGGCCACCGCGCTGCTCGGCGAGGACACCGACCGGATCGACGTGAGCGCGCCGGATGTGGTGACCTTTCGTTGATCGGTGAGCGTGCGGGACGTGACAGGTCACGCTCCGCTCGGCGACACGCCGTCCGGGTCCTTGGCTCATCGGGCGGTGGCGCTTACGTTGCCCCGAAGAGCTTCAGTGGTTGACATAACTGTAAGCCTCTAGTAGAGGGTTAGGGTTCACCCCTGATCCTCGTTGGTGACAGCTGTCGTCGGCCGCTGGTCTGGCCACGCCGTACCCGGTCGGCCGAAGCCAATCTCGAAGGAAAGGACCGGAGATGACACCTCCGCACAACTACCTGGCGGTCATCAAGGTCGTCGGCATCGGGGGTGGCGGCGTCAACGCCGTCAACCGGATGATCGAGGTTGGGCTCAAGGGCGTCGAGTTCATCGCGATCAACACCGATGCCCAGGCGCTGCTGATGAGCGACGCCGACGTCAAGCTCGACGTCGGCCGGGAGCTGACCCGTGGCCTGGGGGCCGGGGCCAACCCGGACGTCGGGAAGAACGCCGCCGAGGACCACCGCGACGAGATCGAGGAAGTGCTCAAGGGCGCCGACATGGTCTTCGTGACCTGCGGTGAGGGCGGCGGCACCGGCACCGGTGGCGCGCCCGTGGTGGCCAACATCGCCCGCAAGCTCGGCGCACTGACCATCGGTGTGGTGACCCGGCCGTTCTCCTTCGAGGGCAAGCGCCGTCAGGTGCAGGCCGAGACGGGGATCGACGAACTCCGCAACCAGTGCGACACGCTCATCGTCATCCCGAACGACCGGCTGCTGGCCCTGGGCGATCGCAACATCAGCATGATGGACGCGTTCCGCACGGCCGACCAGGTGCTGCTCTCGGGTGTGCAGGGCATCACCGACCTGATCACCACCCCGGGTCTGATCAACCTGGACTTCGCCGACGTCAAGAGCGTGATGAGCGGCGCCGGCAGCGCGTTGATGGGCATCGGCAGCGCCCGCGGCGAGAACCGCGCGGTCGAGGCGGCCGAGGCGGCCATCTCCAGCCCACTGCTGGAGCAGAGCATGGACG
This sequence comes from Micromonospora ureilytica, assembly GCF_015751765.1. Taxonomy (NCBI): domain Bacteria; kingdom Bacillati; phylum Actinomycetota; class Actinomycetes; order Micromonosporales; family Micromonosporaceae; genus Micromonospora; species Micromonospora ureilytica. The sequence goes on from NZ_JADOTX010000001.1 coordinate 400,567, forward strand.
GCGCGCGGGGTGTGCTGCTCTCCATCGCCGGCGGCTCCGACCTGGGTCTGTTCGAGATCAACGACGCCGCCCAACTGGTCACCGACGCGGCCCACCCGGACGCCAACATCATCTTCGGCGCGGTCATCGACGACGCGCTCGGTGACGAGGTGCGGGTGACGGTCATCGCGGCCGGCTTCGACGGCGGCACGCCCGCGTACAAGGCGGCCGAGCCGACCCGCAAGTCCAACACCAACCAGCCGGCACCGCAGAGCACTCCGGCGCCGGCGCCGGCCACCAACCCCACTCCGGCCCAGTCGCCGCGTCGCGTGCTCTTCGACGACGTGGACGTTCCCGACTTTCTCAAGAACGGGTCCTGAGCACCGCCGATGACCGACAGCTCAGCCACGGTACGACCGGATCGGCACGCCGAACTCGCGGCCGGTCTGGCGCAGGTTCGGTCCCGGGTCGATGATGCCTGCGCGCAGGCCGGCCGGGACCGCGCCGACGTCACGATGATCGCGGTGACGAAGACCTACCCGGCCAGCGACGTGCTGGCGCTGGCCGGGCTCGGGGTGACCGACATGGGGGAGAACCGCGACCAGGAGGCAGCCGGCAAGGCCGCCGAGGTGGCGGCTGCCGGGGTGCGTCCCTGCTGGCACTTCATCGGCCAGTTGCAGCGCAACAAGGCCCGCTCGGTGGTCCGTTACGCCGACGTGGTGCACTCCGTCGACAGTGTCCGGCTGGCCCGGGCGTTGGCCACCGCGACCGCCGACCGGCAGGCGCCGCTCGACGCCCTGATCCAGGTGAGCATCGACGGCGACGCGGCCCGGGGCGGAGCACTGCCCGACTCCGCGGATCCGGGCGCGGGGTTGGAGCCGGTGGCCGAGGCTGTCGCCGACGCGTCAGGGCTGCGTCTGGTGGGTCTCATGGCGGTCGCTCCGCTGGGGTGGGAGCCGGAGCGGGCGTTCGCCCGGCTCGCGGAGGTTGCCGACGCGTTTCGGGCAGTCCATCCGGGAGCCATCGCGCTCTCCGCCGGTATGAGCGGAGATTTCGAAATCGCGATCCGTTACGGCGCGACACATGTCCGCGTCGGTAGCGCGTTGCTCGGAATGCGTCCCACGCTGCGGTAGCCTGACCGCGAGACATGCAAATTACATCAGTGTTGTTTCAGGGGCGGGCGTCTCCTAGTCGGGGGTCGTGGCGCGCGACGCGAATCGCGCGCCGGGGGGATTGCCGTTCCGGTCCGATGGGCATGGTTGTCCACTCGCGACGGGCGACATGGCACGGGGGCGCGTGCCGCACGGCGGACGGAAGGGCGCGGGATGGGTGCACTGCGCAAGGCGGGGGTCTGGCTCGGTCTGGTCGAAGAAGACGACGAGCGGGCCTACGACGACGGTGGCTACGAAAAGGGTGGCTACCGCGACTCGCGTTACCGGCAGAGCCGGTACGCCGAGGAGTTCGCCGACGACGACGAGGACGACAACGAGGAGCCACCGGCTCCCCGGCCGCGCGACAGCGGGCGGGGTCGACTCTCCGAGCGGCCGAGCGGGCGGTTGAGCGAGTCGGAGCGCGGTGACGGTGAGCGTCCGGAGCGGGTCGAGCGGTCCAGCGTACGGTCGATCACCAGGTCGTCGGCGGGTGAGACCTCCGGCGCGCTGACCTACCACACGCGGGACAACCTTGCCCTCGCGCCGCAGGTCACGTCGCGTGAGCGGGCCCTGCCCGAGGAGGAGCAGCGTTACCAGATCACCACGCTGCACCCCACCACCTACCGGGAGGCGCGCACCATCGGTGAGCACTTCCGCGACGGGGTCCCGGTGATCATCAATCTCACCGAGATGGATGAGGCCGATGCCCGCCGTCTGGTGGACTTCGCCGCCGGACTGGCGTTCGGCCTGCGCGGTACGATCGAGCGCGTGACCAATCGGGTGTTCCTGCTCTCACCGGCTAACGTCCAGGTCACCGCTGAGGACAAAGCCAAGATCGCTGAGGGCGGCTTTTTCAGTCTGAGTTGACCCCGCCCGACCCGAGGGACGTCGCTGACCGTGTTGTCGATCTTACTGCAAGTGCTGTACCTGATCCTTTATGTCTTCCTGCTCCTTCTTCTGTCCCGGTTCGTGTTGAGCGCCGTTCTGCAGTACGGCCGTCGCTGGCAACCGGGGCGTGGAGCATCGGCAGGATTGGAATCCGTGTGGAGCGTCACTGATCCCCCTCTCAACGCGTTGAGGCGTGTGATCCCTCCGCTGCGAATTGGTACCGTGAGCATCGACCTGGCCTCCCTTGTGCTCCTGGTTATCCTGTTCGTGCTGATGGAGTTCGTGTTAGGGCCGTCGATCAGGGCATCTGCCTGATGACCGACGCGCTTTCGCGGCCGCAACTGACCCGAGGAGTTTCGATGCCGCTGACCCCGGCCGACGTCCACAACGTCGCCTTCAAAAAGCCGCCGATCGGCAAGCGGGGGTATGACGAGGAGGAGGTCGACGCCTTCCTGGACGAGGTCGAGCGCGAGCTCGCCCGTCTCATCGAGGAAAACAACGAGCTGCGCGCCCAGGTGGAGCGCGGCGGCCGCGGCGGTGCCCCCGCGGGCCCCGGCGGCGACGCCCGACTGGCGGCGGAGCTCAACGACGTCAAGGCCCAACTGGACCGCGTGCAGCGCGACAAGTCGGCGGCCGAGCAGGCTGCCCGCGCGATGCAGGCCGAGCTGGAGCAGGTCCGCGCGACCGGCGGCCCGGCCGGCGGCGTCACCGGTGACGGTGAGCAGCAGGCCCTGCGCGTGCTGATGATGGCCCAGCGCACCGCCGACGACCACGTGTCCGACGCTCGCCGCGAGGCCGACCAGCTGCTGTCCGAGGCTCGCGGCAAGGCCGAGGAGGTGACCCGGGAGGCGCGCGCGAAGGCTGACGCCCTCGAGCGGGACGCCCGCCAGCGGCACCAGGAGGCCATGGGCGGCCTGGACGCCAAGCGCACGGCGCTGCAGAAGCACATCGAGGAGCTCAAGCAGTTCGAGCGCGAGTACCGCACCCGGCTCAAGGCGTACCTGGAGAGCCAGCTGCGTGACCTCGACGGTCGTGGCCAGGGCCTCGAGGCCGAGATGACCCGCTCCGAAGCCGGCCGGGTCGCTGGCGGCAACGGGCTGGCCGCAGCGGGCCTCGCTGGTTCATACGGCGGCGGCGGGCGCTCCGGCGCCCTCGAAGCCGGACGCTGAGCACCGGCCGGCGATCGCTGTCCGCCAATGGTGACGGTCGCCGGCCCTGCCTGGACGGTTCGACGCGGCGGGGGTGAGCCGTGATAGTCGCAAGTCTTCTGCTCATCCTCGTCGCGGTGGTGCTGCTGGTGCTCGGCCTGGCCGGTGGCTCCAGCTTCTTGTTGGTCATCTCCATCGCGGCCAGTCTGCTGGCCGCCGTGGCGTTGGTGGTGGGCGCCCGCCAGGCAGCCGCCAATCGCGCCATGGCGGATCCCGGCCGGCCCGACCGGCGACACCCCGACGCACCCCGCACGGCCAGCCAGGCCACGCCGGGTGTCGCGTACGGGCCGCCGCTGGTCGAGCCGGAGGTGCCGGTCCAGCACGTGCCCACGACGTTTGGTACCGGCGGCACCGGGTGGCGGCAACCACCCGTGCCGCCGGTCGACCATGCGCCGCCGGTCGACTCGGGTGACGATGACGTGTCGCCGCGCGTCGACGAGGCGTCGCCGTACAACAAGGGGTCGTCGTTCGCGACTGCGGCGGACGAGGCGCCTTCGCGGGCCCGGCCGGTCAGCCCGGCGTCGCCGGTCGCGGCGTCGACCGACGACGTGTTCGACCCTGCGGTTTCGGCGGTCGACGAGCCGGCTGTCCAGCAGATCACGGCCGCCGAGGCGGCCCGGGTGGCGCGACTGCTCGACGCCGTCGAGGTCGTCGACGGCCGCCCGCGCTACCACCTCGACAGCTGTCCCCACCTGGTTGGCTGGCAGCCCGAGACGCTGCCGGTCGCCGAGGCCGTGGAGCTCGGCTTCACTCCGTGCGCGCACTGCGCGCCGGCGACCGCTCTCCTCGCCGACGCCCGGCCGATCTGAAGCGGCGCCGGTGCCCGCGCAGGACACGCTCACCGTGGCGGTACGGGTGAAGCCTGGTGCCTCCCGGGGCCGGGTGGGTGGCCGCTTCGACGGCCCGCACGGGCCCGCCCTCGTGATCGCGGTCCACGAGCCGGCCGTCGACGGTCGCGCCACCGAGGCGGCCCGCCGGGCGTTGGCCGGCGCGTTGGGCGTCCGACCGGCCGCGGTGTCACTGCGTACCGGCGCGGCCAGCCGGGACAAGCTCTTCCTCGTCGATCGGCCCGGCCCGGAGATGCCCGGGGTGCTGCGCCGCCTGCGCGACGGATCCGCCGAGTGAGGACAGCCCAGGCAAGGCAGCCGTGACGCCCGGGTTGGATATCGCGCTGCTGCTCGGTGCGGCCGTGCTGCTGGTCGCCGTCGGCGCGGTGCGGCTCTCCACCCGGCTCGGCGTGCCCAGCCTCCTGGTCTACCTGGCGTTGGGCGTGGCGATCGGCGAGGGCGGGTTGGGCATCCGTTTCGACGATGTCGAGCTGACCCGGACCCTCGGCTTCTGCGCGCTGATCGTGATCATCGCGGAGGGCGGCCTCACCGCCCGGTGGAGCACGCTGCGCCCGGTGCTCGGGTTGGCCTCCGCGCTCTCCACGGTCGGCGTGATCGTCAGCATCGTGGTGGTCGGCGTCGCCGTGCACCTGCTGCTGGGGCTGGACTGGCGGTTGGCGCTGCTCTACGGCGCGGTGCTCTCGTCCACTGACGCGGCGGCCGTCTTCGCCACCCTGCGCCGGCTGCGGTTGCCGCCCCGGCTGGTGGCGACACTGGAGGCCGAGTCGGGGATGAACGACGCCCCGGTGGTGCTGCTGGTGGTGCTGCTGTCGCACCAGGGCTTTGCGCACCCGTGGTGGTACGAGCTCGCGCTTGTCTGCTACGAACTGGGCGTCGGTGCGGCGGTGGGCGTGGCCGCGGGCGTTGCCGGCACCTGGGCGCTGCGCCGGGCGGCGCTGCCCTCGGCCGGGCTCTACCCGATCGCGGCGGTGGGCATCACGGTGCTGGCGTACGCCGCCGGGGCGGTTCTGCACGCCTCGGGGTTCCTCGCCGTCTACGTGGCCGGGGTGCTGCTGGGCAATGCCCGGCTGTCGCACCGGCAGGCGATTCTCGGCTTCGCGGACGGGCTGGCCTGGCTCGCCCAGATCGGGTTGTTCGTCCTGCTCGGGTTGCTGGTCTCGCCGGGACGGCTGGACGCGGCGGTGCTACCCGCGGTGGTCGCCGGGCTGGCCCTGGTGCTGCTGGCCCGGCCGCTGTCGGTGGCCGTCACGGCGTTGCCGTTCCGGGTCGGCCTTCGAGAACAGGCGTTCCTGTCCTGGGCCGGGTTGCGCGGGGCGGTGCCGATCGTGCTGGCCACCATTCCGCTCTCCGAGCGGGTGCCCGGCGCGGAGCGGCTCTTCGACGTGGTCTTCGTGCTGGTGGTGATCTTCACGCTGGTGCAGACCGGGACGCTGGGGCCGTTCGCCCGCCGGTTGGGGGTGACCGCGCCGGCTGAGGCCGCCGAGATCCACGTGGAGACCGCGCCGCTGGAGCGGATGCGGGCGGACCTGCTCCAGGTGGAGGTGCCGCCGGGCTCGCGACTGGCGGGCGTGCACGTGGACGAGCTGCGGCTCCCGCTGGGCGCCTCGGTGACCCTGGTGCTGCGTGACGGCGTGGGCTTCGTGCCCGCACCGGACACCCGGTTGAAGACCGGCGACAGTCTGCTGATCGTGGCGACCGCCGGGGTACGGGACGCTGCGGAACGGCGGTTGCGGGCGGTCAGTCGGCGGGGTCGTCTGGCCCGATGGTTTGGTGAGTACGGGGATGAGGCGGTCGATTGATCTGCTAGCGTTCCCTTTGCCCCAGTTAGGCAGGGCTAGGGGCTGTTAGACGGTGCGACGGTGCGGCACGTTGTCGGACGCCTGTACGTTCCGTATTCTTGCCAATCTCCGGAGTGCGCGGCCATCGTCGCCGCGCGCCCCTTTTCGTACATAGGGGACGCCTGGTTGGCGCCCCCTGACCCAGGCGCCGCGGACCGCGCGGTTCCCCGGCCGAGGGAGCGACCCATGGCGAAGCCATCCGACACCAGGACCGCCGGGCGCAAGCCGGCGGCCAAGCCGGTGGCCAAGGCCACCCGCAGCACTGCGGAGACCGAGAAGATCCGGGCGGCACTGGCGGCGCGTCGGGACGAGCTTCGTGCCGAGTACGATCAGACGCTGAGTGAGATCACCGAGCTGCAGCGCGATCGGCTGACCGACTCGGCCGGGGACGACCAGGCCGACACGGGCACCAAGACGCTCGAGCGGGAGCAGGAGATCTCTCTCGCCAACAGCATTCTGGAACGGATCACGCAGGTGGAGCGCGCTCTGGAGCGCCTCGACGAGGGTGGTTACGGCTGGTGCGAGCGGTGCGGCAACCCGATCCCGGTCGAGCGCCTCGCCGCCTTCCCGTCGGCCACCCAGTGTGTGACGTGCAAGCAGCTGGAGGAGCGGCGCTGAGGTCCGTTCCCCGGCGGCGATGAGACGGTGAGCGATCACCGCCAAGACTGTCGATGGGGAGCGCATGACCGCAGTACCGTCCGCCGAACCCGGCCGCACCGACCCGGGTGGCGGCACACGCCGACCCCGGGCCGTCGCGATTCTCGCCGGGGTCGCCCTGGTGGCCCTGCTGGCCGACCTGGTCACCAAGCACCTCGCGCTGGCCGCGCTGACCGACCGGGAGCCGGTCCGGCTGCTCGGCGGGTTCGTCTACCTGAGCCTGACCCGCAACAGCGGCGCGGCCTGGAGCATCGGCGCGGACCACACCTGGGTCTTCCCGCTGATCACCATCGGGGTGGTCGGCTGGATCGTCTGGATGGCTCTGCGTCTGCGCTCGCTGCCCTGGGCGATCTCCCTCGGCCTGGTGCTGGGCGGCGCGTTGGGCAACCTCGTCGACCGGATCTTCCGGGCGCCGTCCCCCTTCCACGGGCACGTGGTCGACATGATCAGCCTCTTCGACCCGTACGGTCAGGTGTGGCCGGTGTTCAACCTGGCCGACAGTTCACTGGTCTGTGGCGTGCTGCTGGCCGTCCTGTTGGAGCTGACCGGCCGCCAGCGTGACGGGCGGCGGGCGGGACGCGACGGCGACCCGGCCACGACGGACGCCAAGCCGGGCGCCGAGCAGAGGGAGCGGGCATGACCTCCGCGTTCGCCGCTGGCGGCGACCACCGTTCCCTTCCGGTCCCGGACGGCCTCGACGGCATGCGCCTCGACCAGGCGGTCTCCCGCCTGTTCGGGCTCTCGCGCACCGCCGCCGCAGCCCTGGTCGACGCCGGAGACGCGCTTGTCGACGGCTCCGCCCGACCCAACTCGCACAAGGTGAAGGCCGGCTCCTGGCTGGACGTCACGCTGCCCGCCCCGGTCGCACCGCCGACAGTGGTGCCACAGGCGGTGCCCGGCCTGCGGGTGGTCTACGCCGACGACGACATCGTCGTGGTCGACAAGCCGGTGGGGGTGGCCGCGCACCCCAGCCCCGGGTGGACCGGGCCGACGGTGATCGGCGCGCTCGCCGCGATCGGGCACCGCATCTCCACCAGCGGCGCCGCCGAGCGGCAGGGCGTGGTGCACCGGCTCGACGTGGGCACCACCGGGATCATGGTGGTGGCCAAGAGCGAGCAGGCGTACACGGCGTTGAAGCGGGCCTTCAAGTACCGCGAGGTCGACAAGGGCTACCACGCGGTGGTGCAGGGTCACCTGGACCCGCTGCGCGGCACCGTCGACGCGCCGATCGACAGGCACCCCACCCACGACTACCGGTGGGCGGTCGTCTCCGGCGGCAAGCCGAGCATCACCCACTACGACACCCTTGAGGCGTTCCCGGCGGCGAGCCTGGTCGACGTCCGGCTGGAGACCGGCCGGACCCACCAGATCCGGGTGCACTTCTCCACCCTGCGGCACCCCTGTGTGGGTGACCTCACCTACGGCGCCGATCCCACCCTCTCGGCCCGTCTCGGCCTGGCCCGACAGTGGCTGCACGCCCGCGAACTGAGCTTCTTGCACCCCCGAACGGGGGACGAGGTCCGGTTCGTCAGCGACTACCCTGACGATCTGGACCGTGCGCTCCAGATCCTGCGTGACTGAGCGGCGACCACCCGACACCGTTCCACAGAGGGGATCCCGCCCGTGCGCGCCGGCAACCTGCTGCGGCAGCTGGACCAGCGGCTGCTGCCGCCGCTGACCCGGGCGGTGGCCCGGCTGGGTGACCGGTCGGCGCGGTCCGGCGTGCTCAGCTGGGCGGCCGTGCTCTCCGCGGCGGCGGTGCTGGGCACCGCGGTCTGGGCCGTCGACGACACTCCGGTCGGCGACCGGACGGTCGGCGAGGTGACCCGGGTCGGCGTTGCCGACGGCGACTCCGTCCCCGGCTACCTGCTGTCGGCCGCGGCCGACCTGGCCGCGCTGCCCGCGTCCGCCCCGGCCGCCGAGGGCGGGACGTACGCGCTGGTCACGCTCGAGGCGTACCTGCCGCCGCAGCGGCTGGCGACGGTGCTCGGCGACGTCGGGGTCTCGACCGTCTTCGGGCGGGTTCCGCTGCCCGGCCGACAGACCGAGATCGTCAAGATCCCCGCGCTGCGGGTGCCCGACGACGTGGTCGCCGGGATGGAACAGGTGGCGGCCCGCAAGGAGACCGAGGCCGCCGACTACCGGGCCAGGGCCGCCGCGGTCGACGGCGACGGGGCGGGCGAGCGGGAGCTGCGGGAGCAGTACGCCAGCGGCGCCGAGGTGGCCGCCGCCGAGGCCGCCGCGTACCGCACCGGCTGCGCCTGCGTCTACGCGGCGGTGGTACGCGCGACCCCGGTGGCGCTGCGCGGCGTCGCGGCCCGGCCGGATGTGCGGGCGGTCGACCCCGCCCCCGAGGTGTACCGGCTGGACCGCACGGTCTTCACGCCACCCCTGCCCGAACAGCGCGACGTGGTGCGCCCGCCGGCCGACACCGGGCCGAGCGCCGCACCGACCGAGTCCGAGCGGCCGGTGCCGGTGATCAGCGCACCGGTGCCCTCCGCTTCCGTGGGCGAATCGTCGGAACCCGCACCAGTCGTGACGATTCCGTCACCCGAACCGTCGAAGCCGGTGCCCACCGAGTCGGCGCCGTCGAGCGTCACCACCTCGCCGAACGCCACCGTCGCCGAGCCGTCGTCGTCGCCGTCGCCGTCGTGATCTGCGCCGGCTGGTGTGCGCTCTGAGGTGTGGTCCGAATAGGGTTGGGTTCGTAGCCTGTCAGACGGAGATCGATGGCGCTGGGAGGGCGGGCCGTGGAGGGCAGTGAGACCGGCTGGGGCCGGCCGGCCGAACCAGCGCCGCGGTGGCGCGCGTTGTTGGACCGTGCCCGGCTGGGCGGTCGCGGCGCGGAGCAGACCGAGCCGGAGCGGCACGCCGACGAGCCGCCGCCGGACCCGCTGCCACGGCGTGCGGCCCCCAACGGCTACGCCGGGCGGGCGCCCGCCATTGGGCATCCGGCCGACCTGTCGTACGGCGCGGAGCCCGGTTACCGGGCCGAGGCGACCTACCGGGTCGACCCCGCGTACCGGGCTGAGCCCGCGTACCGGGCCGAGCCGGACTATCGGGCCGAGCCGGCGTACCGGACCGAGCCGAGTTACCGGGCCGAGCCGGACTATCGATCGGAGCCGGCGTACCGGACCGAGCAGCCGGACTACCGTGCCGAGCCGGACTACCGCGCCGAGCCCAGCTACCGGGCCGAGCCGGAATACCGGGGCGAGCCCGGCTACCGCGCCGAGCCGGACTACCGCGCCACGCCCGGCTACCGGGCCGAGCCGGACTACCGGGCCGAGCCGACGTACCGGGCCGAGCCCGAGTCGCCGCCCCGCGGCCCCGACCCGGTCCCGTCGCGCTACGCCTTGCTGGACAACGGCTACCGGCCCGGCGACCCACCGGTGGAGTCGCGGTACGCCCTGTTGGAGACCGGCTACCAGCCGGAGACCGGCTACCCTGCGGTCCCGTCACCGCCCCCGCCGGTCGCGCCGCCGCCGGCCATCCCGCCGGTCGCCCCGCCACCCGCGCCACCGGTCGCCCCGCCGGTTCCGCCGCCACCCGCCCCGACGGTCGGCTCGGCGGTCGCCGAGCGTGCCTACCCGACCCGGATCGAGTGGCGCCCACCGGCCGTCGACCAGGAGCAGGAGCGCGCCAACGGGGTGCTCCAACGGGACCTGGGCACGCCCCGGGTGTTCGCCTTCGCCAACCCCAAGGGCGGGGTGCACAAGACGACCGCCACCGTGCTCGCCGCGGCGACGGTCGGCAGCGTCCGCGGCAAGGGCGTGCTGGCCTGGGACGACAACGAGCTGCGTGGCACCCTCGGCCTGCGTGCCGGCAGCGCCCGGCACGCCCGGACGATCCGGCACCTGATCAGCGACCTGGCCCAGATCGAGATCCTGGAGGGCGCGACCCTGCTGGACCGGCTGGACGACTACCTGCGGCACGCCTCCGACGGCTCGTACGACGTGCTGGCCGGCGAGGAGAGCCCGCGGTTCGCCCAGCGACTGGACCAGTTCACCGTCCGACGTGTGCTGGAGTTGCTGCGGCGCACCCACGACGTGGTCTGTGTGGACACCGGCAACAACGTGGAGAGCCCCAACTGGCGCACGGTGATGCAGGCCGCCGACCAGTTGGTGGTGACCACAGTGCCCCGGGAGGACGCGGCGTTCAGCGCGGACTGGATGCTCGACCTGCTGCACGAGGAGGGCATGGGGGAGTTGGCGGACAACGCGATCACCCTCATCTCCTGCCCGACCCCGGGTCGCTCGACGCTCCAGGACGACCTGGAGCGGCACTTCGCCACCCGTACCCGTGGTGTGGCAGTCGTGCCGTACGACCCGGCTCTGGAGACCGGGTCGTCGATCGAGTACCACCAGCTCCAGCCGGAGACCCGGCAGGCGTGGCTGCGGGCCGCGGCGATGATGGTGGAGCCGTTCGCCCGGTGAGCTGGTCTGCCGCCACCGGAGCCCCAGCCTCGCACCGGGCCTGAGAGGATCATCGGGTGAGCCCGGACAACCCCGACCCTGAGCGGCCCGTCGACGAGCCCGACCAACCCGCGCCACCCCGCACGCCGGACGCGAAACCGCTGGAGGCCGACCCGTCGGCCGAGGCGGCGTCGGGCGGGTTCGGCCCGGGTCAGTTGCCGGCCTCGGGGGCGTACCAGAGCTCGCTGGAGCTTCGGTTCGACGAGCCGCGCCGTCCGCTGCGTGCCGTGGCGACGGTGCTGGGCGCCGTGCTCGCGCTGGCCGCGCTTGGTGTCCCGCTCGGGCTGCTCTGGGCCGCGCTCGCGCCGGACACTCCGGTGCTCAAGACCGCCGAGGGGGCCATCTACGCCGAGCCGCAGCCGGAGCAGCCGATCGCCGCCGACGGCTGGTTCAGCCTTCTCGGGCTGGCCTTCGGGCTGATCGTGGCGCTCGCCCTGTGGTTCGTCCTGCGTCGGCGGCGCGGCCCGGTCGGGCTGCTCGCCGCGGTGCTCGGCACGCTGGTCGCCGCGCCGGTGGCCTGGCAGGTGGGCCGGCGGATCGGCCTGGCCACCTTCGACCGGTTGCTGGCCACCGCCCCGGCCGGGCAGGCCTTCAGCAAACCCGCCGACCTGCGCGCCGGTGGGGTGGACTGGCTGCTCGGCGTGCTGCCGGTGCCGCACGGCAACCTGCTGTTGCCGGCGTTCGGGGCCGCGGTCATGTACACCCTGCTGGCCGGCTGGTCGCGGTGGCCGGGGCTACGCCCGGAGCCCGAGCCGGGGGAGTTCAGTTGGGTGTCGGCGGGGACGCCAGCTCCGACAGCGGCACCGGAACCGCCCGCACCTGACGCAGCAGAGCCGCCTCGCGGTTGAGCAACCGCAGCTCGGCGCGGAGCCGGGAGGCGGTGTCGTCGATCGCCAGCAACCGTTGCCGGTCGTCGACGGTGAGCGCCGCGGTTGCCGCCACCAGGTGCGAGAGCACCGTCGGGTCCTCCGGCAGCTGCTCGGAGATCTCCTCCGGGTCGGAACGGATCAGGCCGAGGTACTGCCGGAACACCGCGATCACCCGGGCGGCCAGCAGATCGGCCACCTCGTCCGGGCCGCCCGGGTCGGGCAGCCACTCGACGTCGGCGGTCAGGTAGGGCTCGGCGCTGTCGTCGACCTCGGCGATCCGGAAACGACGGCGGCCGACAGTGACGATGTCGAAACCACCATCGGCCAGCTCGGTCACCTGGCGCAGCTCGGCGGTGCAGCCCACCTCGTGCAGGGTGACCTCGCCGACGCTCGGCGTCGCCCGGCCGCCGGGACCGGCGGGCGCGACCTCCCAGCCGGCCTGGATGGCCACCACGCCGAACTCACGCGGGGCGCCCTCGGGCAGGTCGACAAGGTGTCGGACCAGCGCCCGGTAGCGCTCCTCGAAGATGTGCAGCGGCAGCACCAACCCGGGAAAGAGCACCGTTGCGAGCGGGAACACCGGCAGCCGTGCGGTCACATGGTCGAGCCTAACCAATCTCGCCCCCGGGGGCGTGGCCCGGCTCACCGTCCCGGCGGGCGGGCGGCTCGGGTGGCCGTCGGGCCGGCCGCCTAGACTCGCAAGGGTGCTGAATCGGATCGACCTGCGCGACGGTCTCGGTGACCCTCGCCGCCTGCTGCCCCGTGCCCAGCTCGACGTGTCCGTCGCCGTCGAGCGGATCCGGCCCCTGGTGGAGGCGGTCCGTGAGCATGGGTACCCGGCGATCCGGGAGGCCAGCGAACGGTTCGACGGCATCTCCCCGGAGGTGCTGCGGGTGCCGGTCGAGGCGATCACCGAGGCGGAGGGGGTGCTCGACCCGGCGGTGCGTGCCGCGCTGCTGGAGTCCATCGCCCGGGCCCGTCGGGTGCACGCCGACCAGCGGCGCACCGACCACACCACCCAGGTGGTGCCCGGCGGCACCGTCACCGAGCGGTGGCTGCCGGTCGACCGGGTCGGCCTCTACGTGCCCGGTGGCCTGGCGATGTACCCGTCGACAGTGGTGATGAACGTGGTGCCCGCCCAGGCGGCCGGGGTGCGCTCGTTGGTGGTGGTCAGCCCGCCGCAGAAGGACAACGGCGGCCTGCCCGACCCCCGGGTGCTCGCCGCGTGCGCGCTGCTCGGCGTGGACGAGGTGTACGCCGTGGGCGGGGCCCAGGCGGTGGCGATGCTGGCGTACGGCGCGGCGGTGGACCCGGCGGGTGAGCTGCGGTGCGACCCCGTCGACCTGATCACCGGCCCCGGCAACATCTGGGTGACCGCCGCCAAGCGGCTGCTGCGGGGCGTGGTCGGCATCGACGCCGAGGCCGGGCCGACCGAGATCGCCATCCTGGCCGACGACACCGCGGACCCGGCGCACGTGGCCGCCGACCTGATCAGTCAGGCCGAGCACGACCCGCTCGCCGCGAGCGTGCTGGTCACCCCGTCGGTGGCGTTGGTCGAGGCGGTCGAGGCCGAGTTGGCCCGGCAGGTGCCGGCGACCAAGCACACCGAGCGGGTCACCACGGCGCTGACCGGTGAGCAGAGCGGCGTGGTCCTGGTCGACGACCTTGAGGCGGGGCTGCGGGTGGTCGACGCGTACGCGGCCGAGCACCTGGAGATCCAGACGGTCGACGCCCGGGAGTGGGCGCTGCGGGTCCGCAACGCCGGGGCGATCTTCGTGGGTGCCTGGTCGCCGGTGTCGCTCGGCGACTACTGCGCCGGGTCCAACCACGTGCTGCCCACCGGCGGTTGTTCCCGGCACTCCTCCGGCCTGTCCGTGCAGTCCTTCCTGCGCGGCGTGCACCTCATCGAGTACACCGAGGCGGCGCTGCGCGACGTGGCCCCGCACGTGGTCACCCTGGCCAACGTGGAGGACCTGCCCGCGCACGGCCAGGCGGTCCAGGCCCGTTTCCCCGGAGGAGGACCGGCGTGACCAGCCTGGATGATCTGCCGATCCGTGCCGACCTGCGAGGGCTGTCGCCGTACGGGGCGCCGCAACTGGACGTGCCGGTGCGGCTCAACACCAACGAGAACTCCCACCCGGTGCCGGAGCCGGTGGTCGAGGCGATCGGCAAGGCGCTTGCGGCCGAGCTGCGCGAGCTGAACCGCTACCCGGACCGGGACGCGGTGGCGCTCCGCGCCGACCTGGCCGACTATCTCGGGCACGGGCTCACCGCCGAGCAGGTGTGGGCGGCCAACGGCTCCAACGAGATCCAGCAGCAGCTGCTGCAGGCGTTCGGCGGGCCGGGGCGCAGCGCGCTCGGTTTCGTTCCGGCGTACTCGATGCACCCGCTGCTGGCCCTCGGCACCAGCACCCGGTGGGTGCCCGCCGAGCGCGGCGTGGATTTCGGGCTGACCGCCGAGGAGGCTGTCGCCCAGGTCCGCGAGCACCAGCCGGACGTGGTCTTCCTCTGCTCGCCGAACAACCCCACCGGCACGGCACTGGACCCGGCGGTGATCGCCGCGGTGCTCGACGTCGCGCCCGGCATGGTGGTCGTCGACGAGGCGTACGCCGAGTTCGCCCGGCCCGGGACGGTCAGCGCCCTCGCGGTGTTGCCCGGCCACCCGCGGCTGGTGGTCACCCGGACGATGAGCAAGGCGTTCGGCTTCGCCGGCGGCCGGCTGGGTTACCTGGCCGCCGACCCGGCGGTGGTGCGGGCGGTGCAGCTGGTCCGTTTGCCGTACCATCTCTCCGCGCTCACCCAGGCCGCCGCACGCGCGGCGGTGGCCCACCGCGATGCCCTTCTCGGTACGGTGAGCGCGATCATGGCGCAGCGGGACCGGATCGTGGCGACGCTGCGCGAGCGGGGGTTGCGGGTCGCCGACAGCGACGCCAACTTCGTGCTCTTCGAGGTGGGCGGCGACCAGACCGTCGTCTGGAACGCCCTGCTGGCGCAGGGGGTGCTGGTCCGTGACGTCGGCCTGCCCGGCTGGCTGCGGGTGACCGCTGGCACCGCCGCCGAGACCGACGCCTTCCTTTCTGCAATGGAGACCTCGCAATGAGTCGGACCGCCCGGGTGGAGCGGATCACCAAGGAGACCAAGGTCCTCGTCGAGATCGATCTCGACGGCACCGGCGCCGCCGAGATCAGCACCGGCGTCGGCTTCTACGACCACATGCTGCACCAGATCGCCCGGCACGGCGGCTTCGACCTGACCGTGCGCACCGTGGGTGACCTGGAGATCGACGCGCACCACACGATCGAGGACACCGCGCTCGCCCTGGGCGCGGCGTTCGACCAGGCGCTTGGCGACAAGGCCGGCATCCGGCGGTACGGCTCGGCGACCGTGCCGATGGACGAGGTGCTGGTCCGGGCGGCGGTGGACCTCTCCGGTCGGCCGTACGTCGTGCACGACGAGCCGGTGCTCACCCCCTACATCGGGCCGGTGTACGCGACAAGCATGACCCGGCACATCTGGGAGTCCTTCGGCCAGGCGGCCCGGGTCACGCTGCACGTCGACGTCCTGCGGGCGGCTCGGCCGGGCGGTCACCCGGATGCGCACCACGTGGTGGAGGCGCAGTTCAAGGCGGTCTCCCGCGCGTTGCGCGAGGCCACCTCGATCGATCCGCGTTCGGCCGGGGCGATCCCGAGCACGAAGGGCGCTCTCTGATGAGCGCGAGGAGTGCAGCGCAGCGGAGCCCCGCAGTCGCGAATGGAAGGCGGCTCTGATGGGTGGCGCGTTGCCGACGTTGTTGCTGATCCTGGCCGGGGTGCTGGTGGGTGGCACCTGGTCGCTCTACCGGCAGGGTGCGCCGAAGGCCGCCGTGCTGGTCACCGCGGCGCTCGCGGTGCTCGCCACGGTTGCCGGGGTTCTGCGGCTGCTGCCGGAGAACGGGTGATCGGGGTGACGACGTGAGTGACGTGGTGGTGCTCGACTACGGCTCGGGCAACCTGCGGTCGGCGGAGCGGGCGCTGGCCGCCGCCGGAGCGGACGTCCGGGTGACCGACGACCTCGCCGCGGCGGCTGCCGCCGATGGGCTGGTGGTGCCGGGTGTGGGAGCGTACGCGGCGTGCATGGCGGGGATCGAGGCGCTGGGCGCCGGCCCGGTGATCGCCGAACGAGTGGCTGCTGGCCGGCCGGTGCTCGGCATCTGTGTGGGCATGCAGGTGCTCTTCGAGCACGGCGACGAGCACGGCGTGGTGACCAAGGGGCTGGGGTTGCTGCCTGGCGGGGTGACCCGGCTGGCCGCGGCCCGGTTGCCGCACATGGGTTGGAACACGGTCCGGGCGCCCCGGGAGTCGGTGCTGTTCGCCGGGTTGACGCAGCAGAGTCGGTTCTATTTCGTCCACTCGTACGCCATGGGTGACCCGGCGGCGCTTGCCGCTGCCGGTGCCACGGTGACCACCGCCCACCACGACACGGACTTCGTGGCAGCGGTGGAGCGTGGCTCGTTGTCGGCGGCCCAGTTCCATCCGGAGAAGTCCGCCGACACCGGTGCCGCGCTGCTGCGCAACTGGCTCGCCACGTTGCCCAGCGGTGGCTGAGCGTCGTCGCGCGGCGTCCGATCGGCGGGCGTCGCGGTGAGCCGGGAGCGCGCCCGCCGACGGGCGGTGCGGGAGGCGGAGCAGGCCCGGGAGCGGGCGGTCCGGCAGCGCCAGGTCGCTCGCCGGCAGCGCCGTCGCGCGGTGGTCCGCGGGTTGACGCCGCGGCTGCGGCGGGGTCGCTCCGGGCGGCTGGCCCGGCACACTCGGGGTGAGCGGGCCGCGATCGTGCTGCTCACCGGCGCGGCGTTGATCCTGATCTGGACGTTCGTCGACAACCTGGCGTTGCGTATCGCGCTGATCGTGCTCTTGCTGCTCGTACTGCCGGCGATCGTCGTGATCGCCCTGGACCGTCGTACCTGATCGAGGAGAAGACCTTGAGCCTCACCCTGTTACCCGCCGTGGATGTCGCTGACGGCCGGGCCGTCCGGCTCGTGCAGGGCGCCGTCGGAAGCGAGAGCATCTACGGTGACCCGTTGGACGCGGCGCTGGCCTGGCAGCAGGACGGCGCCGAGTGGATCCACCTGGTCGACCTGGACGCGGCGTTCGGTAGGGGCACCAACGCGCACCTGCTCGCCGAGGTGGTGCGTCAGTTGGACGTGAAGGTGGAGCTCTCCGGGGGCATCCGTGATGACGAGTCGCTGCGCGCGGCGCTGGGCACCGGGGCGGCCCGGGTGAACATCGGGACCGCCGCCCTGGAGGACCCGGTCTGGTGTGACCGGGTGGTCGCGGAGTACGGCGACCGGGTGGCCATCGGGCTGGACGTGCGGGGTCACACGCTGTCGGCGCGGGGTTGGACCCGGGACGGCGGTGACCTGTACGAGGTGTTGGAGCGGCTGGACAAGGCGGGCGCGAGCCGGTACGTGGTCACCGACATCACCAAGGACGGCACGATGCGCGGGCCGAACCTGGATCTGCTGCGCGAGGTGTGTGCCCGTACCGACCGGCCGGTGATCGCCTCCGGTGGGGTGTCCACCCTGGACGACCTGCGGGCGTTGGCGACCCTGGAGTCGGCCGGGGTGGAGGGCGTCATCGCCGGCAAGGCGCTCTACGCGGGTGCCTTCACGGTGGCCGAGGCGTTGCGGACGCTGGCCGAGGCGTGACGACGACCCGGCTGGGGTCGGGTGGCCCGTGGGAGCAGCGTTACGGGTACTCCCGGGTGGTCCGGGCCGGTGAGCGGGCCTGGACGGCCGGTTGCACCGCGACGGTGGACGGTCTGGTGGTGCACGTCGGTGACGCGGCCGCGCAGACCGCGCAGGCGTTGCGGATCGGGCTGGCGGCGCTCGCCGAGGTGGGCGCGGAGCCGGGTGACGTGGTCCGGACCAGGATGTACGTGACGGACCGGCTGCACGCTGACGAGGTGGGCCGGGCGCACAACGTGGTCTTCGGCGCGGTCCGGCCGGCGGCGACCCTGGTGGTGGTGGCCGGTCTGCTGGACCCGGAGCACCTGGTCGAGGTGGAGTTGGAGGCGTACCTCGGCGATCGCTGAGGTACGCCGTCGGACGGCCTGCCGGTCGGTCCGCGGCCCGACAAGTTGTGCACAATTTAATTGTGGGCTACGGTTCAGCGGTGACCGATGACCTGGTGCTGCGCCGGCAGGTGTGCTTCGCGCTCTACGCCGCGTCGCGCGCACTTACCGACGTCTACCGGCCGATCCTCGACGAGGTCGGGTTGACCTACCCGCAGTACCTGGTGCTGCTCGTGCTCTGGGAGCGCCCCGACGACGCACCCACGGTGTCCGAGCTGGGCGCCGAGCTGCGGCTGGACTCCGGCACGCTCTCCCCGCTGCTCAAGCGGCTGGAGGGGGCGGGTCTGGTGGTGCGGCGGCGGTCCGCCCGCGACGAGCGGCGGGTCGAGGTGGGCCTCACCGAGCAGGGTCGGGCGCTCCGCGAGCAGCTCTGCGACGTCCCACTGCGGATCGCGCAGGCCACCGGGCTGGGCCTCGGCGAGCTCGTCGCGCTGCGCGACACCCTCACCCGGGTCACCGACACCATCCACCGACAGAAGGAGCAGTGACCATCATGCAGGTTCTCTACACCGCGTCCGCGACCGCCACCGGCGAAGGCCGGGACGGTCACGTCGAGACCTCCGACGGCACGCTCGCGCTCGACCTGGCCGTGCCGAAGGAGATGGGTGGCGCCGGCAGCGCGGCCAACCCCGAGCAGCTCTTCGCCGCCGGCTACGCGGCCTGCTTCCACAGCGCCCTGCGGGTGGTGGCCCGCCGGGCCAAGGCCGACGTGACCGGCTCCGTGGTCACCGCCGAGGTGGGCATCGGCCCGAACGGCAGCGGTGGCTTCGGGCTCACCGCGCAGCTCGTCGTCGACCTGCCCGCCGCGCCCCGCGAGGTCGCCGAGCAGCTGGTCGAGCAGGCCCACCAGGTCTGCCCGTACTCCAACGCCACACGTGGCAACGTCGACGTCACGCTGACCGTCCGCGAGACCCTGCCCGCGTGACGTCGCCTCCCCAGGCCCCCACCCCGGACGAGAGGACGACCACCCCGTGACCAGCAACCGCGAGATCCACCTGGCCAGCCGCCCCGTCGGCTGGCCCACCGAGGACGACTTCCGGCTCGTCGAAACCGACGTTCCGACGCCCGGGCCGGGCCAGATCGTGGTCCGCAACCAGTACCTGTCCGTCGACCCGTACATGCGCGGACGGATGAACGACGTCAAGTCGTACGTGGCGCCGTTCGCGCTCGACGCGCCGCTCGACGGCGCCGCGATCGGCGAGGTGGTGGCCAGCGAGGCGGCGGACATCGCCGTCGGGGCCACCGTCCTGCACGGGCTGGGCTGGCGGGAGTACGCGCTGCTCGACGCCACCGCCGCCCGCCCGGTCGACCCGAGCATCGCCCCGGTCAGCGCATACCTGAGCGTGCTCGGCATGACCGGCTTGACCGCGTACGCCGGGCTGCTGGAGGTGGCCGCGATGAAGCCCGGTGAGACGGTCTTCGTCTCCGCCGCGGCCGGCGCGGTGGGCAGCCTGGTCGGCCAGATCGCCAAGCTCAAGGGCGCCGGCCGGGTGGTCGGCAGCGCCGGCTCGCCGGCCAAGGTCGAACGGCTGCGGGCGCTGGGCTTCGACGCCGCCTTCGACTACCACGACGGGGTCCGCGAGTCGCTGCGGGCGGCCGCCCCGGACGGCGTCGACGTCTACTTCGACAACGTCGGCGGCGACCACCTGGAGGCGGCGATCTCGGCCATGAACCTGCACGGCCGGGTCGCCATCTGCGGCATGATCGCCCAGTACAACGCCACCGAACCGTCGGCCGCGCCGCGCAACCTGGCGCTGGTCATCGGCAAGCGGCTCACCCTGCGCGGCTTCCTGGTCAACGATCACAACGACGTGCGGGCGGCGTTCGTGCGCGACGTCGCGGGCTGGCTGCGCGACGGCACGCTGTCCTACGACGAGACGATCGTGGACGGCGTCGAGAACGCCCCGGCCGCGTTCCTCGGCCTGCTGCGCGGCGACAACCTCGGCAAGATGCTCGTCAAGGTGTGACGTAGACCTCGTGCGCGGCGGTCGACCCGATCGGGTCGACCGCCGTCGCGGGTGCGGAGGATAGGCTCGCGGCATGACGGTGGCGGTACGGGTGATCCCCTGTCTGGACGTGGACGCCGGGCGGGTGGTCAAGGGGGTCAACTTCCTCGACCTACGTGACGCCGGTGACCCGGTGGAACTGGCCGCCGCGTACGACCGGGCCGGCGCGGACGAGTTGACCTTCCTCGACGTCACCGCGTCCTCCAGCGACCGGGGCACCATGCTCGACGTGGTGCGCCGCACCGCCGAGTCGGTGTTCATCCCGCTGACCGTCGGCGGCGGGGTCCGGCAGGTCGCCGACGTCGACACGCTGCTGCGCGCCGGGGCGGACAAGGTCGGCGTCAACACCGCCGCCATCGCCCGTCCGGAGCTGATCGCCGAGATCGCCGACCGGTTCGGCCGGCAGGTGCTCGTGCTCTCCCTCGACGTGCGTCGGTCGTCGAACGGCGGCACGCCCAGTGGCTTCGAGGTCACCACGCACGGCGGTCGGCGCGGCACCGGCATCGACGCCGTCTGGTGGGCACACCGGGGCGCCGAGTTGGGCGCGGGGGAGATCCTGCTCAACTCGATGGACGCCGACGGCACCAAAGCCGGCTTCGACCTGGAGTTGATCGCCGCGGTGCGAGCGGTCGTGGACGTACCGGTGGTGGCCAGTGGGGGCGCCGGCGAGGTGGCCCACTTTCCGCCAGCGATCGGCGCCGGCGCGGACGCGGTGCTCGCCGCCAGCGTCTTCCACTTCGGTGAGCTGACCGTCGCCCAGGTCAAGGACGCGCTGCGCCACAGCGGGCACCCGGTGCGCTAGCCAGGCGGGGCCGCCGTCCGCGCCGGGCCCAGGTGGTACGCGTCGTGCGCGATCAGATTCGCGAACGCTCCCGCCCATGCCCAGCACCGGGCGCAGGTGCCGCAGATCGGACATCGCCCGTGTCGCTGCTCATGCTCGGTCAGAACCCGCCACCATCGGGCCAGTTGTTCCGGGGTGGGCGCACTCACCGGGCTCCATCCGTGTTCGCGAGGATCGCCGCGACCGACACCTGCGCCTCGAAGCACCACCCGCCGGCACAATCCGGTACGGGGCCAGCGCACGTGTGCCCCCGCAACCGCACCATGCCGCCGACATGCTGCGGGTCCACCACCACCGCCCACACCAGTTCGTCGCGGTTGGTCGGATTCGGGCTGATCTCCCACGCCAGCAGGTGCAGCAGGGTGCCCGCAGGCACCTGAAGGCTGTCGGTCATGTTCGGCTCCGAGGGCAAGGGGTGTCCGCCTTTCCGGTGATGTCCACAGTTCCCGTCGATCCCGTCGGAAGCTGCTGCGCCAGATGGACTGATACGTCGAGCGTGGCCGATAAGCTGGGCCTACGGCAGGCGTGCGCGGTGTGCACACGCTCCTGCACACGCTGGGGGTCGGAGATGGACACCTTCGGGCAGCTACTCAGACGGCATCGCGAGAGCGCCGGGCTGTCCCTGCGGCAGCTCGGTTCGCTCATCCACTTCCAGTACAGCCACATCGCTCAGGTGGAGCGTGGTGGACGCCGTCCCACCGATGCGCTGGCCGCGGCCTGCGATCGGGCCTTGGACGCTGACGGCGCGCTCGTCGAGGCGTACCGGACCGACCGAGCCGGTGCCACCGACATGCACAGACGCACCATGCTGCGGGCCATGACCACCTTGGCCGCCGCCCCCGCCGTCGCGCCTCTGGCAGGGTTCGAAGCCCTTCGCCACGGCCTCGGCGACGCGGTGACGCCCGACCACGACGAGTGGGAGCAGATCGCGGCCGAGTACGGCCACAGCTACTACCGGCAAGCCCATCCCGCGCTGATGGCCCAGCTGAGAGCCGACCTAACCGTGCTGCAACACCAGGTCGCAGCCGACACTGGTAGGCGCCGACCTGGTCTCCTGCGGGCTGCCGCGCACCTATCCGTCATCGTCGCGTTGAGCCTTGTCGCGTCGGGGCAGACCGTGATGGGTCGCCGCTGGTGGCAGACCGCCCATCGCGTTGCCGGCGAATCCGGGGACACCGACACCCGAATGTTGGTGCGGGCGTGGGATGTGGTGAACGGCTGCTACGACGGACGCCGACCGTCGGCGATCGTCGCCCTGTCGGACAAGGCATTGCCTCTGCTGGGCCGAGAGGCCACGTCGGCGGCGTGCGGGTTGCTCGCCGGCCGGTCCCAAGCCCTGTCGTTGGCCGGGCGGCATGCGGAGGCGGTGGCGACGGTGCGGCAACTCGCCGACCTGGCCCAGCAGCTACCAGCCGCGATCGCGGGCGACGTGGAGTCGTTGTGGGGGTGGCCGGAGCATCGGCTTCACCACACCGAATCGTGGGTGTACACGCACGCCGGCCGTCTGGTCGACGCGGAGGCCGCGCAGGAGCGGGCCCTCGACCTGTACCCGGCGTCGCAGGTGCGGTTACGTGCGCAGGTGCAACTGCATCAGGCTGCCCGGCTGATTCGGGGCGGGCACATTCCCGACGGGTTGCGGCATGCCGCCGACACCCTCGACGCGCTGCCGGTTCGCCTCCACAACCACCTGCTGCGGTCGGTGGCCGCCCAGGTCACGGCAGCCGTACCCACGACCGAGCGGTCAAGGCCGGCGTTCGCGGATCTCGCCGACCGGGTTCGGGCCTAGGCTCATCCGCTATGCCGGTGACGTACAGCGTGCACACCGCCGAATCGGCCACGGCGGTGTTTCCGGCGCTGGTGCGTCTGTACGCGGTCGTCTACGCCGAGCCACCGTACGCCGAGGGACCGGAGCAGGTGGCCGGCTTCGCCAATGGTTTGCCCGACGAGACGCGACGCGACGGGTTCACTCTCGTCGTGGCCGAGGACGGGGAAGTGCTGGTCGGTGCGGCGTACGGGTGGAGGTTGCCAGCCGGCCGTTGGTGGACGCGCGCCGACACCGAGCCTTCTAACGATCTACGGGCCGCCGACAAGTTCGCGGTGATGGAGTGGATTGTGCATCCCGACCGGCGCGGTGCGGGCATCGGTGCGGAACTCATCCGTCGGCTCCTCGACGGGCGGCCCGAGCGGTGGGCAACTCTCGCGTCCAACCCGGCAGCGCCGGCCCGTGCCGTCTACCAGCGCGCGGGATGGCAGCAGGTCGGCGGGTCAGCGATGCCCGACGGCACGCCCATGCACCTGCTGGTCCTGCCGCTGCCCGTTGCGCCGGTCCGGCGTCGCTGATCCCCGGCCGCCTCCGCCGCGCCGAGCATCACGACGACAGAGGTCAGCGCTCGCCGGAGTGTCCCTCCGGTGACCGACGCGGGGTGGGGATCGAACGGACCGCGTACTCCTGGACGGCCGCCGCGTGGTCGGCCTCGTCCAGGATCCAGTCGGCGCTGCCGGGCGCGTGCCGGCGGGTCAACACACCCTGCACGGTGTCCACCATGGTCGCCACACCCGCGCGTGGGCGGGTACGCCACAGCTGCTCACCGTCGGCGGTGATCCGGAACCAGCCGTCGGCGACGCTGATCAGACCGGCGCCGACCAGCCGCTGGACCGCGGCCTCCACCTCGTGTCGCTGCGGGATCGCGTGGTTGAGGTGGTCGGCGGTGGAGAGCACGTCGGTCAGGCGGACGCCCTCCGGCCGTCGACTTGTCGCCGAACGACGGTGCCGTCCGGCCCCGCTCGCGATGACGAGCGACACGAAGATCCAGGCGTCCGTCCAGCGCCAACCGTTCTCCCCCATGCAGAGATGATGACGGCGCGCGTCGCGGAAGGGAACACCCACCCTCCAACCGGTACTCAGCACCACCAGGACGTACCGGTTCGCGGACGGTCGGTGAGGGTTCAGCCGGCGGGGGCGGCCGGCGCGGCACTGGCGGGCGGGGGAGCGGCGCTGTCGGGCGGGAGCGCGGCGCTGTCGGGCGGGAGCGCGGCGCTGTCGGGCGGGAGCGCGGCGCTGTCGGGCGCGGTTTCCTCCGGCACCGCGAACAGCGGGATGAAGAACTGGGCCAACGGGCCGATGGCCAGCGCGTACGCGACGGTGCCCAGGCCGACCGTGCCGCCGAGCAGCCAGCCCAGCGCCAGCACGATGACCTCGATGACGGTGCGCACCAGTCGGACCGACCGGCCGGGTCGACGGGCCACGTACCCGGTCATCAGGCCGTCGCGGGGGCCGGGCCCCAACCGGGCACCGAGGTAGAGAGCCGTGGCGGCGCCGTTGGCGACGATCCCGCTGATCAGCATGGCGATCCGGACGCTGAGCGGGCCACCTGCTGGCAGCAGGGCCACTGTGGCATCCACCACCAGGCCGATCACCACGACGTTGCTGACCGTGCCGAGGCCGGGCCGCTGCCGCAGCGGGATCCAGAGCAGCAGGACCAGAGCGCCGACGCCGATGGTGACCGTGCCGAAGGAGAGCCCGGTCAGCTTGGAGAGCCCCTGGTGGAACACGTCCCACGGGTCAAGGCCCAGGTGGGAGCGGATCATCAGAGCCATGCTGACGCCGTAGAGCGCGAGACCGAGGTAGAGCTGGACCAACCGTCGAACCGGCCGGTGCCGCAGATTGCCAAGCAGTGCCATGCATGCCACCCTAGGTGCCAATCCTCATCGAGGAAGAAGCCAATATCCGAGGAGTGGCTATGACCGGGCAGGTGCGCGGAGTCCAATTGGCCCGTCTGCTCGGGCAGTGGCATGCCCTACCGGGCCGCCGCCGCAGCCCGGACTACGCCGCTCTGGCCGGATCGGTGCGCGGGCTGCTCGCCGACGGCCGGCTACCGCTGGGCGTCCGCCTCCCGGCCGAACGGGAGTTGGCCGAGGCGCTCCGGATCAGCCGGACCACTGTCACCGCCGCCTACCGGCAGCTGCGCGAGACCGGGCACCTGGCCAGCCGTCGGGGTGCCGGCAGCTGGACGATGCTGCCCGGCAACCACCGGGTGGCCAGCACCGGCCTGTGGACCCCGCTGGACGACCGGGAGATGCTCGACCTCGGCGTCGCGGCACTGGCCGCCCCGCCGCAACTGCTGTCGGCCGCCCGGGCCGCCACCGAGGACCTGCCCCGCTACCTGACCGGGGCCGGCTACCACCCGACCGGCATCATCGAGCTGCGCGAGGCCGTGGCCGACGCGTACACCGCCCGGGGTCTGCCCACCTCGGCCGACCAGATCATGGTCACCAGCGGCACCCAGCACGCCCTGGACCTGGTGTTGCGACTCGCTCTCGCCCCCGGCGGCAGCGTCCTGGTCGAGTCCCCGACCTATCCCAACGCGCTCGCCGCGCTGGCCGGCCGACGCGCCCGGATCACCACCCACGGCCTGGCCGCCGATGCCGGCGGTTGGGAACCCGACCTGCTGCTGGGCAGCCTCCGGCAGACCCGGCCCAAGCTGGCCTACCTGATCCCGGAGTTCCAGAACCCGACCGGGCACCTGATGCCCGCCTCGCTGCGCGAGCGCGTGGTGGCCGCCGCACACGCGGTCGGCACCGACCTGATCATCGACGAGTCCTTCGTGGATCTGTCGATGGACGGCACCGAGCCGCCACCCCCGGTCGCCACCTACGACCGGCACAGCCGGGTGATCAGCATCGGCGGGATGAGCAAGCCCTACTGGGGTGGCCTGCGGATCGGCTGGGTGCGCGCGTCCGCGCCGCAGGTGCAGCGGCTGGCCGCCGTGCGGGTCGGGGTCGACATGGCCAGCCCGGTGCTTGACCAACTGGTCGCGGTGCACCTGCTCGCCGACGCCGAGGCCATCGTCGCCGACCGCCGCGTCCAGTTGGCCGTCCAGCGGGACGCCCTGCTCGGCGCGCTGGCGGACCGACTGCCGGAGTGGCGGGTCACCGTGCCACGGGGTGGCGTGACGCTCTGGGCCGAGTTGGACGGCCCGATCTCGAGCGCGCTGGCCCGGGCCGCGGAGGAGGTCGGCGTACGGCTGGCGCCCGGCCCCCGGTTCGGTCTGGACGGCACCCTGGAGCGCTTCCTGCGGCTGCCGTTCACACTGCCCGCGGCGGATCTCGTGGAGGCCGTCGGGCGGATCGCGGCGATCCGCTACGACCTGGACCGGGCCGGCCGCCAGCGGTGGCGCGAGCCGGCCGTCATCGCCTGAGCGCCGGTGCCACGAACGCCGGTGGCCCCGCACCCCAGCGGGTACGGGGCCACCGGCGCCGCGTCAGAGCTCGGCGAGGGTGCCGGCGTACATCTTGTCGATCTCGGTGGCGAAGTTGTTCTCCACGCCACGCCGCTTGATCTTCAACGACGGGGTGATCTCGCCGTCCTCGATCGTCAGGTCACGCGGCAGGATGGCCACCTTCTTGATCGTCTCCCAGCGGTTGAGCTTGGCGTTGAGCTGGGCGACGTACTCCTCGACCATCGTCTGGGCCTCGGCCGAGGCGACGATCTCGGTGTAGCCGCGCCCTTCGAGGGGGCCGCCGGCGACCCAGCCCCGGATCGCGTCCGGGTCCAGGGTGACAAGCATCGTGCAGAAGTTGCGGGCCTGACCGACGACGACCGCCTGGGAGGTGTACGGGCAGATGGCCTTGAACATCCCCTCGATGTGCGACGGCGCGATGTACTTGCCGCCCGAGGTCTTGACCAGGTCCTTCTTGCGGTCGGTGATGCGTAGGTAGCCCTGCTCGTCGAGGGTGCCGATGTCACCGGTACGGAAGAAGCCGTCCTCGGTGAACGCGGCGGCGGTCTCCTGCGGCAGGTTGTGGTAGCCGCGCATCACCGGCCGACCACGCAGCAGGATCTCGCCGTCGGTGTCGATCTTGCACTCCAGGTCGCCCATGGCCAGGCCCACCGTGCCGATCCGCAGCCCGTCCGGCGGGTTGACGAAGTTGCCGGCGCTGGTCTCGGTCAGGCCGTAGCCCTCGGAGATCGGCAGGTTCGCGGCGGCGAAGAAGGTGGCGATCTCCGGGCTGAGCGGCGCGGCGCCGGACACCAGCACCCGCATCCGGCCGCCCAGGCGGGCCTGGAGCTTGCTGAACACCAGCTTCTCCGCCAGCCCGTAGCGCAGCTTCAGCCCGGCCGGCACCGGCTTGCCGGCCTGCTCCAGGGTGACCTTCTCCTTGCCGACGCCGACGGCCCACCCGAAGATCTTCGCCTTCGCGCCCCCGGCGCCCTGCGCGGTGGTGACGGCCTTGTTGTAGACCTTCTCGAACACACGGGGGGCGCCGCACATCAGCGTCGGACGGATGACCGAGAGGAGGTCGACCAGCCGATCCACCCGTCCGTCGACGTAGGTGGGCAGGCCGACGTGGATGGCGCCGCAGAGCAGGGTCTTGCCGAACGAGTGGGCCAGCGGCAGCCACAGGTACTGCAGGTCGTCGTCGCGCAGCAGCCCGACCTCCGCCTGCGCCACCGCCTCCCAGCACCAGCCGCCGTGCAGCAGCTCGACGCCCTTGGGTTGGCCGGTGGTGCCGGAGGTGTAGATCAGGGTGGCCAGGTGGTCCGGGCCGATGCCGGCCACGAGCATGTCGATCAGATCCGGCTCGGCGGCCAGCGCCTGGGTGCCGCGCTCCTCCAACTCGGCGAGCGTCAACTGGGCGATCGCGGCGGTCGGGTCGACGGCGCCGTCGAGGAGCACCACGTGGGTGAGCGCGGGCAGGGTCGCGCCGGCGATCTTCGCCGCCTGGGCCGGGTTCTCCGCGAACAGCACCTTCGACCCGGAGTCGGCGATGATGTACGTCGCGTCCGCCGGCTCGGTGGTCGGGTAGACGGTGGTGGTCGCGCCGCCGGCGCACATGATGCCGAGGTCGGCGATCACCCACTCCAGCCGGGTGTTGGCGAGGATCGCGACCGGATCCTCCTGGCCGACGCCCAGGCCGTGCAGGCCGGCGGCGACCGCCTTGGCGCGCTGCCCGGCCTGCGCCCAGGTCACCCAGGCAGGCCCCGAGTCGTCGGAGTTCGGGGACGCGAACGCGTTTCGGTCGGGGGTGGCCGCCACACGCTTGAGGAACATGTCCGGGATGGAGCGGTACGGTACATCGAGAGCCATCGCTGTAGCCGCCTTCGGGGGTGGTGGCGTGACGGTCGTCACGTCATGATGGTTACCGAAGAGTATTGCCTGTCGCCGTGCATCGGCTAGCCCTGGTGATCGTCCGGCCGTCCCAACCCACCGACCGGTACGGTCGATCAGGCGTACCGGGCGGCCACCACCGACCAGTCGTAGGTGGCCCGGACCCAGTTACGTCGAGCGGCCAGCGCGTCGCGGATCCCGTCGCCACCGGCGGCACGGAGCGCCTCCTCCGCGTCCAGGTACGTCGCCAGCCCCTGGTTGAACCGGTGTGCCGCACTCCGGAGCGAGGTCACCTCGTCCGCGTCGCTGTCCTGGGCGATCACCGTGACCAGGTTGTGCGCGTCCGGGTCGGTCTGGCTCTCCTTGCCGTAGGAGAACAGGTCGTTGCACCAGCAGACCAGGTCCACCGCCAGCAGGTCCAGGGCGACCAGCCCCGGGTCGGCGCGCTGGGTCGGCCCGGAGGGCCGCGTCGACGCCAGGTCGGTCAGGGTGAGGCAGGGGTGCACGCCTCCGATGTGCCGGCGCAGCTGCACGTACTCCGCCACCTCGGGGACGCGCCGACGTTCCCGGTTGCCCGCCTCCCAGAGCAGCGCCAACAGGTACTCCCGCATCTGGCTGACGAATCGCAGCAGCAGTCCAGCCTGATCGCGCAGCCGGGTCCGGCGGCAGAGGTCGTGCAGCGCGTCACCCAGCGGACCGACGGCGGGCGGTACGACGTCCGGGTCACCGCACCGGTCGAGCACGTCGAGCAGGGTGCTGATCGCCGGGCCCAGCCGGACCGGGTCGGCACCGAGGCCGTCCTCGTCGCAGGCGTCGTCCATCACGAAGAGCCAGCTGATCAGGTCGGTGAGCAGCCGCAGCCCCTCCACCGAGCCGTCCGGGCAGGCGCGGCCGGCCAGGCCGGCGGCGTCGGCCCGTTCCAAGCGGTGCACACGCTGGCTGGAATCGACCAGCCCGAACGTGCGCGCCCACTCGAGGCTCTCACCCGCCACCTGGTCCGTGGCCCCATGGCGCCCCGTGGGGAACGGGGGTTCCCGCAGCGCCGAAATCGCGAAGTCCCGCACAATGTGCCCCCACTTCGTGCCGCCCGGCGCGGAGCGGCGCGGTGAAGCGTACGGGAGGAGGTATCAGCGTGTTTCGCTGGGTGTGGGAAATTCCACAGTTATTTGTGACCGTTTACGCACACACCGTCACATGCCCAGGTTGGCGGCGCGCAGTCGCCGAGCAGCCTCCGCCGAACCGTTCAGTTGGACCCGGGCCACCCGTTGCCGGCCGGAGAAGAACAGCACCAACTCGGCCGGGGCGCCGACCAGGCGCAGCGGCTCACCACCGCGACCGACGGAGACCTCACCATGGCCGGGTGCCTGCACGTAGAGGTCCGCCGGGAAGCGGCGCAGTGCCAGCCGGGCCATCGGTGCCGCACGTTTCCACAGCGCGCTCTGCAGGCCGGTGGACAGATCGCGCGGCTGCCACCCGGAGCCGGCCCGCCGGACGTCCTCGTGATGGATGAAGAACTCCATCGTGTTGGCCAACTCGTCGGTCACCGGGTTGCTGACCGGGCTCCACAGCGGCGGTCGCCGGACCTGCGCCACCAACTCGGGGTAGGGCCGTGCGGCGAGTCGCCGACGGACCCGCTCGGCGTAGCCGCGCAGCGGCGGCAGCAGGATCCCACCCGCCGCGTCCGGACGGCGTTCCCGCAGCACCAGATGGGCGGCGAGGTCACGGGTCGCCCAGCCCTCGTTGATCGTCGGGGCGGCCGGCCCGAGGGCCAGCAGAAGATCGGCCAGCGCCTCGCGCTCGGCTCGGGCGTACCGCGGCATGGCCCGATCGTAGGCCCGGTGACCCGCCGACGCGCGACAGCGGACGCCGGTCGGTGGCAGCGGCACGCCGCCGCGCGGTACGTGATGGTCGACATATCCGCTCAGGGTCGGCGGCACTGGCCCCGACCGGTAAGGATGAGGGAGATAATTGTGGCTTACGGCGGGGGAGAGCGTGGCGAGCAAGACAAGTCGGGACGTTCTCAGCCGAGGGCTGGGGGTCCTGCGGCAGGCGATCCGTGAGCAGCCGCGGATCTTCGCGGTGGCGGTCGTCGGCAGCGTGCTCTTCGGTGGGATGATCATCGTCAGCGCCCGGGTCGTCGGGTCGGTCATCGGTGAGGTGGCGCTTCCGGCCATCGAACGCGGCGAGGTGGGCGCAAGCACCCTGGCACTGGCCGCGGCCGCGTTGTTCGGGATCAGCGTGCTGCGGGTGGCCGGCATCTTCGGCCGCCGCCTCGGCGCCGGCTACATGCAGTACCGCCTCCAGGCCTCCTACCGTCGCAGGGTCACCCGTCGGTACCTGGAGCTGCCGCTGTCCTGGCACCACCGCAACTCCACAGGCACGCTGCTGTCCAACGCCAACTCCGACGTGGAGGCGGCCTGGTACCCGATCGCGCCGCTGCCGTTCGCCGTCGGCACGTTGGTGATGCTGGTCGGCGCGATCGTGTCGCTGTTCGCCACCGACTGGGCGCTCGCCCTGGTCGGCCTCGCGGTCTTCCCCGCGCTGTTCGCGCTCAACGTCGTCTACTCCCGCCGGATGGCCCCCCGGCAGGCCCGCGCGCAGCGCCTGCGCGCCGAGGTCAGCGGGATCGCCCACGAGAGCTTCGACGGCGCCCTGGTGGTCAAGACGATGGGCCGCGAAGCCCAGGAGACCGCCCGGTTCGCGGGCCGCGCCGGCGAGCTGCGCGACTCGCTGATCGCGGTCGGCCGGCTGCGCGGCATCTTCGACCCGCTGCTGGAGACACTGCCCAGCCTCGGCACCCTCGCCGTACTGGTGGTCGGGGCGTTCCGGCTGCGCCAGGGCGCGATCAGCGTGACCGAGCTGGTCAGCGTGGCCTTCCTCTTCACCGTGCTGGCCTTTCCGGTGCGGGCCATCGGTTGGGTGCTGGCCGAGCTGCCGCGCAGCGTCGCCGGCTGGGACCGGGTCCGCCGGGTGCTCGACGCCACCGGCGAGAT
The DNA here is from genome assembly GCF_015751765.1 of Micromonospora ureilytica. Taxonomy (NCBI): domain Bacteria; kingdom Bacillati; phylum Actinomycetota; class Actinomycetes; order Micromonosporales; family Micromonosporaceae; genus Micromonospora; species Micromonospora ureilytica. The sequence continues at coordinate 431,534 of NZ_JADOTX010000001.1, forward strand.
GCCGTACGGGCAGCGGGTGCTCGACCCGACCGGCTCCGGCCCGGCCACCCTCACCTTCAGCGACGTGCACTACTCCTACCCACCTGCCGAGGCGCACCCGCCCGGCGCGCAGGTCCTCGGCGAGGTCGGCTTCACGGTGCCGTCCGGTCGGACAGTGGCACTGGTGGGGCCCACCGGCGCCGGCAAGTCCACCATCGTGTCGCTGGCGGTGCGCCTCGTCGACCCGGACTCCGGCACGGTGATCCTGGACGGCGTGGACGTGCGCGAGCTGACCTCCGCGTCGCTGGCCGGCACGGTCGCCCTGGTCGCCCAGGTGCCCTTCATCTTCGACGACACGGTCCGCGCCAACATCGCCCTCGACCGGCCCGGTGTCGACGACGAGGTGGTCTGGGCGGCGCTGCGGCTGGCCGAGGCGGACGGTTTCGTCGCCGCGCTGCCCGAGGGTCTGGACACCATGGTCGGCGAGCGGGGCACCTCGCTCTCCGGCGGTCAGCGGCAGCGGCTCACCCTGGCCCGCGCACTGGCCGGTCGACCGCGCCTGCTGGTGCTCGACGACGCGACAAGCGCTGTCGATCCTCGAGTGGAGGCGGCCATCCTGGCGGGACTACGGTCGTCGACCGCGGAGGCGGGGGTTCCGGCCGCGTCGATCCTGGTGGTGGCGTACCGCCGGGCCACCATCGCGCTCGCCGACGAGGTCATCTACGTGGAGCAGGGACGGGTGATCGCCCGGGGCACCCACAGCGAGTTGTTGGCGACCGTGCCCGGGTACGTCGACCTGGTCACCGCCTACGAGCAGGCCGAGGTCGAGCGCGCGCAGGAGAGTTCGTACGGCGACGACGTGGCGCCGCTGCCCTCGGGCCTGGAAATCGAGGTGGACCGGTGAGCGCGAGGAGTGCAGCGAAGCGGAGCCCCGCAGTCGCGAACGAAAGGCCAGCCCGGTGAGCGCGGTTACGGAAACGAGTGACACGCAGGAGGCGCGGGAGGAGACGACCTGGCAGACCCTGCGTCGGGGTCTGGCGCTCTCGCCGGAGCTACGGATCGGTCTGGCCGGCACGTTGGGCCTGGCCCTGGTCTACATGATCGGTCGGGTCGCCGTGCCGGTCGCCGTGCAGCAGGGCATCGACAGGGGTCTCGTCGGTGGTCTGAATCTGAACGTGGTCTGGTCGGTGGTGGCGATCACCACGGCGATCCTGACGATCACCACGATCTGCGGCTACCTGATGATGCGCCGGCTGTTCACGGTCAGCGAGACGGCGCTGGCCAATGTCCGGACGCGGGCGTTCCGACACGTGCACGACCTGTCGATGTTGCACCAGCAGTCGGAGCGGCGGGGTTCGCTGGTTTCGCGGGTGACAAGCGACGTCGACCAGATCACCCAGTTCCTCCAGTGGGGCGGGGTGATCCTGCTGGTCAACCTCGGTCAGCTGGTGGTCACCACGGCCGTCATGCTGGCGTACTCCTGGCAGTTGACACTTGTGGTGCTTGCCGCGTTCCTGCCGGCGGTGTTCGTCATCCGGCAGTTGCAACGCCGCCTCGGCAGCGCGTACGCGACGGTGCGCCAACGCACCGGGACGCTGCTGGGCGCGATCGGCGAGAGCGTGGTGGGCGCCCCGGTTATCCGGGCGTACGGCATCGCCGGGCGTACCGAGCGGCGGCTGGACGAGGCGATCGACAGGCAGCGTCTGGCGCAGCAGCGGGCGATCCGGATCAGCATCGTGGGCAGCTCGGTCGGGGAGTTGGCGGCGGGGCTGGCGCTGGCCGGGGTGGTGGTGCTCGGTGTGTTGTTGGGGGTGGACGGCACGTTGTCGATCGGCCAGCTGACCGCGTTCCTCTTCCTGGTGACGCTCTTCATCCAGCCGGTGCAGATCGCCACCGAGGTGCTCAACGAGGCGCAGAACGCGATCGCCGGCTGGCGTCGGGTGCTGGATGTGCTGGACGTTGCCCCGGACGTGGCCGACCCGGGGGAGCAGGGGCGGAAGCTGCCGGGCGGGCCGCTGGACATCCGGTTCGACGGTGTGCGGTTCGCCTATCCGGGTGGTCCGTCGGTGCTGCACGACATCGACCTGGAGATCCCGGCGAAGAGCCGGGTGGCGGTGGTCGGTGAGACCGGCAGCGGCAAGACCACGTTCGCCAAGTTGCTGACCCGTCTGATGGACCCGTCGGCCGGGGCGGTGCTGCTGTCCGGGGTGCCGTTGACGGACGTCCGGTTCGACTCGCTGCGCTCCCGCGTGGTGATGGTGCCGCAGGACGGGTTCCTCTTCGACGCGACGGTGGGGGACAACGTCCGGTTCGCCCGGCCGGAGCTGACCGACGAGCAGCTGAGCGCCGCCTTCACCGAGCTGGGCCTGTCGGACTGGCTGGAGGGTCTGCCGGCGGGCCTGGACACTCCGGTCGGGGAGCGCGGCGAGGCGCTCAGTGTCGGGGAGCGCCAGCTTGTCGCGTTGGCCCGCGCGTACGTGGCTGACCCGGACCTGCTGGTGCTCGACGAGGCGACAAGCGCGGTGGACCCGGCGACGGAGGTGCGGTTGCAACGCACGCTGGACGCGGTCACCCGAGGTCGGACGACCCTTGCGATCGCGCACCGGCTCTCCACCGCGCAGGCTGCCGACGAGGTGATCGTGGTGGACCGGGGTCGGGTGGTCCAGCGCGGCCCGCACGACGAGTTGGTCCGCGACGCCGACTCGGTGTACGGCCTGCTCTACGCCTCGTGGCTGGAGCAGACCCGATGAGGTGCGGCGGAGTGGTGGACGTCGGCGGGCGGGTGCTCTAGGCTCCGGCTTAGGTAAGCCTAACCTCTGAAGGAGGTCGCGCCCATGCGGCCCAACTCCGCCGAGATCGTCCGTACCCTCGTCGCCGGCCGCCTGCCCGGTCTCGTGCACCTGGCCCACCGGCCGGGCCCGCACCACGCCCGGCACGTCACCGACGTGGACGGGAGGGTGCTGCTGCTGGTGCCGGTGGCCAGCCACCTGGCCGCCGCCCTGCAACCGGCCGCCGGGGGCAGTGACGTCGCGGTGGTCCTCGACGTGCTCGACCTGCCGCCCGCCGCCGGCGCGCCCGGCCTGGGTCGTGCCTGGGTGTCCGGCTGGGCGGCCGAGCTGCGCGGCGACGAGGCCCGCCACGCGGCCGTCGACTTCGCCGCGGTGGAGCCGACCGGCGACCTGCTCGACCTGGGCACCCGGTTCCGGTTGTTCCGCTTCGAGGTGGTCGAGGTCCGCTGGGAGCGGGCCGGCGTCGTGCACCGGATCGACCCGGTGGAGTACGCCGAGGCCGAGCCGGACCCGGTGCACCCGGTCGAGGCCCGTCTGCTCGCCGACCTCGCCGAGTGTCACGGCGCCCAGGTGACGGAGTACCTGCGCCGGCAGCTCGGGTTGACCGAGCAGACCCCGGACGGGCCGCCCCGGGTGGTGCGCATCGACCGCTACGGGCTGGTGGTGGCCCTCGGCCGCCCCGGTGCCCGGCGTCGGGTCCGGCTGGCCTTCCCCGGCCCGGTGGCGGACCCGGCCGAGCTGCCCCGGCTGCTACCGCCCCTGCGCCCGACAGCCGACGCCCGCCCACCCCGCTGACCAGGTGCCGCCGCCGCGCTGACCGGCCGCCGCCGTCGGGTCAGGTGGGCAGCGGGTCGATGAGGTAACGCTGGATCGTGGGACCGATCGCGGCCACCAGGGTCTCCGGGTCCGCCGAGGCGACCGGCTCGAGGCGTACCACGTGGCGCATCATGGCCAGGCCGATCATCTGGGTGGCCACCAGGGAGCCCCGCAGCGGCAGCTCGGCCGGGTCGACGTCGAGGTTTTCGAGCACCCGGCGCAGCACCTGGGTGGTGACGAACTCACGCAGCAGTCGAGCGGTCCACTCGTTGCTCACCGCGGAGCGCAGCAGCGCCTGCGCGGCGCTGCCGACCGGGGAGTCCCAGATGCCGAGGAAGGTGCGCACCAAGCGTTCGCCGACGGCATCCCGGTCACCGGCGAGCACCTTCGGCACCAGCTGACCGGGGTCGAACGGGAAGTTCATCGCGGCCAGGAACAGCTGGTCCTTGCTGCCGAAGTAGTGGTGCACCAGCGCCGGGTCGACCTCCGCGGTGCCGGCGATGCCCCGGATCGAGGCGGCGTCGAAGCCACGTTCGGCGAACGCCGACCGCGCCGCGTCGAGAATCGCCTCCCGGGTGCCTGGTTTGCCGGGTCGCCGGCCGGTTCGCCGCGTCATCGCCGCCCTTCGTTCGTCCGCCTGGGCACATCGCGGGCCGGCCCGACCCACGACGGGGTCGGCGGCCACGCTGGCCGCCGCCCCCGTCGCTGACGGTCAGCCGCTCCGTCGGCGCAGGGTGGCCGCCGCGAGCACCAGCGCCAGCACCACAGCGCCGAGCATCACCACCACGTCCCGCCACATCCGGCCGGTCGGCTCGGCGTGGGCGCCGACCTCCTGCAACGCCTCGATGGCGTACGACAGGGGGAAGGCGTCACTGAGCGCCTGGAGCCAACCGGCCATCTGGTCGCGGGCCACGAACAGCCCGCAGAGCAGCAGTTGGGGGATCACCACGACTGGCAGGAACTGTACTGCCTGGAACTCGGTGCGGGCGAAGGCACTGCACAGTAGCCCGAGGGCGACACCGAGCACGGCGTCGAGCACCGCGATCCCGATCACCAGCCCGATGCTGCCGGCGGTGTTCAGATCGAAGATCCAGTACGCCACGGCGGCGGCGATGGCGGCCTGCACGGCGGCGGCCAGCCCGAACGCGATGCCGTACCCGAAGAGCAGGTCGAGCTTGCTCAGCGGTGTGGTGAGCAGCCGCTCCAACGTGCCCGAGGTGCGTTCCCGCAGCATGGCGACGCTGGTCACCAGGAACATGATCACGAAGGGGAAGATGCCGAGCACCACAAGTGCGATCCGGTCGAAGGCCGTCGGCTGGCCGGGCGGGGTCGGCTGGTCGGCGTACATGTAGTTGACCAGGGTGAGCAGGGCGGCCGGCACCACCACGAGCAGCGCGATGGTCCGCCGGTCGTGCCGGAGCTGACGCAGGATGCGGCCGGTGGTGGCGGCGAGGATTCGCGCGTTCATGCTGTCTCCCGTGCGGCTGTCGCGTCGGTGCTGGTGGGGGCGGCCTCGCTGGCCCGGATGAGCCGCAGGAACGCCTCGTCGAGGTCATCCACACCGGCGGTGGCGCGGATCGCGGCCGGGGTGTCGTCGGCGATCAACCGCCCCTGGCGGATCAGCAGCAGGCTGTCGCAGCGCGCCGCCTCGTCCATCACGTGGCTGGACACCAGCAGGGTGGTGCCGGCGGCGGCCATCGCGTGGAACCGGGCCCACAGGTCGGCCCGCAGCACCGGGTCCTGACCGACGGTCGGCTCGTCGAGGATGACCAGCTCCGGCTCCCCGACCAGGGCGCATGCCAGCGATGCTCGGCTGCGTTGACCGCCGGAGAGGGTGCTGACCAGTTGGCCGGCCGCCTCGGCCAGCCCGACATCGCTGATCGCCCGGTCGGCCTCGGCGCGCCCACGCCCGTACAGGGCCGCGAAGTAGCGGGCGTTCTCCCGGACGGTCAGGTCGGCGTAGACGCTCGGCGCCTGGGTCAGGTAGCCCACCCGGTGCCGCAGCGCGGGGGTGCCCGCCGGTTGGCCGAGCACGGTGACCGTCCCGCCACTGAGCAGCTGCACCCCGACCACCGCGCGCATGAACGTGGTCTTGCCGCTGCCGCTGGGACCGAGCAGCCCGGTGACCGCGCCGCGCCGGACATGGCAGCTGATGCCGTCCAGCACCCGCCGTCCACCCCGGTCGACGACCAGGTCTCGGACGACTATCGCATCGTCCATCATGCACCTCCAGAGAAACTCAACATCTGTTGAACTCAACGCTAGATGAAATACTGCGCCGGGCGCAACGCCCGGATCGGTGGCCGGCTGTCGGCCGTCGCACGGTGCGCGAGAACGGGCAGTAGGCTCCGGACCGGACACGAAGTCCGCCAACGGGCATTGCGCCCCGATCGGACGTACGGCACGATGGCGCGGTGGGTCACGCTCCGTTACCGGATAGCGGTTTTCTCGAGGATTGGGCCGCGCGGTTGCGGCAGGCCGCCGAGCGGCCGGTCGTCGGCATCCTGTTGCGCGGCAGCCACGCCCGGCGCGCCGCCACCGCACACAGCGACGTCGACCTCGACGTGCTGGTCGGCGGTGCCCCGTACGCGGCCCGGCGGGCCTACCTGGCCGAGTCCGCAGGCCAGGTCACCCACGTCTCGGTGGCCGCCCGGGACGTCCGGTCCTGGGTGCACCGCCTCGGCGAACCGGCCGACTGGGCGTTCGGACTGCCGGTCACCGCGCCCGCGCGGCTGCTCTGGGCCGACCCGCACTGGCGGCCCCGGATCGACCTGCCGGTGCTCTGTCAGCCCGCCGAGCCACCCCGACTGGAAGAGATGATCGCCACTCTGGGTAAGGCTGCCGCCGCCCGCGCGGCCAACGACCGCCTCGGGGTCCGGCTCGCCGTCGCCGACCTGGCGCGCCTCTGCCCCTCGGTGCTGCGCCCGGCCAACCCGTTCGTGCGGGTCCACTCCCGCCGGGCGGCCTTCGCGGCGGCCCTGGAACTGCCGGTGGCCCCACCCGGCTACCGCGCGGACATGCTGCTCTGCCTCGGGCTGCGCCCCGGCGCCACCGGGCAACTCTGGGCCGCCGCCGTACGACTGGTCGCCGGCACGCTGCCGTTGATCCGGCCGTACGCCGAGGAGATCGCCGACACGGCCGGCGCGGACCTGGCCGCCGCCCTGGTCGACGGCCGGCTGGACCGCTATGTCGCCCAGCTGGCCCGGCCGGCCGGGCCCTCGCCACAGCCCGGGCCCGCGGGGCCTCCGCCGTCGCCCTGGCGGGAGCGGTCGGCGGTGCCCGCGCCGCGTGCGGGAGAATTGGTGACTGTGCCCGTACCTGACCCGCCGGTGACCGGCGTCCCCAGCGATCCGAACGAGCTGGCCGCGCCCGCGCCGGCGCACCCGTCCCGGCTCGACCCGGCCATCGCGGCCCAGCTGCGCCGCACCGCCGACGGTCTGGTCGCCGCCGTGGTGCGCGCGCACGACTCCGGTGAGGTGTTGATGGTCGCCTGGATGGACGACGAGGCGTTGCACCGCACCCTCACCACCGGCCGGGCCACCTACTGGTCGCGCAGCCGACGCGAATACTGGGTCAAGGGCGCCACCTCCGGGCACCACCAGTACGTGCGGTCGGTCGCCCTGGACTGCGACGGGGACGCGCTGCTGGTGAGCGTGGACCAGGTCGGCTCGGCCTGCCACACCGGGCACCTGACCTGCTTCTTCACCGAGCTGCCCGTCACGAGGACGGAGGCCCCCCAATGACCGACGGCGCCCTCAGCCCCGACCTGGCCACCTTCACCGCGCTGGCCGCCGACTGGCGGGTCGTGCCGGTCACCCGGCGGCTGCTCGCCGACGCGGAGACCCCGGTGGGGGTCTACCGGAAGCTGGCCGGCGGACCGGGCACGTTCCTGTTGGAATCGGCCGAGCAGGGCGTCGGTTCGGCCGGCATGGCCTGGTCGCGATACTCGTTCATCGGCGTACGCAGCAGCGCGACCCTCATCGAACGCGACGGCGTGGCGACCTGGCTGGGCCAGCCGCCGACCGGGCTGACCACCGAGGGTGACCCGGTGCGGATGCTGCGGGAGACGGTGGCGGCGCTGGCCGGCCCGGTCGGGGACCCGTCCGACGGCCTGCCGCCGCTGACCGGGGGCATGGTCGGCTATCTCGGCTACGACCTGATCCGGCGCTTCGAGCGGTTGCCGGAGCTGACCGAGGACGACCTGGGCGTCCCGGAGCTGGGCATGATGCTCGCCACCGACCTGGTGGTGCTCGACCACTACGACGGCTCGGCGATCCTGGTCGCCAACGCGGTGCTGCCGCCGTTGGACGCCCCGGACCGCGCCCCGCAGGTCGCCGCCGCCTACCACCACGCGGTGGGCCGGTTGGACGCGATGACCACGGCGTTGTCCCGGCCCATCCCGCCGATGATCTCCACCGTCGAGCGTCCGCCGGCCGGCGAGGTGCTCTGCCGTACGCCCGACGGGGGCTACCCGAAGGCGGTGGAGGCGGCCAAGGAGGCGATCCGGGCCGGTGAGTGCTTCCAGATCGTGCTCTCCCAGCGCTTCGAGCGGGCCACCCACGCCGATCCGCTGGACGTCTACCGGGTGCTGCGCACCAGCAACCCCAGCCCGTACATGTACCTGCTGCGCTTCGACGGGTTCGACATCGTCGGCTCGTCCCCGGAGGCGCACCTGAAGGTCACCGGGGCCACGGATGGGCGACGTCGGGCGTTGCTGCACCCGATCGCCGGCACCCGGCCGCGGGGCGGCACCGCCGTCGCCGACGCCGCGCTCGCCGCCGAGCTGCTCGCCGACCCGAAGGAACGGGCCGAGCACGTGATGCTTGTCGACCTCGGCCGCAACGACCTGGGTCGGGTCTGTCAGCCCGGCAGCGTGGAGGTGCCCGAGTTCGCGACCATCGAGCGGTACAGCCACGTCATGCACATCGTCTCCACCGTCACCGGCACGCTGCGTGACGACCAGACCGCCTTCGACGCGCTGGCCGCGACCTTCCCGGCCGGCACGCTCTCCGGGGCGCCCAAGGTGCGCGCCATGGAGATCATCGAGGAGTTGGAGCCGGTCCGTCGTGGTCTCTACGGCGGCACCGTCGGCTACTTCGGCTTCGGCGGTGACCTGGACATGGCGATCGCCATCCGGACCGCGCTGATCCGCGACGGCCGCGCCTACGTGCAGGCCGGGGCGGGGGTGGTCGCCGATTCGGACCCGGCCGCCGAGGACCAGGAGACGCGGAACAAGGCCGCGGCCGTGCTGGCCGCGATCGCGGCCGCCGAAACGCTCCGGCCAGCCCGTTGAGCGGCGGGGCGCGGTCCGTCGTGGGTCGGCGGGCGTTGACGTACGCCGTGCTGCTCTGCCTGGCCGGCGCGGGCCTGGCGCTGTGGGCCGCGACGCGCAGTTGGTCGGTGGAGCTGACGGTACGTCCGGCGCCGCTGCCGCCGGTGCGCGACGCCCGCAGCGGTGCGAGTCTGCTGCCGTGGCTGCCGGCGTTGGCCCTGGTGACCCTGGCCGGGGGTGGCGCGGTGCTGGCCACCCGGGGCCGCCTCCGTCGGGTGCTCGGTGTGCTGCTCGGCGTGCTCGGTCTGGCCGTGGCTGCCGGCGGCGGGTATGGGCTGGTCGCCGACGTGGGCGGCGCGGTGAGCCGGCAGTGGCCGGCGCTCTGCCTGCTCGGCGGCCTGCTGGCCGCTGTTGGGGGCTGGTGGACGGCCGCGCGTGGCGGTGACTGGCCGGCGATGGGGGCACGTTACGAACGGCCGGCGCGGACCGCTCCGGAGGCCGCGTCGGCGCAGAGCGACCCGGGCGGGCCGCCGACGCCGTTGGCGGGGCGACGGACCACCGAGGCGTGGGACGCGCTGGACCGGGGCGAGGACCCGACGGCCGACTGACGCGGTGGCCGCCGTGGCCGCGGTGGCTGGCGAGTGGTCAGCCGACCGGCTGGCGTTCCCATTCGGCGCGGTTACTGGCGGCACGGGCGGCGGTCAGTTCGGCGACCAGGCGGTTCAGCTCGGCGCGTTGGTCGGCGCGGGCCCGGTCGGCGCAGACGGCCTCCCAGGCGTTGCCTCGTGCCGTCCGCATCCGTCCCTCGCCCACCACGGCCCGTTCCACGCTGTGCACCACACCGACGGCGAGTGACGCCACCGTCCGCGAGATGGTGGTCAGTCCGATGGTCGGGTACGGCTCGGAAATGCTCATGGTCACCTCGCACGAGGAGTTGCGGCGGTCGGGGCAGGCCCGCCATCGAGTCTGCCCGAGGACGATGCTCACCCGTCGACGTTTCGCCGCGGTGACCGCCCGGTCAACTGTCCCGCTTCGGCCGTGACCAGGGGCCGTCCGTTCGGCCTTGAGCTTGCTCACAGCATCGACCGGCATCGCTGCCATCGGGCGCGGAACGGAAACTGGTGGCATGATCGATGGATCGGCCCGGTCCGACCGCGGCCGTCAGGCTCCATACCGCGTGACGCTGGTCGATGCCGGAGGTGGCGCTGCGTGACAACCCGTTCACGGCAAGTCGGCCATTATGCCGCAGCCCTTTTCGTGAGCAGCGCCATACCCCCGGCATTCGGCGTCGGTCGGCTGCCCCTAGCATCGGCCCATGACGCCCGGAGAGGGGAGTCCGTTCGTGACTGCTGAGCATGCGCACGCGGAGGGGGACGAGGCCGGCCAGGCAGCGTCCGTAAGCGTGCTCGACGAGATCCTGGCTGGCGTACGTGAAGACGTCGCCCGACGCCAGGAGCAGGTTCCGCTGGAGCGGATCCGTGAACTGGCAGCGGCGGCGCCGCCGCCGATGGACGCGTACGCGGCGCTGCGTAAGCCCGGCGTGGCCGTGATCGCCGAGGTGAAGCGCTCGTCACCGTCCAAGGGTCGGCTGGCCGAGATCGCCGATCCGGCCGACCTCGCTGTCGACTACGCGGCCGGTGGAGCCCGGGCGATCAGCGTGCTGACCGAGGGGCGCTGGTTCGGCGGTTCGCTGGACGATCTGGCGGCCGTCCGTGCCGCGGTCACCGTGCCGGTGCTGCGCAAGGACTTCGTGGTCTCCAGCTACCAGATCCACGAGGCCCGCGCGCACGGCGCCGACCTGGTCCTGCTGATCGTCGCCGCACTCGAGCAGAACGTCCTGATGGGTCTGCTGGAGCGGATCGAGTCGCTCGGCATGACCGCTCTGGTCGAGGTGCACGACGAGGAGGAGGCCGACCGCGCGCTGGAGGCCGGCGCGCAGGTGATCGGGGTCAACGCCCGTGACCTGCGTACCCTTGAGGTTGACCGGTCGGTGTTCGAGCGGATCGCGCCCGGCCTTCCGAGCAGCGTCGTCAAGATCGCCGAATCCGGCGTTCGTGGCCCGCATGACCTGATCCGGTACGCCTCCGCGGGCGCCGACGCGGTCCTCGTGGGCGAGGGTCTGGTCACGCAGAAGAGCCCCCGCGAGGCGGTCGCCGAGTTGGTCAACGCCGGCAACCACCCGGCAACGCCCCGGCCGGTGCGCTGATCCCGCGCCGGTCCGACGTCCCAACGAGAGGATTCCCGATGAGCGCCGACGCGCTGGCCCCGGTGGCCGGCCCGCAGCCCGACTCCGCCGGCCACTTCGGCCGCTTCGGCGGTCGGTTCGTTCCCGAGGCCCTGGTGGCCGCGCTGGACGAGCTCGACGGGGCATGGCGTACGGCGATCGCGGACGAGTCCTTCCGGGCCGAGTTCGGCGCGCTGCTGCGCGACTACGCCGGCACGCCGTCGTTGCTCTACGAGGCCCGGCGGTTCTCGGCGAAGGTCGGCGCGCGGGTGCTGCTCAAGCGGGAGGACCTCAATCACACGGGTGCGCACAAGGTGCGCAACGTGCTCGGCCAGGCGCTGCTCACCAAGCGGATGGGCAAGACCCGGGTGATCGCGGAGACCGGCGCCGGGCAGCACGGTGTCGCCACCGCTACCGCCGCCGCCCTGTTCGACCTGGAGTGCGTGGTCTACATGGGCCAGGTCGACACCGAGCGGCAGGCCCTCAACGTGGCCCGGATGCGGATGCTCGGCGCGACGGTCGTCCCGGTCACCAACGGTTCGCGCACCCTCAAGGACGCGATGAACGAGGCGATGCGCGACTGGGTGGCCAACGTCGACGAGACGCACTACCTGATCGGCACCGCCGCGGGCCCGCACCCGTTCCCGGCGATGGTGCGCGACTTCGTCCGGGGCATCGGTGACGAGGCCCGACAGCAGTGCCTGGACCTCACCGGCGGGCTGCCGGACGCCGTCACCGCCTGCGTCGGCGGCGGCTCCAACGCGCTCGGCATCTTCCACGCGTTCGTGGGCGACGAGGCCGTGCGGCTGTACGGCTTCGAAGCCGGGGGCGACGGGGTGGACACCGGCCGGCACGCCGCGAGCATCACCGGCGGGTCCGCCGGGGTGCTGCACGGCACCCGCACCTTCGTGCTCCAGGACGCCGACGGGCAGACCCTGGAGTCGCACTCGATCTCCGCAGGCCTGGACTACCCCGGCGTCGGGCCGGAGCACGCGTGGCTGCACGACACCGGCCGGGCGAGCTACCTGCCGGTCACCGACGACGAGGCGATGGCCGCGTTCGAGCTGCTCTGCCGCACCGAGGGCATCATCCCGGCGATCGAGAGCGCACACGCGCTCGCCGGCACCGTCGCGCTGGCCCCGAAGCTCGCCGCGGAGCTGGGCCGGGAGCCCACCATCGTGGTCAACCTGTCCGGGCGCGGCGACAAGGACGTGCACACCGCGGGCGACTACTTCGGCATCCTCGACAAGGAGCGGTGAGATGAGCCGGATCGGGGTGGCCTTCGACAAGGCCCGTGCCGACGGACGGGCACTGCTGGTCGGCTGCATGCCGGCCGGGTTCCCCACCGTCGAGGGCAGCATCGCCGCGATGACCGCCATGGTCGACGCCGGCGTCGACGTCATCGAGGTGGAGATCCCCTACTCCGACCCGGTGATGGACGGGCCGGTGATCCAGCGGGCCAGTGACATCGCGCTGGCCGGGGGCGTACGCACCGCGGACACGATGCGCATCATCGAGGCGGTGGCGGCCACCGGCGCTCCCGTGGTCACCATGACCTACTGGAACCCGGTCGAGCGTTACGGCGTGGACGTCTTCGCCCGTGACCTCGCCTCCGCCGGCGGCACCGGCCTGATCACCCCGGACCTCATCCCCGACGAGGCCGACGAGTGGCTGGCCGCTTCGGACGCGCACGGGTTGGACCGCACGTTCCTGGTCTCGCCGTCGTCCACCGACGCCCGGCTGGCGATGACGGTGGGGCACTGCCGTGGCTTCGTCTACGCGACCGCCGTGATGGGGGTGACCGGTGCCCGGGCGCGTACCTCGGACGCCGCCCCGACGCTTGTCTCCCGTGCCCGCGCGGTCACCGACCTGCCGATCGGTGTCGGCCTGGGTGTGGGCACCGGCGCGCAGGCCGGCACCGTCGCCGGTTACGCCGACGGGGTGATCGTGGGCAGCGCGCTGGTCCGGTGCGTGCTCGACGCGCCCACCGAGGCCGAGGGGCTGGCCGCTCTGCGGACCCTCAGTGCCGAACTCGCCGAGGGCGTCCGTAACCCCACCCGCTGATCGCTGTCGAGTCGTCGGGTCGGGTAGCTCTTCCCTGGTGAGCGTGATGTCGGTGAGTCATCACGATGACTCACCGACATCAGACTCGATCGCCGTGACGGCCACCGGGCCCTCGGCTCCAGGACGGCGGCGGGCCCGTCGCTGCCTCGCCGCGTTGCTCCGGTGGCTGCACCGTGTCGGGTACGCAGGGGACGTCGCGGAGCACACCGGAGCGGCCGGCGGTCGCGTCGGTGACGGCGGCCCGGGTGAGCGGGGTGACCACCTCGGGCAACGCGTCGGGGGAGTGCCAGGACAACCGGCAGCCCGGCGGTGGGTCGGCGGCGGGTCGGACCCCGGCCGCACGGGCCCGGAACACGTGCACGAGGACGTCTGGCAGCGGCCCGGCGCGCCCGGGCGCGGCCTCCCCCGGAGGGCCGGTCAGGTGGTAGACGCCGACCAGGTCGACCAGCTCGATGTCCCAGCCGGTCTCCGCGCGAATGTCCCGTAGGGCGGCCCGCACCGGGCCCTCGGCCGGGCGCAGCCGCCCGCCGGGCAACGCGTAGCGACGCGCGCCCCGGCCCTGTTGGCAGAGCAGCACCCGACCGGTGTCGTCGGTGACGACCGCGGCGACCGCCCAGGTGAGCGCGCTCATGGACAAAGAGCGTACGGCGGTGCAAACCAGAAGTCACCGGGATGCGCGCTCCAGCGGCCCGGGGTGCCGCTGCGGGGGTGTGCAGCGGTAGCGTGTGCACCCGTGACCCTCGCCTCGCTCTCCCCCCAGGCGGCCCTGCCCAGTCCCAGCACCGCGGTCTGGCAGCTCGGGCCGGTGCCGATCCGGGCTTACGCGCTCTGCATCATCGCTGGCATCGTGCTGGCCTGTTGGGTGACGGAGCGCCGGCTGCGGCAGCGTGGCGTCGCGCCCGGCGCGACGCTCGACATCGCCGTCTGGGCGGTGCCCGCGGGCATCATCGGCGCCCGGATCTACCACGTGGTCACCTCACCGGAGAAGTACTTCGGCGCCGGTGGGGACCCGATCAAGGCGTTCGCCATCTGGGAGGGCGGTCTCGGGATCTGGGGCGCGGTCGCCGGTGGCGCGATCGGTGCCTGGATCGCGGCCCGGCAGCTCGGCATCCCGTTCGGTGTGGTGGCCGACGCGCTGGCCCCCGGGCTGCCGCTGGCCCAGGCGGTCGGCCGGATCGGCAACTGGTTCAACAACGAGCTCTTCGGCGGCCGGACCAGCCTGCCGTGGGGCCTGCAGATCCATCGGATGGACCCGGACAACCCCGGGCACGCGCTCCGGGACGACGCCGGGCAGCCGATCCTCGAACCGGGTCTCTACCAGCCCACCTTCCTCTACGAGGCGCTGTGGAACCTCGGCGTCGTGGCCCTGGTCCTGGTCCTCGACCGCCGGCTCAAGTTGGGCCGGGGCCGGGCGTTCGCGCTCTACGTGATGGGTTACACCGTCGGCCGGTTCTGGATCGAGCTGATGCGCACCGACGAGGCCAACCAGATCCTCGGTGTCCGACTCAACGTCTGGACCGCCGCCCTGGTCTTCCTCGGCGCCCTGATCTACTTCGTACGGGTGCGCGGCCCTCGGGACTACCTGATCCCGCTCGGGCCGACGGCGACGACGACCACGCCCCCCACCTCCGACCTGTCCCAGGTCGACCTCTCCGAGCGGGAGACCCCCGCGCGGGCCGCTGCGCCGGAGGGCTACCGGGTGGTGAGCGAGGAGCAGTACGCCGCCTGGCAGGACACCGGTGTCGTACCGCCGGCGACCGACGGCGACTCCCGACCGGATGACGGCGAACTGTCCGGGGACACCTCGGCCGGCGACCTCCCGGAGACCGCCGATCTCGCGGCGAGCGGCGACGAGCCGGCGGACGATCCGTCCGCCGCGCGCACCGACCGGGCCGACGCCACGGGCGCGCGTCCCGCCGACCGGGACAGCTGAGCGGGGGCGGCACCGATGCGAAGCGCGGTGGTGGTCGGCGCAGGGGTCGGTGGCCTCGCGGTGGCCGGCGCGCTGGCCCGTTCCGGCTGGCAGGTCACCCTGTTGGAACGCGCCGAACGGGTTCGCCCCGAGCGGACCGCCGTGGTGCTCTGGCCCAACGGCGTCCGCGCACTGCAGGCCCTCGGCCTCGGCGCCGGCCTGGCCGCCATCGCCACCCCGTTGCCCGACGGCGGGGTCCGTCGCCCGGACGGGCACTGGCTCGTGCAGCCCCGGCCCACCCCGGCCGACCGGATGCCGGTCGTGGTGCACCGGGAGGATCTGCACGACGCGCTGATCGCCGGCCTCGGCGACCGGGTCGAACTGCGTACCGGGGTGACCGTGCGCCACGTCCGCGTGGACCCGGGCGAGCGACCGGGAGTCAGCGACGGTCGGCACACCATCGAGGCCGATCTGGTGGTCGCCGCCGACGGCACGGACAGCGGCATCCGCCGCCAACTCGCGCCCGAGTCCCGGGTGGTCAGCTCCGGCTGCGCCGCCTGGCGGGCCGTCATTCCCTGGTACCAGGCACCTCGACTCCCCGACGATCAGCCGTTGGCCGGCGAGATTCTCGGCGCGGGCTACCGGTTCGTGGCCACGTCGCTGGGCGAGCGTGGCTCCTCGGGCGGGTCCACCCGCGGCGGCATCTACTGGGTGGCCACCGCCGCCGGTGCGCCACGCCCGGAACCGCCGGAGACCCAGCTGGCCCTGCTGCGCCGCTGGTACGCGGACTGGCCCGCGCCGGTCGGCGCGCTGCTCGACGCCACCGACCCGGCCGACCTGGTCCAACAGGAGGTTCGCGAGCTGCGCCCGTTGCCCCGGGCGTACGGCTTTCCGGTCGGGCCCGGTGGGGTGGTGCTGCTCGGCGACGCGGCGCACGCCATGCCGCCGCACCTCGGGCAGGGCGCCTGCCTGGCGTTCGAGGACGCCGCCACGCTCGCGTCGCTGCTGCGGGAGGCCCGGCTGCCCGACGCCGTTCAGGCGTACGACCGGGTGCGCCGCCCCCGGGCGGCGACCGTGGTCCGGCAGACTCGGCGGATGTCGGCGGTGCTCCAGACTCGGGGCCGGTTGGCGCTGCGCGCCCGGGACGCCGCGCTGGGCACGATCAACGGGCGACTGCTATCCAGTGCCGCAGCCTCCGCCGCCCAGTGGCGTCCACCGACCTGACCCCGGTAGCCGGGCCGGTCAGGCGATGAGGGCGGCGGGTTCGGCGATGCAGGCGGTGCCGATCCGGCGGAAGCCGACCCGCAGGTAGACCCGCGCGATCTCCTCGCTGCCCGCGGACAGGAAGACCAGCTCGGTGCCGGCGGCCAACAGTTCCCGGGCCAGGGTGGCGGTGAGCGCGGCGCCCAGCCCGCGTCGCCGGGCGGACGGCAGGGTGGCCACCCCGGCGATTTCTGCGACGTCGTCCACCCGCATCGCCATGCCGCTGGCGAGGGCGCCCTCGGTCGGCGTGCCGGCCAGCGCGGAGATCCGGCGGCCGTCGGCGATCCGGGCCCGTTCCTCGTCGAGCGCGGCCAGTTCGAGTTCGGTGACGGCGGCGTCGCGTTCGGCCGGGCCGGCCTCACCGGGCGCGGTGCCGGCGGCGGCGAACGACACCGCTGCCACCGCACGCCGCGCGGCGACGTCGGCGGCGAAGTCGGGGGAGTCCGCTGCCAGCACTCGCACCGCCGCGTCGGACAGCGTCGCCGGGTCGGGCAGCGCGCTCGGGTCGAGCACCATCAGCGGCGCCTCCAGCACGTTGAGCCCCGCCGAGCGGGCCACCGCCAGCAGCTCGGGGCTCGTCTCGTGCACCCACTCGAAGGCTTCCGGCAGGCCCAGCCTCCGCTGGCGCTCGCGGACCGAGGTAACGTCGGCAAGCGACGGTGGCTCGGTGGCGTCGATGCGGGGGCGGGCGTAGAACGGCCAGCCGGCACCTTCGCGGACGAACAGCACCAGCCCGCCATGATCCTCCGCACCGGCGGCGTCGCGGGGCACCGCGTCGTAGAAGCGTTCCAACCGGTCGAAGACGTCCTTGTGTAGCGGATCCACCGCGCGAGACTACACGTCCCAGCCAGTGGACGGTGTGATCAATCTCGGGTGGCCGTGCGACCCCGGCCCTAACGTAGACTCAATAGACCCACGGGCCGACGTCGTCCCCACCATTGTTCCAACCTGAGTGACGACAGGAGGCCCGGTGGCTCAGCCGTACGCGGACACAGAACAGCGGCACCCGCACAGCCCGCAGGCGTCCCCGACGCCCCACGCCCGTCCGTCCGCCCAGGGTCTGTACGACCCAGCGCAGGAGCACGATGCGTGCGGCGTGGCCTTCGTGGCGGACCTGCACGGCCGGCGTTCACACTCGGTCGTCGCCAACGGGCTCGGCGCGCTCTGTCGGCTGGACCACAGGGGCGCCCGTGGTGCGGAGCCGAACACCGGCGACGGCGCCGGCATCATGATCCAGGTGCCCGACGCGTTCCTGCGCGCGGTCGCCGACGTCGAGCTTCCCCCGGCGGGCGAGTACGCCACGGGGCTGGTCTTCCTTCCCGACGACGATGCCGCCGAGGCGCGTGCCCGCCGGGTGGTCGAGAAGTACGCGCTGGTCGAGGGCGCCGACCTGCTCGGCTGGCGGGACGTGCCGATCGACCCGAGTGACCTGGGCGAGACCGCCCTGGCGGCGATGCCCCGGGTCCGGCAGCTCTTCGTGGCCGCGCACCGCCTGACCGACGCCCCCGGCGGGCCGGCCGGCTCCCCGTTGCGCGGCATCGAGCTGGACCGGGTGGCGTTCTGTCTGCGTAAGCAGGCCGAACGGGAGACCGCCGAGCGGGGCGTGCCGGCGTACTTCCCGTCGCTGTCCAGCCGCACCATGGTCTACAAGGGCATGCTCACGCCCGACCAGTTGCCGGCGTTCTACCCGGACCTGCGCGACGAGCGGGTGGACAGCGCGATCGCGCTTGTGCACTCCCGTTTCTCCACAAACACCTTCCCGTCCTGGCCGCTGGCGCACCCGTACCGGTTCATCGCCCACAACGGCGAGATCAACACGATCCGGGGCAACCGCAACTGGATGCAGGCCCGCGAGGCGCTGCTGCGCTCGCCGAACGTGCCGGGCAACATCCGGCGGGTCTTCCCGGTCTGCACCCCTGCCGCCTCGGACTCGGCGAACTTCGACGAGGTCCTGGAGCTGCTGCACCTGGCCGGGCGGAGCCTGCCGCACGCGGTGCTCATGATGATCCCCGAAGCCTGGGAGAACGACCCGGGGATGGACCCGGCCAAGCGTGCCTTCTACCGCTTCCACGCCAGCCTGATGGAGCCGTGGGACGGTCCGGCGTCGGTGGCCTTCACCGACGGCGAGATCGTCGGCGCGGTGCTGGACCGCAACGGGCTGCGCCCGGGGCGCTGGTGGCAGACCGACGACGGGCTCGTGGTGCTGGGCTCCGAGGCGGGCGTGCTCGACCTCGACCCGGCCCACGTGGTCGCGAAGGGGCGACTCCAGCCGGGCCGGATGTTCCTGGTCGACACCGTGGCCGGGCGGATCGTGCACGACGAGGAGATCAAGTCCGAGTTGGCCGCCGCCCAGCCGTACGGGGAGTGGCTGCACGCCGGGCTGATCGAGCTGAACGATCTGCCGGCACGCGAGCACACCGTCTACACGCACGACTCGGTGCGTCGCCGGCAGCAGACCTTCGGCTACACGGTGGAGGAGCTGAAGATCCTGCTCGGGCCGATGGCCCGCACCGGCGTCGAGCCGCTCGGCTCGATGGGTACGGACACCCCGATCGCGCCGCTTTCCACCCGGCCCCGGCTGCTCTACGACTACTTCCACCAGCTCTTCGCCCAGGTCACCAACCCGCCGCTGGACGCCATCCGCGAGGAGTTGGTGACCAGCCTGGCGTCGACCATCGGGCCGGAGGGCAACCTGCTCGACCCGGGCGCCGCGAGCTGCCGGCAGATCGTGCTCCCGCACCCGATCATCGACAACGACGAGCTGGCGAAGATCCTCTCCATCGACGAGGACGGCGACCTGCCCGGTTTCAAGGCGGTCCGGGTCTCCGGGCTGTACCGGATCCGGGAGGGCGCCGCCGGGATCAAGGCACGGCTGACCGAGATCTGCCGGCACGTCTCCGAGGCGATCGAGGACGGCGTCCGCATCCTGGTGCTCTCCGACCGGGATTCCAACGCCGACCTGGCGCCGATCCCGTCGCTGCTGCTCACCGCCGCCGTGCACCAGCACCTGGTGCGCGAGCAGACGCGTACGCAGGCGGCGTTGATCGTCGAGTCCGGCGACTGCCGGGAGGTGCACCACGCGGCGGTGCTGATCGGCTACGGCGCGGCGGCGGTCAACCCGTACCTGGCGTTCGAGTCGGTCGAGGACATGATCCACACCGGCGCACTGGCCGGGGTGGAGCCGGCCGCCGCGGTGCGCAACTACGCGAAGGCGCTCGGCAAGGGCGTCCTGAAGATCATGTCGAAGATGGGCATCTCGACGGTCTCCTCGTACTGCGGGGCGCAGGTCTTCGAGGCGGTCGGCCTGGACACCCGGCTGGTCGATCGCTACTTCCGGGGCACCCCCAGCCGCATCGGCGGGGTCAGTCTCGCGGGCGTGCACACCGAGGTGGCCGCCCGGCACGCGCTGGCCTGGCCCCCGGCCGGCACCGCCAGCTCCGACCGGCTGGAGGTCGGTGGGGAATACCAGTGGCGCCGCGAGGGTGAGCTGCACCTGTTCAACCCGGAGACCGTCTTCCTGCTGCAACACGCCACCCGCAGCCGGCAGTACGACGTCTTCCGGCAGTACACCGCCAAGGTCGACGCGCTCGCCGCGCAGGCCGGCTCCCTGCGCGGGCTGTTCACACTGCGCACCGGGGTCCGCCCGGCGGTGCCGATCGAGGAGGTCGAGCCGGCCACCGAGATCGTCAAGCGGTTCGCCACCGGTGCCATGTCGTACGGGTCGATCTCCGCGGAGGCGCACGAGACGCTCGCCATCGCCATGAACCGTCTCGGCGGCAAGTCCAACACCGGTGAGGGCGGCGAGGACGTCGAGCGGCTGCACGACCCGGCGCGCCGTTCGGCGGTCAAGCAGATCGCCAGCGGCCGATTCGGTGTGACGAGCGAATACCTGGTCAACGCCGACGACCTCCAGATCAAGATGGCCCAGGGCGCCAAGCCGGGCGAGGGCGGTCAGCTGCCTGGTAACAAGGTCTGGCCGTGGATCGCCCGGACCAGGCACGCCACTCCCGGCGTGGGTCTGATCTCCCCGCCGCCGCACCACGACATCTACTCCATCGAGGACCTCGCCCAGCTGGTGCACGACCTGAAGTGCGTCAACCCGGCGGCCCGGGTGCACGTCAAGCTGGTCAGCGAGGTCGGCGTCGGCACTGTCGCCGCCGGGGTGGCGAAGCTCAAGGCGGACGTCATCCTGATCTCCGGCCACGACGGCGGCACGGGCGCCTCCCCGCTGAACTCGCTCAAGCACGCCGGCACGCCGTGGGAGCTGGGGCTGGCCGAGGCGCAGCAGACGCTGTTGCTCAACAAGCTGCGCGACCGGGTCACCGTGCAGGTCGACGGCCAGCTCAAGACCGGCCGGGACGTGCTGGTCGCGGCGCTGCTCGGCGCGGAGGAGTTCGGCTTCGCGACCGCGCCGCTGATCGTCGAGGGCTGCGTGATGATGCGGGTCTGCCACCTGGACACCTGCCCGGTCGGCATCGCCACCCAGAATCCGGTGCTGCGGGAGCGCTTCACCGGCAAGCCGGAGTTCGTGGAGAACTTCTTCCTCTTCCTCGCCGAGGAGGTCCGGGGTTACCTGGCCGAGTTGGGCTTCCGGTCGATCGAGGAGGCGATCGGGCAGTCCGAGCTGCTCGATGTGGCCCCGGCGTTGACGCACTGGAAGGCGCACGGGTTGGACCTGGCG
Organism: Micromonospora ureilytica; assembly: GCF_015751765.1. NCBI lineage: Bacteria > Bacillati > Actinomycetota > Actinomycetes > Micromonosporales > Micromonosporaceae > Micromonospora > Micromonospora ureilytica. The sequence continues at coordinate 452,534 of NZ_JADOTX010000001.1, forward strand.
CCCGTCCTGCACCTGCCGGAGCTGCCCGCCGGTGCGGCCCGACGTGGGATCCGCGCGCAGGATCACGGCCTGGAGCAGGCACTCGACAACGAGCTGATCGCGCTGGCCCGTCCGGCTCTGACGGATGGGGCGCCGGTGCGGGTCGAGGTGGCGGTGCGCAACGAGCACCGCAGCGTCGGCGCGATGCTCGGCGGTGAGGTGACCCGTCGGTTCGGCGGCGCCGGCCTTCCCGAGGACACCATCGAATTCGTGCTGCACGGCACGGCTGGGCAGTCGTTCGGCGCGTTCCTGCCGCGCGGGGTGACCCTGCGCCTGCACGGCGACGCCAACGACTACGTGGGCAAGGGACTCTCCGGGGGCCGGCTCATCGTCCGTCCGGACGCCGCCGCGCCGTTCCTCGACCCGGACGCCGAGCCGGGGCGGCGGGCCGAGGATCAGATCATCGCCGGCAACACCATCCTGTACGGGGCCACGGCGGGCGAGGTCTTCCTGCGTGGCCGTGTGGGGGAGCGGTTCGCGGTGCGCAACTCCGGCGCGGTCGCCGTGGTCGAGGGCGTCGGTGACCATGGCTGCGAGTACATGACCGGTGGCACTGTGGTGGTGCTCGGCGCGACCGGCCGGAACTTCGCCGCCGGCATGTCCGGCGGGACGGCGTTCGTGCACCATCTGGATCGGGCCCGGGTCAACGCGGAGCTGGTCGACCTGATGCCGCTGGGCGAGCAGGAGCAGTCGCTGTTGCACGAGCTGGTCCAACGGCACGTGGCCGAGACCGGGTCGGCGGTCGCCGAGGAGCTGCTCAAGCGGTGGCCGGAGGCGGTGGCCGAGTTCACCGCTGTGGTACCCCGGGACTACCGCCGGGTGCTGGAGATCATGCGGGCCGCCGAAGCAGCCGGCCGCGACGTCGACGACGCGGTGATGGGCGCGCTCAGCGCGCCCGGCGCGCCGGTGCCGCCCGCCCCGCGGGTGGCTGCCCAGGAGGTGGCACGTGCCTGACCCGAACGGTTTCCTGCGCTACGACCGGCGGCTGCCGGCCCGCCGCCCGGTGCCGGTGCGGATCAGCGACTGGCGGGAGGTGTACCCGCCGGCCGGCGAGGAACTGGTCCGTGAGCAGGCCACGCGATGCATGGACTGCGGCATCCCGTTCTGCCACGACGGCTGCCCGCTGGGCAACCGCATCCCGGACTGGAACGACCTGGTGCGTACCGGCAACTGGGACGCCGCTGTGGAGTCGCTGCACGCCACCAACAACTTCCCGGAGTTCACCGGTCGGCTCTGCCCGGCGCCCTGCGAGGCGGCCTGCGTGCTCGGCATCTCTGGCGGTCAGCCGGTGACCATCAAGCAGGTCGAGGTGGAGATCGCCGACTTCGCCGCAGCGCGCGGGTTCACCCCCCGCCCGGTGCCGGCGCCGTCGGGTCGGTCGGTCGCCGTCGTCGGCTCCGGGCCCGCCGGTCTCGCCGCCGCCCAGCAGTTGGCCCGCGCCGGTCACGCGGTGACGGTGTACGAACGCGACGACGCGATCGGTGGCCTGCTCCGGTACGGCATCCCGGACTTCAAGTTGGAGAAGCGGCACATCGATGCCCGGGTGGCCCAGCTCACCGCCGAGGGGGTGCGCTTCCGCACCGGCGTGAACGTCGGGGTGGACGTCACCGCCGAGCAGTTGCGCGCCGAGCACGACGCGGTGCTGTTGGCCGGTGGGGCGTTGCAGGGCCGGGACACCCCGGAGACCCCGGGGCGGGCGCTTCGGGGCGTACACCAGGCGATGGCGCACCTGGTCGCGGCGAATCGCGCGGTCGCCACCGCGGCCACCGATCAGGCCGGCGTCGTGGCCACCGACGAGCGCCGGTTGGCGCGGGCGGTGTTGCCGGACGGCACCCCGATCGACGCGGCCGGCAAGCATGTGGTGATCATCGGTGGCGGTGACACGGCCGCCGACTGTCTCGGCGTCGCGCACCGGCAGGGCGCCGCAGGCGTGCACCAACTCGACCTCTACCCGCAGCCGCCGCAGGAGCGCGACGAGGCACGGGACCCGTGGCCGACCTGGCCGTGGGTCCTGCGCAGCTACCCGGCGCACGAGGAGGGTGGCGAGCGGGTCTTCGCCGTGGCGGTGCAGGAGTTCGTTGACGACGGCACCGGCCAGGTGCGGGCGGTGCGGATCGCCGAGGTGACAGTGGAGAAGCGCGACGGTCGCCGGGTCGTCACAGTGGTGCCGGGGTCCGAGCGGGAGCTGCCGGCCGACCTGGTGCTGCTGGCGATCGGCTTCGAGGGCACCGAACAGCAGCCGCTGCTGGCCCAGTTCGGTGTGGCCCGCAACCCTCGGGGCGCCATCGACGCCCGCGACGACTGGCAGACCGTCGCCGACGGGGTGTTCGTGGCAGGTGACATGCACCGGGGTGCGTCGTTGATCGTCTGGGCCATCGCCGAGGGGCGGGCGGCCGCCGCCGCCATCCACGGCTATCTGGGCGGTGTGGGTGCGTTGCCGGCCCCGGTGGGCGCCGACACCCAGCCCCTGGCAGTGTCCTGATCCGAAGGCGGGTGGCCAGGCGGAAGACTGGATTCGTTCCGCCTGACCACCAGCCGTCGGCTGGAGCCGGGTGTGACGGTCGCCCTGCGCGGGGGGCGGTCAGCCGGCTATGCGGCGAACGCCGTCGTGCCGTCGTGCATGCCCAGCCCGCCCTCCCGGTCATAGCCGCCGGTCTCGCCCGGCCGAGCACACTCGTGCGCGTACAGCCGGACCAGCTCGTGGATCCGGAACCGTGCGGCATCGCTCGCCGGCTGCTCGGCCACGTCGAGCAGTCTGATCTCGACCAGCTGTTCGAGGAGACTGTGCGGGATTGAGGCGTACTGCTCGACACCGAGAGGATGCCATGGCCCCGCGTTGGGCGGAGTGGTGGCGCCAAGCAAGCGGAACGCGCTTTGAGCGTCGTCGGGCAGCGCCCGGTAGGCAGCGGTCATCCCGGCCCGCACCGCCAGCCCCTCGGTCTGCAACTCGTCGAGGCGCTGCCGCTCGTCGCGCATCCGCTCGGCCAGTTGCCGGATTGGTCGGTGTGGGTAGGAGGCCAGACGCGCGCCAACTATGCGCACTGCCAGTGGCAGGCCGGCGCATGCTGTGACGAGGGCATCCACCGCCAACGGATCCATCGCGAGGCGGTCGACTCCGGCGATCCGGCTCAACAGGAGCCGCGACTGTTCATGGGTCAGCATCGGCACCTCGACCCGGTGGGCGCCGGGCACGGTGGCCAGCCTTGCCCGGCTCGACACGATGAGTGCGCTGCCCGGTGACCCGGGGGCCAGCCAGCGGACTGGTTGAGCATTCGGAGCGGCGTCCAGCACGAGGAGGATCCGTTGCTGACTCAGGACGGCACGGTACTGGCTGAGGCGGTCCTGCACCGTGGTGAGCTGACCGACGTCGGCGACTCCGAGCGCCCGCAACGCCCGCCCGAGCGCCTCCATCGGGTTGTCACTCCAGTCGCCCATCTGCACGAATATCTGCCCGTCCGGGTAGTGACCGCGTAGGAGATGCCCCAGTCGTACACTCAGCGCCGTCTTCCCGACCCCCGACGGCCCAGAAAGGATGATCACCGAGGGGCGCCGGCCGGCGGACTCCTGCTGCTGCGCCAGCACCCTTTTGATGATCGTCTCGGCGCCCACATAATCGGGCAGGTCGGCCGGCAGTTGACAACCCGGTTTGACCACCGTCGCAACCCCGGGCTGCTCGTGGTGCTTGCGCCCTGGTCTGGCGTTCGGGGGCAGCTCTTCTCGGTGCGAGGCGCCTGCCGAACCCGCTCCGCCGGCGACGACCGGCTCGCCGCGCAGGATGGTGCGATGCAGCTCCTGCAACTCCCGGCCCGGTTCGACGCCCAGTTCCTCGATCATGTGCCGTCGGCAACGGGTGAACTGCTCAAGGGCTTCAGCGCGTTGGCCGTTGAGGTAGAGGGCACGGATCAGTCGGGCCGATGCGGCCTCGGCGAGTGGGTGCTGCGCGACGGCGTGCGCGAGCCGGGCCACCACCGGTGCCGCCTGGCCCACCGCCAGCTCGGCGTCGGCCCACTCCGTCAGGTTGCCGAGCATCAGTTGCTGGAGTTGCTGCCGAACCCCGGCGGCCCAGGCGCCGGGCAGGCCCGCCAACGGCTCGTCCTGCCACAGCCGTACGGCGCGACGGAGCAGGTCGATCCGGCCCTCGTCGGACCGGTCGACGGCATTGACCCGGGCCAACGCCCTGTGTACGCGGTGTACGTCGACCCATTGTGGCGGGATGTCCAGAAGGTAGCCGGTGGGGCGACGCAGCATCCGGGCGGGTGGACTGCCAGGTGATTGGGCGTCGGCCAGGATCCGCCGCAGCCGGGTGACGTACGAGTAGAGCACGGTGCGTGCCTTGTCTGGTGGGTCGATGCCCCAAATTCGGTCGATCATGGTGTCTATCGGAACGCAGCTGCCCGCGTCGAGCAGCAGTGCTGCCAGTACCAGTCGCTGTTTGCGGGGGCCGATCTCGATCGGCTGGCTGTTCGAGAACAGCCGTACTTCCCCCAGAATTCGAAAATCCAACACTACCCCCGTGGTGAACGATCGGCGTTCCGCCGGTTGACGCCTACTGCTTTTCAGTAATCTTCAAGCTTTTCTCCCTGGGTCATCTGGCATCGTCTCCGCTGGCCGGGCCATCCAAAGTTGGCGGTTATCAATCGTTCGTGGAAGGTCTCGAAAGAACCCGCAGCTCGCCCCGATGTCGGCCAGTTTGACGGCCTGGCTCGGCCTTTACCCTACCCGGCAGGATGTTCGGCGATGCGCTCGTCGGATCAACGTGGACAAATGGTGCGCAGCCATCGAACTGAACCATCCGTCGTCGTTCGCTGATTTCACAGAGGAGAACTGTTGTTAGGTAATCTCGTACGAGGCTTCATCGCGCGAGTCTCCGCGGCGGTGGCCATCGGTCTCGTGGTGCTGACCGCTGCGAGCCTGGGTGCCGTGGGCGCTCAGGCAGCCGGTCTCCGACCGTTCTTTCAGTTGCCCGTCGCCTGCGGTGAGACGTGGAATCTCAGCACGTACGTGGGTCATGACGACTACGACATCGACATGACTCCGACCTCCGGAAACCGCTGGGGTCGTCCGATCCTGGCCTCCTTCGGAGGTCGCGTGGAACGGTCCGGCATCAGCGGCACCCTGGGTGACCGCACCCCCTCCAACCCGAATGGGCCACAGGGGACCGGCGGCGGTTACTACGTGAAGATCGACCACGGCAACGGCTGGCAGACGCTCTACCTGCACATGCTGGAGCCACCCATGGTGAAGGTCGGGCAGCGCGTGACCATCGGGCAGCAGCTCGGCAAGGTCGGCAGCACCGGCGATTCCAGCGGACCTCATCTGCACTTCGAGCAGTTACGCGATGGCGCGAAGATCGAGTCGTGGTTCAACGGTGTGCCCTCCGGCATCACCCACGACAACTCCGAATACACCGTCCAACGGCAGAGCGCGAACTGCGGTTCTACCCCGGTGCGGCCGGTGGACCGGCTCGCCGTGGCACCCAACGCTGACGGCCGGCTGCAGGCCTTCGCGGTCCGCGACGGCGGCGCGGTGAAGAGCACCTGGCAGAGCAGCGTGAACGGCCCGTTCGCTCCCTGGGTCAGTCTCGGAGGCAACCAGCTGAGAGCGCCCGTCGTCGCGCCGTCGAGCGATGGTCGGCTGGAGATGTTCGCTATCGGTGGCGACCAGAAGCTCTACCACAAGTGGCAAACCACCCCCAACGGATCCTGGTCGGGTTGGCTCAGTCGGGGCGGCACGGACCTGACCAGCGAGATGTCCATCGGACACAACGCGGACGGTCGTTTGCAGGTCTTCGTGGTCGGTGGGAATGGCGCGATCTACTCGATGTGGCAGACCAGTGTGAACGGCCTGTGGTCCGACTGGCTGAACCTGGGCGGCAGCGAGTTGCAGGCGCCGGTGGTGGGTTCGTCGGCGGACGGCCGGATGGAGCTGTTCGCGATCGGCGGCGACGGCAAGCTCTATCACAAGTGGCAGACCAGCCCGAACGGCCCGTGGTCGGACTGGCTCAGTCGCGGAGGGACCAATCTCACCAACGAGCTGACGGTCGGGCGCAACGCTGATGGACGGTCGCAGGTGTTCGTGATCGGTGGTGACGGCTCGGTCTACTCCATGTGGCAGAGCAGCGCGAACGGCCCGTGGTCGGACTGGCTGAAAATGGGTGGCAGCGAGCTGAAGACGCCGGTGGTCGGTTCCTCGTCGGACGGCCGGATGGAGCTGTTCGCGATCGGCGGCGACGGCAAGCTCTATCACAAGTGGCAGGCCAGCCCGAACGGCCCGTGGTCGGACTGGCTCAGCCGCGGCGGCACCGACCTCAGCGGAGACCTGGTTCTCGGCTCCAATGGCGACGGCCGTTTGCAGGCCTTCGTCATCGGTGGGAATGGCGCCCTGTACTCGATCTGGCAGACGTCCGTCAACGGGCCCTGGGGTGACTGGATCAGCCTCAGCTAGCTGGCGACGCCCTTTTTCACACCGGCCGGTCGCCGCATCCCTGATCCGGCGGCCGGCCGGCCCCGGCCGGTGAACCGGCCCTCAACCTCAACCCAGGAGTGTGTCTGTGAGCAGAACACTGCGCCATGGTCTTGCTGTGGCCGCGTTGACGGTCGCCTCGGTTGTCGGCCCCGTGCTGGCCACTCCGGCGGCGCACGCCTCGATTGTGCCCAACTGCACCGTCGCCAGCCCGACCGCCGCCGATGCTGCCTTCGCAGCTCGGGTCAACCCACTGCTGAACGGGAAGCTGGCGGGCTATCTCGACGCGACGCGCGCGGCCTGCGTGCGCGTGATCGTCTCGGTGGTGAAGGCCGAAAACCTGCCAATGCGCGCGGCGACCATTGCGATCACCACCACCATCGTCGAGACCGGCATCCGCAATCTTGACTACGGCGCTGACGACAGCCTCGGCCTCTATCAGCAACGCCCCAGCCAGGGCTGGGGCTCGTCGGCTCAGGTCATGGACCCGATCTACTCCACAAAGAAGTTCCTCAGCGCGATGCGGACCAAGTACCCGAACAACGGTTGGCTGACGGCTCCGATCGGTGAGATCTGCCAGCGCGTACAGATTTCGGCCTATCCGGATCGCTACGCCGAGCAGGCAGCTGACGGTGCGACGATCGCGCTTGCCGCCTGGGGCCAGGATCGCGTCGAGGACGAGCTTGCGGTGGGTGCGAACGCGGACGGGCGGCTCCAGGCGTTCGCGGTGCGCGGCGCCGGCGCGGTACACAGCCTGTGGCAGACCGCGCCGAACGGCGGTTTCGGCGACTGGGTGAGTTTGGGTGGTTCGGCTCTGCGGCATCCGGTGGTGGATTCGGCTGCGGATGGTCGGATGGAGTTGTTCGTTGTCGGTGGTGACGGGAAGCTGTATCACAAGTGGCAGCAGAGCCCGAATGGGCCGTTCTCGGAGTGGGTGAGTCGGGGTGGTAGTGATCTGAGTGCCGATCTGGCGGTGGGTCGTAATGCTGATGGTCGGTTGCAGGTGTTCGTGGTGGGTGGCAACGGGTCGTTGTATTCGACGTGGCAGACGACGGCGAATGGTGCCTGGGCCTCGTGGGTGAGTTTGGGTGGTTCGGCTCTGCGGCATCCGGTGGTGGATTCGGCTGCGGATGGTCGGATGGAGTTGTTCGTTGTCGGTGGTGACGGGAAGCTGTATCACAAGTGGCAGCAGAGCCCGAATGGGCCGTTCTCGGAGTGGGTGAGTCGGGGTGGTAGTGATCTGAGTGCCGATCTGGCGGTGGGTCGTAATGCTGATGGTCGGTTGCAGGTGTTCGTGGTGGGTGGCAACGGGTCGTTGTATTCGACATGGCAGACGACGGCGAATGGTGCCTGGGCCTCGTGGGTGAGTTTGGGTGGTTCGGCTCTGCGGCATCCGGTGGTGGATTCGGCTGCGGATGGTCGGATGGAGTTGTTCGTTGTCGGTGGTGACGGGAAGCTGTATCACAAGTGGCAGCAGAGCCCGAATGGGCCGTTCTCGGAGTGGGTGAGTCGGGGTGGTAGTGATCTGAGTGCCGATCTGGCGGTGGGTCGTAATGCTGATGGTCGGTTGCAGGTGTTCGTGGTGGGTGGCAACGGGTCGTTGTACTCGGCCTGGCAGACGACCCCGAACGGACCCTGGGCCGCCTGGTTCAACCTTGGCTGACCGGGCCTGACAGTTGGTCCTGCCGATGGCGTGCTGGGTCGATCATGATCGCTACGCCGTCGGCGGGGCCGGTGTCACCTCGGGAGCGTGAGGTGCCAGTACCTACGACCAGGCATTCCCGCTGGTGAAGCCGCTCACAAATATGGGCAAAAAGGTTTAAGCCGGCAAGACTTGCCGGCTGCCGAACCGCGCCGCGATCGGTGTGAATGATCATGCTGCCGATCGCTGGAGGTTCGTCGTGGCCAGAGGTGCCACCTTCGCCGCGATGCGCCACCGCAACTACCGAATCTGGGCGCTCGCCGGCTTCGTCTCCGTCATCGGCACCTGGATGCAGGTCCTCGGGGTCAACTGGTACGTCCTGAAGGAGACCGGCTCGGCGACGTCCATGGGCTTCGCCGTGCTGCTCCAGGCGGCGCCCACGTTGCTGCTCAGCGTCTTCGGCGGCGTGCTGGCCGACCGGCTGCCGGCCCGCCCGTTGCTGATCGCCGCCCAGGGCGCCCACGCCGCGCTCGCCGCCGGACTGGCGGCGGTCGCCCTCACCGGGGTCGGCGGCCTACCGCTGATCTTCGCGATCTCCCTGGCCACAGGTGCCGTCTCGGCGATCGAAGGCCCGGTGATGGGGCGCTGGGCCGCCAGCCTCGTCGACCGGGAGACGCTGGGCAACGCCCTGGCGCTCGGCTCGCTCACCAACTCCGCCGGCCGCATCCTCGGCATGAGCCTCGGTGCCGTGGTGGTCGCCGCCGTCGGCCCCGCCCTGCTGTTCGGCATCAACGCGGCAAGCTTCGCCGCCGTGGTGGTGGCGCTGTTCGCCGTACGCCCGGGAGCCGTGCCCGGCCTCGCGGCACCGAACGCCGGTCGGGCCCGGGGCGGCGTCCGGGCCGGGTTCGCCTACCTGCGCGGGCAGCCGGTGCTGCTCCTCGCCCTCGCCCTGTCGTTCGTGCTCGGCAGCCTGGGCCGCAACTACCAGGTGACCATGGCCGCGATGAGCGACGGGCCGCTGGACGCCGGCGCCTCCGGGTACGGCCTGCTGTCGACAGTGTTCGCGGTCGGGACGGTGGTGGGTGCGCTCGTCGCGGCCCGGCGACGATCCCTGGGCTACCGGACGCTTGTCGTCGCGGGCCTGCTCGCCAGCGGATTGCAGATCGTCGCCGGCCTCGCACCGGGAGCCTGGAGCTTCGCCGCGGTGATCCTGCCGATCGCCGCCGCCGCGGTGGTCATCGACACCACCGTCGGCACCCGCGCCCAGCTCGACACCGACTCCGCGATGCGGGGCCGGGTGCTCGCCGCCCTGGCGGTCACCGGCTCGGTGTCCGCCGCGGTCGGCGCCCCGCTGCTCGGCTGGCTCGCCGAACACGCCGGGCCCCGGCAGACGCTCGTCCTCGCCGGATCGGCGGCGGCGATCGCCACGGCGGCGGCGGGCGTCGCCCTGGACCGGCAGCGTGGCCGCGTGGCGACCCTCGCGCTCGTCGTTCCGAGACCGCGCCATCCGGTACGACGGGCGGCGTTCCGGGCCGCCCGCATCGTCCGGCCCACCGGTGCGATCTGCGTCATCGTGCCCGCCGAAGCCGGTGCGGTCCGGTCGGGCGGGGTCCGGCTCCGGGAGTTGGTCACCGCCGGGCCGGTGGCGAACCGCTGAGACAGCTGTCACCCCTCGCCGGCCCGCTTCCGGGGCAGGACGACACGAAGATCATCGTTACGCTGCGATCATGGAGATCGAGGAGCGCCTACGGCGAACCCGCCGGTGGCTGTGGATCGTGCTGATCGGGCTGTTTCTGAGCGGTGTCACAGCGTTTCCGCTGGAGATCGAGGTGCGCTGGCTGCTGCGCGTGCTGGATCCGCTCGCCGGCCAACTGCCCGCCCTGGTCGCCTGGATCGAGCGGGTGCACACCGGGCTGGTGACGGCCGGCGAGGACTACCCGTTCCTGCTCTACGGCACCGACTGGCTGGCCTTCGCCCACCTGGTGCTGGCGGTGGCGTTCTGGGGGCCGCTGCGCGACCCGGTGCGCAACGTCTGGGTGGTGCAGGTCGGCATGATCGCCTGCGCGGGCATCGTCCCGCTGGCGTTGATCTGTGGCCCGATCCGGGACATCCCCTGGTTCTGGACGCTCGTCGACCTGTCCTTCGCGGTGGGGGCGTTCCCGCCGCTCTGGTTCGCGTACCGGCACATCCGCGCCGTCGAGGCGAGCACGGCGCCTTCCTGAGTCCCTGACCAAGATCCGCGCAACAACAGGGAAAGCGGTGCCTCGGGTGCTACGGAGGCGCCTGGATCCCTGAAGTTGCGCGGATCTTCAGCCCGGCCGAACTCCTAGTGCGACATCAGGTGGTGGGCCTCGCGGATCTTCGCCCAGGACTTCGGCTCGGTTGGCGGGGCGGCCTTACGGGCGGCCGTGGCCACGTCGGGTCGGCCGGCGGTGAACAGCCAGGTGGTGAACAGGTCGTCCAGGTCCAGCCCGGAGATCCGTTCGGCCAGGGCCTGGAACTGCTCGATGGTGCCGTTGCCGTACCGGCGCTCGGCGGTCCAGGTCGGCAGGATCTCGAAGAACGCGTCGTCGCCGACGGCCAGCCGCAGTTGGTGCAGGGTCATCGCGCCCCGGTCGTAGACGGCGTTGTCGAAGACCCGAGCGGCACCCGGGTCGCCGGGCAGCACCTGCCAGAACCCGTCGTCGGCCGGGTAACTGGCGTAGGTGAAGTCGAAGACCTCCTGGGCGGTGCCCTCGCCCTGCTCCTCCGACCAGAGCCACTCGGCGTACGAGGCGAAGCCCTCGTTGAGCCAGATGTTGCGCCAGTCGGCCACCGAGACCGAGTCGCCGAACCACTGGTGGGCCAACTCGTGCGTCACCACGTAGGTGTTGGCGCCGCGCCGCCAGAAGCCCGGCCCGTACACCGGTCGGGTCTGCGTCTCCAGGGCGAAGCTGATGCCGTCCACCGGCCCGGCCACGCCACCCTGCGCCTCGAACGGGTACGGGCCGAAGATCCCGCTCTCCCAGTCGACGATCTCGGCGGTCCGCTCGATGCTGGCCCGGGCGGCCGGCCCGAGCGCGCCAAGCGAGGTGCTGTACGCGTTGATCACCGGCTGACCGCTCGGGGTGGTGTCGGTGACGATGTCGTACTGGCCGATGGCCATGAAGGCCAGGTAGGTGGCCGTGGGGGACGTGGTCCGCCAGATCCACCGGGTGCGGTTGCCGGCCTCGGCCAGCGGCGGCCTCGGCTGTACGCCGTTGCTGATCACCTCGACGCCGGTGGGCACCGACACCGAGATGTCGTAGGTGGCCTTGTCCAGCGGGTGGTCGTTGCTCGGGAACCACCACCACGCGGACTCGGGCTCGTTGACGGCGAGCGCGCCGTCGTCGGTACGCGTCCAGCCGGTGTAACCGTCGACCAGGGCCTCCGACGGGACGCCGGAGTAGCGCACGACGATGGTGAGCTGTTGACCCCGGGTCACCGTGCGGGCCGGGGTGACCACCAACTCGTGGGCCCCCGCGGTGCTGGTGCTCGCCGCCCAGCCGTTGACCCGGACCGACTCGACGTCGAGCAGGAAGTCCAGATTGAACGTCGAGAGGTCCTGTGTGGCGGTGGCGAGGATTGTGGTGGTGCCGGTGAGCAGGTCGGTGGCCGGTTCGTAGCGCAGCCGGACGTCATAGTGCTCGACGTCGTAGCCGCCGTTGCCGTAGTCGGGGAAGTAACTGTCGCCCAGTCCGGGCGCGCCGGGTTGCGGCGCGGCGGAGACGACCGGACGGCCCCAGGCCGTCGGGGCGGCCTGGCCGGGGGTGCCGGCGAGCATGGTGCCGGCGGTCGTGAGGGTCAGGGCGGTGGTGGCCGCCGTGAGGACTCGTCGCACGGGGTGGACTCCCTCCATCGGGTGTTCGCCACGCCAACCTAATCGACAACTGTGAACGTCGTCGGCCCGCCACACCCATGGTCGGGCGCCGGCCTCTGGCGTGCGTTGCGCCGCAAGGTCACACTGTGTGGATCGGAGGTGACGCGTGCGGCGCTCGGAGTTGCCCAAGCGGGAGTTGATCGGCCAACGGCAGTCAACCGCAGTCAGGGAGCGGCTGCCGGCCGGCGCGTTGGAGTTGTTCGCGCTGCTCGCCCGGCTGCTGCGGCGACCCCGTCGCGGTGACCGGCGGCTGCCGTTGCTGTGGCTGGTCCGCTCCGACACCGCGGATCTGATGGTGCCGCTGCGCCGGTTCCTCGGCCAGGGCCCCCGACGGCGGGTCCCGCACGCCGTGCTGGACGCCGACGCGCCACCCGGCGCCGGGGACGTGCCGGCGCTGCTGCGCGAGCTGCACCGGCAGCTCTCCCTGGAGGCATTCGGCGCCGCCCGGCTGCGCTTCCAGCACTATCCGCTCGCCGACTGGCTGATGCAGCAGAGCCTCAACCTGGGAATCGACGCCGACGACAGCCGCGCGGCACTGGTCCGCCGGCTGCGCGACCGCAAGGGCCCGCGTACGCCGGAGGCGGCGCCCGCCGGCGGTGACGCCGTCAGCATCGTCTCGCAGGTGCTGCTCTGGGTGGTCCGTCGCGCCGTGCCGGGGGTCGTCTTCCGGGCCGCCGTCTCCGGTCGGGTGCCGGTGCTCGGACGGCACTACAACTGGTTCATGCGCCAGCAGTATCTGGCGCCCCGGCAGTCGGTCACCTTCCTCGGCTTCGCCGAGCGCCTCACCGCGGGCTGGCGCGACGGGGAGCAACCCGACCAGGTCAACAAGCTGCTGCTGCACGCGTTCCTGGAGGACCTGCGGCAGGCGTACCGGCGTCGGCCGTGGCGTCCGTCGGACTGGCGGCGCACCGCGTACCCGGCGCTGCTGCTCGATCACGTCGCCCCCGGCAACGTCGGCGGGGAACTGGTCCGCCTGATCGGCGACGTCCGCACCGAGACCGGCCGCAACGACCCGCTGCTCGTCATCGCGTCCGGTGGGCAGCCCCCGCCGGAACTGCCCGAGCCGCACCCGTTGACCGAGGCCGACGAGGCATTCGACGAGTGGGTCGAGGCGCTGCCGGAGATGCGCCGGCTGCGCCGCCCGGCCGCCTGGCTCGTGGCGCTGCGCCCCGACGACACCGACACCGGCCCACCGTCGCGTGCCGGGGTGCGCCCCTTCTCCGCGCCCGACCCGCCGTGGTGGTCGCGACGCTTCCTGCCGACGGCGCTCTGCCTGGTGCTGGTGGCGGTGCTCGGCCTGTGGGTGGCCAGCCGGTGGGGACCGGGCTGTCACCCCTCGCTCACCGGCCAGGTCTCGGTCGAGGTGGTCGGCAAAGGCGAGTGTGTGGGCTACAGCGACAGCGCCGCCCAGGTGTTCAACAACGACCCCGGCCAGGACCGGCTGCGCGCCGTTCAAGAGCGCATCTTCGCGCAGAACCGCGCCGCCGAGGAGGTCTGGCAGCGCAGCGACCGACGACGGCCCTTCCTCACCCTGGTCTACCTCGGCACCCTCACCGGCAACCTGACCCGCGCGGACGAGGAGTCGTACGTCTCCGAGCGCGAGGAACTCGAAGGCATGGCCACCGCCCAGTACGCGTTGCTGAAGGAGTCGGCCGGCGCCGACGGGGCCGCGCTGCTGCGGATCGTGGTGGCCAACGGCGGCCGCCAGATGATCTACGCCGACCGGGCCGTCGCGATGCTTGCCGAGCTGGCCCGGGACGACCCCACGGTGCTCGGGGTGGTCGGTCTGGTGGAGAGCCGGACCAGCACCGCCCGCGCGTTGCGCGAACTGAACCAGGTCGGCCTGCCGGTGCTGGCGCCCACCCTCTCCGCCGACAAGATGGACGTCAACTCCCGCCTCTACCTCCAGATCTCCGCGCCGAACGTGGATCAGGTGAAGTTGATCGACGCGTACGCCCAGCAGGTGCTGAAGGTCAACGAGGCGCACGTCTTCTACACCACCCTGGAGGGCAGCTCGATCACCGAGGACCTCTACGTGGGGACGCTCGTCGACGGGCTCCGACAGCGGTTCGGCAGCCGGATCACCCGCCTCGACGAGTGGAGCACCGGGCAACGGCTGACCGGCGAGTGCGGCTACCCCGGGCTGCTCTTCTACGCGGGCCGATGGTCCGACTTCGACGGTTTCCTGCGGGCGCTGCGCGAGTGCGGCGGCAACCCGCCCCGACACCTCGTCGCCGACGACTCGGCCAACCGCTACATGGCGAATCCGGGGCTGCGCGCCGCCGCGCCCGGCAACCTGCCCGTCACGTACGTCTCGAAGGCGGCCCTGGCCACCTGCGTGGCGCTGCGGGCCGCCGAGGACCGGCGCGACGCCGCCCGGGCCAGCTTCCTGTCCTGGATCCAGGCCGACGACCTGCTCGACCCGCCGCGCTGCCGGCCGGGTTCCGAGGAGCAGGTCGGCGAACGGGTCAGCCTCGCCTACGACGCGGCGATGATGTTGGTCCGGGCGGTGGAGAGCCTCGCCGCCCGGCTGCACCACGCCGACCCTCGGCAACGCTGGGAGCCAAACTCGGTCAACCCGGTGGGCGTGCACGCGGAGGTGCTCCGGCAGAACGCCGGTCAGGGCTACCCGGGGGTGTCCGGGCTGATCCGGTTCACGCCCGACTCGGGGGAGCCGGTCGACAAGCGGCTGGCCCTGATGCGGGTGGAGCAGGTGCCCGACGTGGCGAGGGCGCCGGTGGAGGTGTTCCGCTGCGGGGTGGCCGACGTGCCCGGCCCGGCGGCGTGCGGCCCGGCCTGACCGGTCCGGCGTGACACGTCCTCGCAGGACTGTCCGGGTGCCACAGGTGTCCGTTAGGGTTCCTGGGACCAGGCGGTCGTCGGCGTTGGGGGCAGAGGGTGGGCAGGCTCGCGTCGGCGTACGGACAGGCGGTCAACTCCCACCGGGCGGCGCGGGCGCATCTGGACAATGCCCGCAGCGTTCTGGGTGCGGCGCCGACCGCCGCCGCGCCGGTCGGCGCCAACGACCTCGTGGCCCGCCTCGCCCGCCTCGGCGGCACCCTGGCCACCCCCGCCCCGGGCGTCACGCCGCTGACCGACGCGCCGGCCGCGGTGCGGATCGGCGAGGCGTCCACAGCGGACGGCGGCTTTCCGGTGCTGGTCCCGCTCGGCGGCGGCCACCACCTGGCCCTGGACACCGACGCCCGGGACCCGCAGGTCGCCGGGCTGCTGCGGGCGCTCGTGCTGCGGCTGGTCGCCACCGCGCCACCCGGTCAGGTCCGCGTCGCCGGCATCGACACCGCCGCCCTCGGCGCGACCTTCGGCCCGCTGCGCCCACTGCTCGACGCCGGGGTGCTCGACCCGCCGGCCACCGGCGAGGCCGAGGTGGCCGCGCTGCTGGACGCCGCCGAGCAGCACGCCCGCGCCGCGCAGCACGGTCAGCCGGCCGCCCGACGCCTGCTGGTGGTGGTCGCCACCGCCGCGCCGCCGCCACGCGAGCTGGCCCGGCTCGCCGCGCTCACCCACGCCGGCCCGGCTGCCGCCGTGTGCGTGCTGCTCGCCGGCCACCCGTCCCGGCTGCCCGGCGAGACCCCGCCGCCGCTGGGCGGCACCACAGCGGTGCGGCTCAGCCAGGGATACGCGCACGTCGGTGACCCGCCCGGCACCCCGTTCAGCCCCGACGGCAGCGGGCTCGCCGCGCCCGTCCTGCTCGATGGCGACCCGCCGCCCGCCTCGGTACGCGCGCTCGCCGAGCACCTCGGCGCCGCCACCCGTCGCGCCGACGCGTTGCCCTTCACCGACCTGCTGCCCGAACGGCGTTGGGCCGAGTCCGCCGGCAACGGTCTGCGGACGGTGATCGGCCGGGCCGGCGGCGCCTCGACGGTGGCCGTCGACACCGCGCTGACGCTCGCCTTCGACGACGCCACCCCGCACTGGCTGGTGGGCGGGCGCACCGGCGCCGGCAAGACCGTCTTCCTCCTCGACGTCCTCTATGGGCTGGCCGCCCGCTACTCGCCGGCCGAGTTGCAGCTCTACCTGCTCGACTTCAAGGAGGGCGTGAGCTTCACCGAGTTCGTGCCCACCGGTCGGGACCCGTCCTGGCTGCCGCACGCCCGTGCCGTCGGCATCGAATCCGACCGTGAGTACGGTCTCGCCGTGCTGCGCGAACTGCGCCGGGAGGCGCAGCGCCGGGCCACAGCGCTCAAACGGCACGGCGTCACCAAGCTCGCCGACCTGCCCCCTGACAATCCGCTGCCGCGCATCGTGACTGTCATCGACGAGTTCCACGTGCTGCTCGCCGGCAACGACGCGTTGGCCCGCGAGTCCGTCGACCTGCTGGAGGAGTTGGCCCGCAAGGGCCGCTCGTACGGCATCCACCTGGTGCTCGCCAGCCAGAGCATGACAGGCATCGAAGCCCTCTACGGGCGGGCCGAGGCGATCTTCGGGCAGTTCGCGTTGCGGGTGGCGCTGCCCGGCGGTGGCGGGGTGCTCGACCAGCTCAACGACGCCGCAGCGGCCCTGCCGATCGGTTCCGCCGTGGTCAACACCGCAGCCGGCGCGGTCGGCGCCGACACCGTGCTGCGCTTCCCCGACGCCCACGCCGCCGCGGCGGACCTCGCCGCGTTGCGCCACGACCTGTGGCAGGCACGCCCGCCGGGCTCGCGGGCACCAGCGGTCTTCAAGGGGTACGAAGCGGCGCGGGTCGAGGACGACAGCACCTTCGGCGGCCTGCGCCCCGGTGGTCGACGCCCGATGGCCCTGGTCGGCCGAACCGTCGACGTGCACGGCACCACCGCACTGTTCCTGATGGACACCACCCCCGGCCGGCACCTCGCCGTGGTGGGCACCGCACCGACCGGCGCGGACGTGCTGCGCGCCGCGACGCTCAGCCTGGCCCGCCAGCACACCCCCGGCGACGCGCGGTTCCACCTGGCCTGCCTGGTCACCGTCGCCGACCCGGTCGCCGACGACACCGAAACGCTGCTGCGGGCCGCCGGCCACCCGGTGCAACGCCTCGACGCGGCCGGGCTGCGCGACCGGATCGTCGCGTTGGCCGCCGAGCCCACCGGCCGCGAATACCTCGTGGTGTTCGGCATGGACGCCGCCGCGCCCGTCCTCGGGGCCACCGACCCCGGCACGTTCCGCTCCGGCCTGGACGACCTGCGGACCGTCCTGCGCCAAGGGCCCGCGCAGGGGGTGCACCTTCTCGGCTGGTGGCGAGGGCTCCGCCGACTCGCCGACGACCTCGGCGGCACCCAGAACCGCGACGACGTCGCCTGCCTGGTCGCGCTCAACGTGCCCGGCGCCGAGTTGGCCCTGCACCTGGGCGTGCACGACCTGACCTACACGCCCCGCCCCGACCGGGCGCTGCTGATCGACCGGCACGACCAGCGCACCCGGCTGATCGTCCCGTTCGTCGGCGACGGGCACGACCCGGACGGGGAGCGGTGACAGTGTCCTTCGAGGAGTACGCGGCGCTGGCCCGACAACTCTCCGACCAGCACCGCGCCGGGGAACAACACGCCGCCGCCGAATCCGCGCGCCGCCGCGACCTGCACGCCGCCGTCGACTACCTCCAGCAGCGGCTGACCGCCCAGGGGCAGCGCCTCGACCAGCTCGGCCGCGCCATCGGCATCGACCAGCCACCCGCCGCCCCTGGCCCTGGCCCGGGGACGCCGGGTGAGACCGCCGCCTGGCCCGGCCCACCGACCGGCGTCGGGTCGCCCACCGCTCCCAGCTCCGGCCCGCCCTTCGCTGCTGGCGCTCCCACCGCGCCCGGAACCGGGGACGGGGGATCCGCCGGCGCAGCCGGCGTGCCGGGGCGGGCGGGGGTCGGGGCGTACCCCCAGTTGCCGGTAGGGGAGGCGCGGCTGGCGCTGCCGACGGCGGTGAGCCCGGCGGGCGGCGGGGTGCCCGCGCAGCGCACGGCGGCGGCCGACCCGGTGGTGGAGTTGGAGCTGGCCCGGCGAATGGCCGACGAGGCCGACCGGCACGGGCAGCAGGCGGAGCTGCTGGCCCAGCGGCCCGTGCTGCTGCCGACGTTGTCGCCCCTGGCCCGCGCGGTCGCCGTCTACGCAGCGTGCGGGGCTGCCGCCGGGGTGCTCGTGCTGATCCTGGTGCTCGCCTCCGGGGTCGGTCTGGTCGACGGCTTCACCCTCGGCGCGTGGATCTGCGCGGGGTTGCCGGCGGTGGCGTTCTTCGGCGGGTACCTGGTGCTGGGCCGGTGGGGGCGGCCCGCGATGGTCGCCGGCACCCCGCCGCGGTACCTGCCGCTCGGGTTCCTGATCTGCTTCCTGTTGGTGCCGATGGCCTACTGCGCCTACCTGCTGCTGGTCCGCGGCCTGCGCTGACAGTTCGAGGGGGCTGCTCGTGTCCCGGCCCTCCACTGTGTTCGCGTCGGTGCCGTAGTCTCGCGCCCCGAGCGCGTGTCGGTACGAAATCGGCTCGCCGAGGCTCTGGATCGTCGCGCCTCGACGTCTCGTGAGCGGTAGGTCGAAAGGTTGGTCAGAAAATTGCAGGGACAGACGTCCATCCACGTTGAGCCGACGTCGGCAGGGGACGGGCTCGCCGTTTCGCCGGTCAACACCGAGGCTCCCTCGACGCCTCGCTCCGAGCAGGAGCCAGGGCTGTCGGTCGTCACCGCGTCGCAGCAGGCCGGCGCGGGCGCGGTGGTTGCCGGTTTCGGGCTGATCGCCGTCGGGGCCGCCGCCGGCTGGATGATCTGGCGCAGCGGCGCCTCCGCCGCGAAGATCCAGCCCGAGGACACCACAGGCGTCTTCCTCACCCTGCTGGTCTTCGCCGCGGCGGTCGAGCGGATCCTGGAACCGTTTTCGCGGTGGCTGCCGGGGCGCGCCGCCGAGGCCGCGTTGTCCCAGACGGTGGCCAACGTGAACAGCCGGGTCGACGGCCCCTCGGACAGTGACCGCGAGGCGGTCGCCGTGGCCACCGCCAAGGTCGCGCGGGCGAAGGCGAACCGCACCATCGTCGCGTGGGGTCTCGCCAGCGGGATGGCCACCGTGGCGTCCAGCGCCGGCGGGTTCTACGTTCTGCACGCGGTAGCCGGCGCCGACTGGAACGGGGTGGCGGTTTGGGTCGACGCCGTCGTGACCGGTGTGATGGTCGGCAGCGGCACCAAGCCGTTGCACGATCTCATCACCCGGGCACAGAGCGGCCCGCCGTCGCCGTAACGCCCCGCCCCGCCTGGCCCGCCGGGCTGGCCTGCCCGGTCCGGCGGCAGGGCGTGATCCACTCGGTTTCATTGAAGTCGGGGTGTCCGTGTCAGCGGGATACCCCGACTTCAGCTATCTCGTGTCGATCTTGCGCTCTGTCGCGCTCACCGCCCGTCGGATTCGGCCCGTGCGCCTGCCGGTCGCCGGTCCGCGTCGTGCGCAGAGTCGTCGGCAGCGCCTGCGGCGGCCACGAGGATCTCGTCGAGCTCACGGTCGGTGAGACCGTCGTCTTCGAGCAGGCCGAGCAGCAACACCGTCCGCGCGACGATCGCCGCTGCGTCGTGGGGCACGGGCGGACGCTCACCGAGCGCCGCCCACACCAGCGCCTCGGCCAGCACCGGGTCGACGTCGCGCCCGGTCGCGTCGTAGCGTTCCCGAGCGGACGCCACGAACCGGATCACCGGCGCCCGATCCTGCCCCGCGACGAACCGCCGCCGTACCGCCACCAACAGCGCACCGGCCAGCAGGTCCGCGTACCGCAGCCAGTCCGACTCGGCGAACCGACCCAGCCGCCGTTCGTGGCCGCGCAGCCGCCCAGTCAGCAGGCCGCGCAGCGCCGCATGCGGGTCCGTCACCATCGTCGCTCCCTGATCATCGTGAGTGCCCTCCGGTGCGGGCGTGGCCTGGTCAATCGATGCCGCCTGGTGACCAGAGCACTCGCCGCCCGGCAGCCGCAGGCGATCACCTCGGCGCTGCCGGCGGCGCCGACCCTGTCGTTGTCGTGGTCGGCCTCGTTGTCGTGGTTGGGCCGGTTGTCGTGGTCGGCGTCATGGTCGGTCTGGTTGTTGTGGTCGGTCTGGTTGTTGTGGTCGGCCCCGTTGTCGTGGCTGGCCCGGCTGTGGTGGTCGGCGTCGTTGTCGTCGCTGGTGGGCCCGGGCGGCGAGGGCTGGGCCGGTGGCTCTCCGGTAAGTGCCGCCACCGAGCGATCGATCCGGCATCCCCCAACCGCGAGCCGGGCAACGACCAGGTCCAACCGGGTGATCGCCGCCGCGAGCTGCCGGGCTGCGACCACGTCCGCCACGTCCCGGGTACGCCGCATCCGGTCCTCGGTCGCCCCCAACCGCCAGCGGACACGAGCGGCCAGCGCGGCGGCCCGGTACGCGTCGAGCCGAGCAGCGTGTAGGCCGGCGAGCAGGTCCCCGACCGAGTCACCCGCTGACTCCCGATCGGCGGCCAAGCCGGCGTAGACCAGGCTCAGCGCCCGCCAGCACTCCGTGACCGCGTCCTGCCAGGGCAGCCGCCGACCGGGCGGTCCAGCCCCGTGCAACTGCGCCCCGGCCCGATCGGCAGCGGAGATGGTCGCCAGCCAGGCGGCACGGAGATCATCCAGAGTGTCGGTGCTCATTCGCCCGCCTCGGCACTGGACTTGACCAGGAGAGCGAAGCGCACCTCGGCGCAGGGGTAGTCGACGCCGCACTCGCAGAGCCAGCGACGCACCACCCGGGGCGGATGGGAGAAGAGGACGTCATCGGCGTCCTCGACGTCCTGATCGGACGCAAGGCGTCTTTCTGCTGGCGCCGGCGCTGGCGGGTCGGTGGGGGATTCGTCGGGTCGATCGGGCATCGGGGGGCTCCCGTCGGGTCGTCTCCTAGCTGCTCACGGCACTTGCGACGTCGGGGCGGCGTGCGGGCACGCCCCGGCACGCCCGGCCGAACGGGGGGACCGAGCGACCGGGCGCTTCCTGCGCGGTGGGAACGAACCAGCTCCGGGTTGCAGACCTGGGAGCCGGTCGGTTCGAACTTTACACAACTAGTCACAGATAGCAAGCACGACAACACGTTACTTGTCACGAGTAGTAACGCGTGATCAAATGGCGGGGCAGACCTGGGAGTCCATATGCCCGTCAAACCGAAGTGGGAACGGCTCGCGGACCACATCCGGGGCCAGATCGAGTCAGGAGAGCTTGCACCGGGGGACCAGTTGCCCTCCACGGTGCAGCTCAAGGCTCAGCACGGCGTTTCGACGACCGTGGTCCGGCAGGCCATCCTGGTCCTTCAAACGCAGGGCTGGGTGCAGGGTGTTCACGGGCTCGGCGTGTTCGTCGCCGACCGCTGAACCCGTGGACGCCACGAGATCTTGGAAGGAAAGTGCCCCTAGAGGGGCCGAATTCGTCCAAGATCTACCGCGGTGGGGTCGCTGATGCGCGATCAGGCGGTCGCGCTGGGTGCGCGGATCTCGTACGCTCCCATGTGGTCTCTGCCGGTGCGGTGGTGGAGGCGATGGTCCATCACGGGGAGGTGCGCGTGAGCGCAGCACAGATCATCGCGAGGTTGGCGGCGGCGTCGCAGAAGCTGGACGAGGCGAAGGCCAAGACCGCAGCGGCAGCACAGGACGCCGCCGAGGCGCGAGCACTCGTCGCCGGTGCGTTGGAAGGCGTAGCCGCCGGTCCGCTGGTCGGCATGATCGATTCGTACCGCCAGGCGCTTGCGCAGGCGTCCCAGGGTGGCGACCCGGCAAAGCAGCACGTGCAGGAGACGATCGCCAAGGTCCGAGCGCTGGGAAACTGACCACGGGTGGTGGCAGCGCAATCCACCAACCACCCGCGGCAGCCGGCGTCACCTTGCGCCCTGCGGTCCCACGATTAGGGTCGGCGCTCCCGGACCGCGACGGACGACGTGAGGCGCGGAGCCGAGAGAGCCGGGAGGCGCCGCAGCCCACCAGACGCAGGAGCGTCGGCCCAGAGGCAATTGCTGTTGGCGGGTCAGCGGCGGCGACAGCATGGGCGACGGTTTCGGAGTTCTTGCCGGCTCTGCCGAAGGCGGTAGCCGGCGTCGTCCTCGGGGCCGTGGCAACCTGGGGATCCCTCAAGGCTTACAAAGCGAGATCGCAGGATGGCGGAGGTTCCGTTGAAGATCGATGAGCGAGTTGAGCAGCTCGTCCGTGACGCGTTGCACTGGGCCGTCAAGCGGCAACCGGTTGAGTTTGATGAAGCGCTCAAGGCGTTTTCTGACGCATACCTGCGACAGTCCGCCCTGGAGTTGCTGGCTGCCATCACGGCCTTCGTCAGTGCGGACATTTGCCAAGGCAGGCCGTCGACTGAGCAGATCAAGCAGTTGGCCGAGGAGGTTGCCGACGCAGAAGGTTGGAGCTCGGCAACCTCTCCCGAGGTCGAAGCCTTCCTCGATGCTGTTGTGACCGGTCGACCGTTGTCAGGTGTGCTGCCAGCCGACAGCGCAGTCGTCCTGGCTTTCGTGGTAGCCGCAAGTCTCCTGTCTTTTCGCCCTAAGAGTGAGGGCGAGTGGTGGTTCAACTACCTGGACAGGGTGGAGGCAGCCATCGAGGCGGCGGGGTGACCGGCGTGCCTGAGCCGGTCGTCCAAGACGGTGGCGAGCTGGACGGCTTCCGCATCGGCTATCTGCCGCCGGACGTTGCTGACCTGGTTTCGGACTTCGCCTCCGAGTGGGAGGACGTCACTTTCACCACGCGGGTCTGGGAACGTCAAGTTGAGGACGGCCACCGAGTCGACCTGCGGGTACACGTGCTCCGGGGCGACCGGCTGGGCGCCCTCGCCGAGCTACGCGACTTCCTGGCCGAGTATCACGAGCGCGATAACGCAGACTGGGCACTCACCGACTTTCAGCATGGCGAGGATCCCGGCCTCATCGGTGCCGCCGAGGCGTTTTGGCTGGCCGCGCCTGGGGTGGCCGTCAACGTGCTGGTCGATCCGGAGCGGTTCCCCGCGGACACCTTGCGGGCGATTACGCAGCGGATTACAGCAGCCGCCAGCCCCCGGGCTTAGGGGATCCGCTCGGCTCCGGCAGCCAGGCCCCGGCGGCATGACGAGTCCCGACACGCCGTCGGTCCAGCTGATACTGGACCGGTCCGCGCTGCTTGCCTACGTGGCCGGGTCCATGGATGTCGCCGAACCCATCCACGAGGTGGCCCACGACGGGGCCCGGTTGGGTGTGCCGGCTGTGGTCGCGGCCGAAGTGCTGGCGGTGGTGGAGCACGATGCCTCGGTGCTGACCAACGAGGGTACGGCGTACGGCGATGGCGGCGACCTTCCGGTCATCCGCTTTCCTGGCTAGCGCCCTCGACCGGTTCAGCGCGTGATGCGGAACGTCTGCTCGAACCGCGGTCCGCCACAGCCCACGTCGCCGCACAGGTCGAAGCCTCCGCTGATCAGGGCCACACCGGGCTTGATGACGAGGCCGCCACCCTCCACCCACGCCCGCCCGGTCGCGATCTGCGGCTGGCCGGTGCAGTGGACAGGACCCCAACCGGAGGCGTACGCGACCCTGTCGCCCGACCGTTGTCGGATGATCAGCTCGACGCCACCGGACAGGCCGGATTGGCAGGTCACGGCGACGCTGACGTCCACGGCGACGCCGCGCGCGACCAGGGTCGCGGACGTGATCTCGCCGTCACTTGCCGCGCTGGCCGGCGTGGGCGCCAGCACCACGAACAGTGACAGGCCGAGTAGTGCGATGGTGGTGATGATGCGGCGCACGACGGTCCTCCTTGCCGGAGTGGGTGCTTACCTGGAGTCACCCTAGCCCTCCCCGGCACTGAGAGATATCAATCGATCGTGGGTTCGCGTTCGATGACGACGACCGGGATCTCGCGGTCGGTCTCCTTCGCGTAGCGGGCGTACGTCGGGAAGACCTTCGTCATCACCGGCCACAGCCGGACGCGCTCCTCGCCGGTCGCGGTCCGGGCCCGGCCGACGATCCGCTCGGCGCCGACCTGGATCTCCACGGTCGGGTCGGCGGTGAGGTTCAGGTACCAGGCGGGGTGCGTGACCGCGCCGCCGTTGGACGCCACCAGCAGATGGTTGTCGCCGTCGCGTCCGTACATCAGGGCCGTGCGGCGCAGCTTGCCCGATCGGCGTCCGCGGGTGGTGAGCAGCAGCGAGGGTACGCCGTGGAAGGTGCCGCCGTCGGCGCCGTCGCTCCGCACGTAGCGCCGGATGTGGCTGGCGACCCAGCCAACCGGGCTGTCCTCGACCGTCTCGTTCTGCTCGTGTGTGGTCACGCCATCGCCTCCATCGTCGAGCCCGGACGGTCGAACGGACGCGTCGACCATACGTCGGGGTCAGGGCGCCCGGATCAATCAGTCGCGCGAGCGCGGCAGGCAGCACTTCTTGTACTTGGCGCCGGACCCGCACCAGCAGGTGTCGTTGCGGCCGGGTGGCCAGGCGGTCACGCCGGCTTCGTCGAGGCTGTCGGCGTACTCGTCGAGGGTTTCCTCGCTGGTGGGGTCGCTTCCGGTGGGTTCGGCGAAGGCCGCCAGCCCGGCGGCGGTGCCGACGACCACCCCCAGGTCGGCGCCGCCCAGCCCGGATGCCTCGACGAGGGCGCGTTCGATCTGGGCGCGGTGCTCGTCCCAGGTGGCGGGGTAGCTGTCAGCGAGGGCGGGCCAGCGCAGCAGCAGCGCGGTGAACTCCGCCTGCGGCCAGAACAGCAACGTCGCCGGGCCGTCGTCGAGGGCGCCGAGCGCGTGGTCGCTCGCGGCGCGCAGCCGGTCGGCGAGGTTGTCGTACTCGTCGTGGGGTAGGCCCTGCTCCTCGCGCAGGTCGTGCCGCTGCTGGGCCAGGCCGTAGATCATGGCGGCGGCCTCGTCCTGGGCGTCCTCGGATTCGTGCTGCTGGGTGCGGGTGCGTTCCAGGATGGCGTCCAGCGCCCCGGTGAGCCATTCCATCGCCGTGTCGCCGTGGCCGGACTCGACCAGCTCGTCGATCAGGTACATGGACTTGGGGTTGGTCTCCAGCAGCGGACGCAGGGCGGTCAGCTCGGCCATGCCCTCGTCGGTACGTCCGAGGCGCAGCAGCAGGCCGCCGCGCACCCCTCGCGCGTACGCGTTGTCGTCCGGCTGCTCGGCGACGGCGCGGGTGGCCAGCGTGAGCGCGTCGGCCAGGTCGCCGGCCTGCTCCAGGATGTCCGCGGCGACCAGCAGGGCGAACCCGATGTCGTCGGGATCCGCGACGCGCCCCTCGTCGACGGCGCCCACCAGTTCGGCGACGAGCGCGGCCGGGTCGGGGCTCTTGGAACCCAGGTTGCCGATCTCATCGATGCGGTCGGCGGTCAGCAACTCGGACATGGGCGCATCCTGAAAGACGACGGACGGTGGGTGGGGAAGCGGCCAGCGTACTCCTGGATATGCCGCAGCCCGGGCGGCGAACCGCCCGGGCTGCGCCACGTTCCCTCAGCGGGTCGCTGGCATGGTGGCGAACTCGCCGGCTAGCTCCGACTCGACGATCGTCGTGGCGGACGGCCGGCGACCGGCCGACGCCCGCCGGGCGGACGGGACGGCGAGGGCCGCGAGCGCGGCGGCCAGGGCGATCGCGGTGAGGACGAGAAACCCCATCGTGAAGCCGGCCTCCCTGGGTAGGCCGTTGGCCTGCGGGTGCGCGGTGATCACGCCGCTGACCACGGCCGCGCCGATCGCGCCGCCGATGGTGCGGATGTTGGCGTTCATGCCGGTCGCCACGCCGGTCTGGCTGGCCGGCACGCTGGCGACGATCAGGTTGGCCATCGAGGCGAAGGCCAGGCCGATGCCGAGCCCGACCAGGCCACCGGCGACGGCGACCTGCCACCGGGTGTCGTGCGCGGTGGCGAGCATCGCGGAGGCGGCCACGTTGAACGTGGCGCCGGTGGCGAGCTGCGCCTTGGCGCTGAAGACGGCCTGGAGTCGCCCGGCGATGATGCCGGCGACGAACATCGCGCTGACCATCGGGAGCATGAGCAGGCCGGCCTGACTGATGCTCGCCCCGAAGCCGTAACCGGCGGCGGTCGGGGTCTGCAGGAACTGGGGGAGGAACGCGTACACGGAGAACATCGACGCGCCGTAGAGCAGGGCGACGAGGTTGGTGGTCCAGACGCCGGGCAGGCGCATCATCCGCATGTCGATCAGCGGATTCTTCGACCGCAGTTCGGTCACCAGCCAGCCGACCAGCAGCACCACGGCGAGCGCCAGCAGACCGAGCACCCGGGCGGAGGTCCAGCCCCAGGTGGCGCCCTGGCTGATCGGCAGCAGCAACGCGACAAGCCAGCCGGAGAGCAGCAGTGTGGCGCGCCAGTCGATGCGACCGGGGGTACGGACCGGCGACTCGGGCACGAACAGGTGGGCGGCCACGGCGGTCAGCCCGACCACGACCATGGGGATCCAGAACAGCCAGCGGTAGTCCAGCGTGCTGACGATCGGGCCGGCCAGCACGATGCCCAGGCCGCCGCCGACGGCGACGATCGCCGAGATGGCGGCCACGGCGGTGGAGACCCGCGCGGCGGGGAACTCGTCGCGGATGATGCCGAACGACAGCGGGAAGACCGCTCCGCCGATGCCCTGGACGACCCGGGCGAGGATGAGGACGCCGATGTTCGGCGCGATGGCGGCCAGCAGGCAGCCGAGGGCGAGGGCGGCGAGCGAGACGACGAGCATCCGCTCCTTGCCGATCATGTCGCCGACGCGTCCGAGGATCGGCGTGAAGATCGACGCGCTGAGCAGGTAGGCGGTCAGGACCCAGGTCACTGTGTTCTGGGAGGTGTGCAGGTCCTGCTGGATGGTCGGCAGCACCGGGGTGATCAGCGACTGGAGCATCGCGAAGAACCCGGCGCCGGCCGCGAGCACGGTGAAGGTGAGCCGACGCGAGCTGCGTCGGGAGGTCACTGCCACGAGAGAAAACTCCCTGAGTACGTACGGGAATGAGGCTTGTCACCCGTCGTCTGGGACGGGGTGGTCTGTCGGGGTCCGGGCGATCGGGGTGGCCAGGCGGCGATCGGGCGGGTCCCGAGGTAAGGTAACCGGAGGCAGGCCTCCGGGATTCCGGAGGGGTGCCTCCACTAAGCTAACGGAGGGTCCCCTCCGGATGCAACCAGGGTGAGGTGACGCACGTCATGACCGGTGCGAGGCAGGCGCCCGAGGTCTTCGCCCAGCGGCCCAAGCGGGCCGACGCGCGGCGTAACTACGACGCCCTGATCGTGGCGGCCCGTGAGGCGTTCGCCGAGCACGGCGCCGCAGCCTCCCTGGAGGACGTGGCCCGCCGGGCCGGCGTGGGCATCGGCACTCTCTACCGCAACTTCCCGACCCGTCGGCACCTGTTCGAGGCCGTGTACGTCGAGGAGGTCCGGGCTCTCTGCCACTCCGCCGAGGGCCTGGCCGAGCTGCCACCCTGGGACGCGTTCGTCGCCTGGCTGCACCGCTTCGTCGCGTACGTCGCCACCAAGCGGGCGCTCGCCGAGCAGTTGCTGCACGACTCCGAGATCTTCGCCAGCTGCCGCACGGAGATCTTCTCCGCCGGTGAGCCGCTGATGCGTCGCGCCCAGGCCGCCGGTGTGGTCCGTGACGACATCGGCTTCGACGACGTGGTGCGGCTGATCAGTGGCCTCACCATGGCCCAGTTCCCGTCACCCGAACAGCGCGACAGGGTGCTCGGCGTCGCCCTGGACGGCCTGCGACCACCGGCCGCGTCGCGCTGACGCCCGTCCGGCCGGTCAGCTGTCGACAAGCAGCAGCCACTCGTCGTCGAGGCGCTCCACAGTGGTGCCCGCCGGCCAGCGGTGGCCAGGATCGGCCAACGCCCGAGCCTGCTCGACCTGCGGCGGCCGGCTGAACTGCGTGTCGCGGAAGCTGGTCATGCTGTGGAACCGGGCTCGGCCGAAGTTCGCGGCGTCGAGAAAGCGGGCCCGGTCGAACAGCGCCTCCGCGCCGAACACGGTCCAGCGGAACAGCGCCATGTTCGTGAAACGGACGGCGTGGAAGCCGGCCGATCGGCCGAACTCGGTGTGCTCCATCGACAGGGCGCCGTCGAAGACGGCCTCCCGAAACGTGGCGGCGTCCTCGAAGCGGGTCGCGTCGAAGCTGGTCGGCTGACCGAAGGTCACCCGACGAAACGAGGTCAGGCCGGCGAAGCTGGCACGCCGGCAGGACAGGCCGCCGACGAAGGTGGCGTCGTCGAAGCTGGCTCCACCGCCGACGCGAATGCCGTCCAGGATGACCTCGCCGTCGGCCGCGAGCCCTTCGAAGACCACGTCGTCGACGGTCGCCGCCGTGAGCAGCAGCCGCCCCTGCGCCGTCGCGCCCGCGAAGGTGGTCGTGCCGGTGAACACCGCGCCGGTGAAGTTCGCGTCGACGAGCGTGCAGCCGGCGGCGTCGAAGTCGACAAGCGTGGCGCCGGCCAGGTCGAGCCTCAGCTCCGGCCAGTGGGTCGCGTCGTCCGCGCGCAGGTGCCGGGTGAGCACGCGCTGCGCGCTGCGCCGGACCTCCGTCTCGCGCGGCTCGCCGTCGGGCGCCGGCATCCGCAGGTACGCGCAGAGCACCGCAGCGATGGTCGGGCGCTGCCCCGGATTGTCCTGACCGAGGCGCTCCAGAGCGTGCAGGCCGCCGAGGCGTACCGCCGCGCTGTCGTTGCCGAGCAGCTCGACCGCGCGGGTGTAGAGCTCGGTCAGCCGACGCTCCGCCGCGTCGTGCTCGGCGGCTCCGGACTGGCGGTCCTGGTGGCGCTGCGCGGCCTCGGCGACCGTCTCGGCGTGCGCCTGCACCCGGTCGCGGTGCACCTGGTCCCGTGCGGCGACGCTCTCCTGGTGCCGCTGCGCGCGTTCGGTGATCCACTGGCGGCGGGCGGCGAGCAGCAGCGCGAGCCCTCCGCCGGTGCCGGCGACGACAGTCAGTCCGGTGCGGATCGCGTCGATGCGCAGCGTGGCGCGGGTGTCGGGTTGGCTGGCGCGGCCGGCCTCGGTGAGCAGCAGGTCCAGCACCAGCCAGCCCAGCGCGACGGCGGCCAGTAGGCCGACCAGGACCAGCCACCACGGCATCACCCGCAGCTCGCGCTCGGTGGGTTCGTCGACAGCCACGACCACAGCATGCCAGTCACCGATGGTGTCCGATATGGAGCGTGGCGCTATGACCGTTTACGCCCCCGCCGGAACAACGGGTTACCGGCGCGTAACAAGTCATTGACGTTTCTAAATTGTTAAGGGCATCATCGTCGCACGGTCGACCGGACACCCCCACCCACCTGCCCGGTTCGCCGGGTGCCTCCCCCCGGAGGTGCAGCGATGCTGCTCCGAAAGACCGCCCTCGTCCTGGCCCTCGCCACCGCCGCGCTGCTCACGTCCGCCGCCACGGCGACCGCCGCCCCGGCCGCTGTTGCCCCCACAACGCCATTCGCCGCCGCGGCGGTCAATCCCGTCATCGTGGTCGGCGGGCTCAGCGGCGTCGCCGTCGCGTACGAGCCGATCGCCGCCCGCCTACGCGCCGACGGCTACCGCACCTTCATCTACCAACTCCCCGGACTGGGCCTCGGTGACATCCCCACCTCGGCCCGCGCGTTCGCCACCTACGTCGAGCAGGTACGCGCCAACACCGGCGCGGCGACTGTCGACGTCGTCGCCCACTCCGAAGGGGGCCTGGTCAGCCGGTACTACCTCAAGCGGCTCGGCGGCACCGCCACCGTCGGCCGGTACGTCAGCCTGGGCACACCGCAGTACGGCACGTACGTCGCCAACATCGCGGCGTTCCTGGGCCTGGGCAGCTGCGCCGGCATCGTGGCCTGCCAACAGATGACCATCGGCTCGGCGTTCCTCGCCGACCTCAACGCCGGCGACGACACCCCGGGCGCGGTGCGCTACACCACCGTCCGCACATTGCAGGACGAGTTGGTCCGGCCGACCGGGAACGCCGCCGTCAACGACGGTGCGACGAACGTGCTGATCCAGGCGTACTGCCCGCTGCGGGTGGTCGGGCACCTCGGTCTGGTGCTCGACGGCACGGCGTACACCATCGTGCGCGGCGCTCTGGTCGACGGCCCGGTGCGACCCAACTGCCTCGCGCTCTGACCCGGTCTGCGTGCGGCGGTCCCGGAGGGGACCGCCGCACGCAGACCGCGCGGTGGGTCAGCTCGCCTTGGCGAGCGCCTCGAACTCGTCGTCGGTGAGCCGCACGTCGGCCGCACCCACGTTCTCCTCCAGGTGCGCCACCGAGGACGTGCCGGGGATCGGCAACATCACCGGCGAGCGGCGCAGCAGCCAGGCCAGCGCGAGCTGCGCGGGCGACGCGCCGTGCGCGTTGGAGATGGCGTCCAGTGGGCCGCCCGGCCGGGCCAGCTCACCTGTCGCGATCGGGTACCACGGGATGAACGCGAGGTCGTTGCGCTCGCAGTACTCCAGCACGTCCTCGGCGCTGCGGTTGGCGAGGTTGTACAGGTTCTGCACGGACGCGATCGTCGTGATCGCCCGGGACTCCTCGATCTGCGCGACGCTCACCTCGGACAGCCCGATGTGCTGGATCTTGCCCTCCTCCCGCAGCAGGGCCAGCTCACCGAGCTGATCGGCGAGCGGCACCTTCGGGTCGATCCGGTGCAGCTGGTACAGCGGGATGCTGTCCAGGCCGAGGTGGCGCAGGCTCAGTTCGCACTGCTGGCGCAGGTACTCCGGGCGACCCACCGCACGCCAGTCGCCAGGCCCGGACCGGGTGAAACCACCCTTGGTCGCGATGACCAGATCATCGGCGTACGGGTGCAGGGCCTCCCGGATCAGCAACTCCGACACGAACGGCCCGTACGAGTCGGCGGTGTCGATGAACGTCACGCCCAGCTCGATCGCACGGCGCAGCACGCGAACCGCCTCGGCCGGATCCTTCGGGTCACCCCAGACCCCCGGGCCGGTGATCTGCATGGCCCCGTAGCCGAGCCGGTTGACCGTGACGTCGCCGCCGATCCGGTACGTGCCGGACGCCTTCGCGGGCTGTTCACTGATGTTTGTCGCCATTGCCCGATCCCCAATCGTCTCGTCGTGGCGGGCGTGGACAGCGCGGGCGTGAAGAGCCCACCCGCCACCGATGGATCATCCCCCGGAACTCCACCGCCATGCCGCCGGTCGGCCGAGTGTGGGCGCGGACACGCCATGGGCGCGTGAGCCGAGTTGCCGGGAAGCGCCCGGTACGACCGGGGTGTCCATGCGACGCTGGCCGGAGCCGGTGCGTTCCGGCGCAACGGCGGAGGGAGCACCCATGGGAGTGCCGCAGGTCAACTTCGCGCTCGACACGTACGAGTGCATCGTGATCTATCCCGGCGCGGCCGGGCGGGCCCTGCCCCCGGAGACCGTGCAACGGTTGCAGGCCGAGCACGCCGAGCACATGCAGGCGTTGCAGCGCCGCGGCATCGTCCTGGTCGCCGGCTCAGTGGACGGGCCGGCGCGCGAGCCGGATCCGCCGATCGGCTTCGGACTGGCCCGCACCGGCAGCGTCGACGACGTCCGCAGCGTGCTGGAGGCCGACCCGGCGGTGCAGGCCGGGCTCTACCGGGTGGAGGTGCTGACCTTCCTCTGCCCGGCCGGATCCCTTGAGTTCCCGCTGGTCAAGGCCGGCAGCTGAGTCGCCGATCCATCGGTGGCTGTCGTGATGACGACGGCGTTCGCCCGCACCCGGAGTGAGTCGCCGCCGGGAGCACCCCGACAGCGCACGCCAGCGGAGGCGTACGATTCCCGGCGCGCGGTCGCTGATGCCCGTCGCCACAACGTTCCCGGTGCGGTTCCGCCCCGCCGGCCCGACGCGCGCCGCGCGTCGTTGGACACCTGTTCCGCTGCCTGCAAGGGGTCGGCCACGAGTCCGACCTGAAGGAGAGACTAGCCTGATGGGCGTGACACGCCGCGTAAAGATCGTCTGCACTCTGGGTCCCGCCACCTCGTCCCCGGAGCGCATCCGGGGTCTTGTCGAGGCCGGCATGAACGTGGCGAGGCTCAACTTCAGCCACGGCAGCCACGAAGACCACGAGGCGGTCTATCGACTGGTCCGGGAGGCGTCGGAGGCGGCAGGTAAGCCGGTGGCCGTCCTCGCCGACCTGCAGGGCCCCAAGATCCGGCTCGGTAAGTTCGCCGACGGCCCGCACGAGTGGCGCACCGGCGACTCGGTCGTGATCACCGGCGACGACATCATCGGCACCAAGGAGCGGGTCTCCTGCACCTACACCAAGCTGCCGTACGAGGTGAAGCCCGGTGACCGGCTGCTGATCGACGACGGTCGGGTCGCTGTCGAGGTCACCGACGTCACCGGCAACGACATCCGCTGCCTCGTCACCGAGGGCGGCCCGGTCTCCAACAACAAGGGCGTGTCGCTGCCCAACGTGGCGGTCAGCGTGCCCGCCATGTCGGACAAGGACGCCGAGGACCTGCGTTTCTCCCTGGGTCTCGGCGTTGACCTGGTCGCGCTGTCCTTCGTCCGCTCGGCCGAGGACATCAAGCTCGTCCACAACATCATGGCCGAGGAGGGCGTCTTCCGGCCGGTGCTGGCCAAGGTCGAGAAGCCGGAGGCGGTGGAGCACCTGGAGGCCATCGTGCTGGCCTTCGACGGCGTGATGGTCGCCCGCGGTGACCTCGGCGTGGAGATGCCGCTGGACGAGGTCCCGCTGGTGCAGAAGCGCGCCGTGCAGCTGTGCCGGGAGAACGCCAAGCCGGTCATCGTCGCCACCCAGATGCTCGACTCCATGATCGAGAATTCCCGCCCCACCCGGGCGGAGGCGTCCGACGTCGCCAACGCGGTGCTCGACGGCGCGGACGCGGTCATGCTCTCCGGCGAGACCAGCGTCGGCAAGTACCCGGTGCTCACCGTCAGCACCATGGCCAAGATCGTGACGACCACCGAGGCGGGCTCGATCGGGGTGCCGCGGTTGCAGCACGACCCCCGCACCCACGGTGGCGCCCTCACCGTCGCCGCCTCGTCGATCGCCCGGGCCATCAACGCCAAGGCGCTCGTCGCCTTCTCGCAGACCGGCGACACCGTGCGACGGCTGTCCCGCCTGCACTGCGACCTGCCGCTGCTGGCCTTCACGCCGGTCCCCGAGGTGCGCGACCAGCTCGCCCTCACCTGGGGCGTGGAGACCTTCCTGATGCCGTTCGTGCAGCACACCGACGACATGTTCCGCCAGGTCGACCAGGCGCTGCTCGGCCTCGACCGGGCCAACCCCGGTGACTACGTGGTGATCGTGGCGGGTAGCCCGCCCGGCACCCCCGGCTCGACCAACACGCTGCGCGTACACCAGCTCGGCTCGCTCGTCGACGCCGCGTCGGCGCGGGCGCTGCAGTGAGCGACGGTCGGGTCGCGGTCGGCCAGGCGGCGGTAGACCAGCTGCTGGAAGTGCTCGACCTCGACCCGACCGGGGAGATGACCTTCCGGGGGATGAGCCCTCCGGTCGGCCCACAACGGGTGTACGGAGGCCAGGTCGCCGGCCAGGCCCTGGTCGCCGCCGGTCGCACCGTCGACCCGGAGCGCTTCGTGCACTCGCTGCACGGCTACTTCGTCCGCCCCGGCGACCCGGTCGAGCCGATCGCGTACGAGGTGGAGAACATCCGCGACGGCAGGTCCTTCTCGGTCCGCCGCTCGGTAGCCCTCCAGCACGGCAAGCCGATCTTCTTCATGTCGGCGTCGTTCCAGCGGGCCGAGGAGGGCCTGGACCACCAGGCGCCGGCCCCGCTGGACGTACCCCCGCCGCAGGACGTGCCGACGATGACCGATCGGCTCTCCCGCTACCCGGAGCGGCTGGGCATCTGGGGCCAGATCCCCCGGCCGATCGACGTGCGCTACGTGGGCGAGCCCGGCTGGGTCCGCCCCGGCGACCGACCCGCCGACCCGCACCAGCGCGTCTGGATGCGCATCGACGGCAAACTGCCCGACGACCCCCTGCTGCACGCCTGCGCGCTCACCTACGCCTCGGACCTCACCCTGCTGGACTCGGTGCTCTCCGTGCACGGCGAGGTGTGGGGGCCGGGCGGGTTGGTCGGCGCGAGCCTGGACCACGCGCTCTGGTTCCACCGGCCGTTTCGGGCCGACGAGTGGTTCCTCTACGACTGCCTGAGCCCGTCGGCGTCCGGCGCGCGGGGGCTGGCCACCGGCCGGATGTTCACCACGGACGGCCGGCAGATCGCCAGTGCCGTCCAGGAGGGTCTGCTGCGCCGCGTCGGCGCCTGACGTTGTAGCCCCATCTCCGCCTGACGCTGTCGCCCGTCCCCGCCAGGCACCTGGCGGGGACGAGGTGGGTCAGGCCTGGTGGATGGCCTCTCCGGCGATCTCGATCTGCACCGTCTTGCCGACCAGCACCCCGCCGCTCTCCAGGACGACATTCCAGAGCAGCCCGTAGTCCTCGCGGTTCATCTCGGCCGTCGCGCTGAAGCCGAAGATGTTCTGCCCGTACGGATCACGACGTGCGCCACCGAAATTCACCTCCAGGTCGACGGCCCGGGTGATCCCCTTCACGGTCAACTCACCGGTGAGGACGAATCGCCCGGGAATGCCGTCGGACTGCGGCGGAACAATGTGACTCCGGCCTCTTCCGCCCAGCCGATGGTTGCGCAGACGCGCCCACTGGAATATGGGATCCTCGTTGCCCTGCCATTTGATGCCGGTGCTTCGATATTCGAGAGTGGGAAAGCGCTCCACGTCGAGGAAGTCGGCACTCTTCAGATGCGTGTCCCGGTCGACGCTCCCGGTGGTGATGCTGGCCGACATGATGGTGGCCGTCACCGAGGAGAGCAGCGGGTCCTCCGCCACGAAGATCTGCGCCGTGGCCTCGGCGAACTCGCCGCGCACCGGGCTCACCATCATGTGCCGGGACAGGAAACCGATCCGCTTGTGCGCCTGATCGAGAAGATAGGTGCCGGCGACCGGGATGGTCATGCCATCCCAGGTGCGTGTGGCGACATCGGTCATCGTGATGCCTTCCCCCCGAGCACGCCCGGGTGTTTATCAATATGCTGCTGGCGGCCGTGTAAACGGCCAGACATTCGTACTCCCGCCCAGCATAGGGACGCTCCGGAACGGCATTTCGGCCACCACCGTGCGGTGGATCATGACGTACCTCACCGGCCCCTACCGGCGGCCGTCCACCGGACCCTGCCGGCCAGCCGGACCAGCGCCGGCGGCGATCCTGCCCATCAATGCGTGGCCGATCGGCCGAGGGTCGCCCGCCCGCCCGGTTGACCAGCGACTAACCTTGCCGACATGCGCCTCTCCGCACGGGTCGACTATGCCCTCCGCGCGGCCGCCGAGCTTGCCGCGACGGCCAGCGGCCCCGGGCGCGGCCGGCCGGTCACGGCCGACCAGATCGCCCGCGCCCAGGAGATCCCGCCGAAGTTCCTGGAGAGCATCCTTCTCCAACTGCGCCGCGGCGGCATCGTGCACGCCCAGCGCGGCCCGGAGGGCGGCTACTGGCTGGCCCGCCCCGCCGAGGAGATCTCCCTCGCCGAGGTCATCCGGGTGATCGACGGGCCCCTCGCCCACGTACGCGGGCAACGCCCCGAGCAGCTCGGCTACCACGGCCCGGCGCACGCCCTCCAAGAGGTCTGGATCGCGCTGCGGGCGAGCGAGCGGGAGATCCTGGAACTGGTCAGCGTCGGCGATGTGGCCGCCGGCACCCTGCCCGCACGCGTCACCGAGCTGGCCGCCGACCCACGCGCCTGGATCTGAGCGCCGGCTCGCCGCCCGGCTCCGCGTCACCCGGCGGGCCTGGGTCTGCGTGGCGGCTCGCTTTCCCGGCCTCGCGCCATCTGCCGCTGACCCGGCGCACCGCCCCCGGGCGTCCCATCCACCGATCGGGGGCTTGACCCCGGCTGCCCAATCCCGCATTGTCGACCAAGTCGATAGGAGATGCCGAAAAGTCAGGGGGCGCTCGTGCGCAAGCTGTTGGTCCTCGCTCTGGTCGGGCTCGTCGCGCAACTGATCGATGGTTCGCTCGGCATGGCGTACGGCTTGACCTCGTCCACCCTGCTGTTGGTCGCCGGGGTTGCCCCGGCTGCCGCCTCGGCCTCGGTGCACCTGGCCGAGATCGGCACCACGCTCGCCGCCGGGGTCGCGCACTGGCGGTTCGGCAACGTCGACTGGCGGGTGGTGACGCGCATCGCCCTACCCGGCGCGGTCGGCGCCTTCGCCGGCGCCACAGTGCTCAGCTCGATCTCCACCGAGGCCGCCGCGCCGTGGATGGCCGGCATTCTCTTCACCCTCGGCGCGTACCTCCTGATCCGCTTCGCCCGACCACTGCGCACCGACCGGGTCGGCGGGCGGCTACGCGGTCGTTTCCTCGGCCCGCTGGGCCTGGTCGCCGGCTTCGTCGACGCCACCGGCGGCGGCGGATGGGGCCCGGTGGCCACCCCGGCGCTGCTGGTCTCCGGCCGCATGGAGCCCCGCAAGGTGATCGGCTCCGTGGACACCGCCGAGTTCGTCGTGGCCGGCGCGGCCAGCATCGGCTTCCTGATCGGGTTGGGCACTGAGGGATTCCTGCTCCCCACCGTCGCCGCGCTGCTCATCGGCGGGCTCATCGCCGCCCCGCTGGCCGCCTGGCTGGTGCGAATCGTGCCCGCCCAACTGCTCGGCGCGGCAGTCGGCGGCGTCATCGTGCTGACCAACGCCCGCACCCTGATCCGCTCCGCCGAACTGGACGGTCCGCCCCGCCCCGCCCTGTACGCCCTGCTGGCCGTCGGCTGGCTGGCCGCCCTGGTGTTGGCCGTGCGCGCCCTGCGCCGTACCCGCCGCGCCCGCGCCGAAGCCGCGAGCGCTTCCCCCGCCGCCGCTGCCGGCGCGCCCGCCGAGGCCGCCGATGTTGCTCCCGCCGACGAGGTCCCAGCCGATCTGGCGGCAACGGGTACGCCCGCCCCACGCTGAACTCCGTCTCACCCCGCCCCGCCCCGCCCCGCCAGCCCTGCCCCGCGCCCCCCCGGAGGGGCCGCCCCGCCCCGCCCCGCCCCGCCGTCAGCCTGCTCGCTGGCTCCACGGGAAAGACACCGCGCCCGCGCCGACGCCCCCGTCGATCATGGAGTTGTGGTGGGATGAATGTCGCTGTCAATGCGGTTTGTCGGGCACCACGACTCCATGATCGACGCGGGCGCTGCGCGCGGGTGCTGCGCGGGGGTGCTGTGCGGTGGTGGGGTGCGCGGAGGCGTGCGGGCCGGAGCGCGGCGATGCCTCGTCGAACGTCGTGGTTGCCGAGGCTGAACCACCCAAGATCGTGCTCGATCGTGGATGTAGTGGCATCCCGGCGCTTCGTGGCCACTACATCCACGATCGAGCGTGACATTGACGGCCGCGGGCACCCAAACCCCGCTCCCGGCCTACCGGCGACGACGTTCGTCGGCACGATCCGCAATATCAGGGATGTTGCTGTCTCTCGCGCGTCGGAGGCAGCAACATCGGGGAAGTTGCGTAGATCTTGGGGCGGGGCGGGGCGGGGCGGGGCGGGGCGCGGCGGGGCGGGGCGGGGCGCGGCGGGGTTAGGGGGTGGGCGGGGCGGGGCGGGGCGGCGGGGTTAGGGGGTGGGCGGGGTGGTGGCTGCCTCGGAGAGCAGGGTCCACGCCTCGTCGATGTGCGCTTCGGTGGTCTGCGGCGCGCCGACCGCCAGCCGCAGCGTGTAACGGCCGGCGACGCGGGTGTGCGTCAGGTACACCCGCCCGGTGGCGTTCGCAGAGGCCAGCAGCGCCGCGTTGGTGTCGTCGTCGGCGCGCAGTCGGAAGCAGACAAGTGAGAACGGGTGCGCCGCCGCCAACTCGAACCGGTCGTCGGCGCGGATCCGCTCGGCGAACCGCTCGGCCAGCGCCACTGAGGAGCGGATGTGGGCGCGCAGCCCTTCCGCGCCGTACCAGCGCAGCACGAACCAGAGCTTGAGTGACCGGAATCGCCGGCCCAGCGGCACCTGCCAGTCCCGGTAGTCGATCACCGCGCCGGATTCGGTGGCCGCGTTGCGCAGGAACTCCGGCAGTACGGTCAGCGCCTCGATCAGTTCGGCGCGGTCGGCCACCCAGAACGCGTCGCAGTCGAAGCCGGTGAGCAGCCACTTGTGCGGGTCGAAGCAGTAGGAGTCGGCGTACTCCAGGCCGGCGTGCGTCCACCGCAGTTCGGGGCAGACGGCGGCGGCGCCCGCGTACGCGGCGTCCACGTGCAGCCAGATTCCGTACTCGGCGCAGATCGCCCCGATCTCCGGCAGCGGGTCGATGGCGGTGGTGGAGGTGGTGCCGATGGTCGCCACCACGATGGCCGGCGTGTCGCCGCTGGCCAGGTCGGCCTCGATCGCAGCCCGCAGTGCGCCCGGCAGCATCGCCTGGGTGTCCGGGTCCACCTCGATCGAGCGGATCCCGTCGCTGCCCAGCCCGGCGATCCGTACCGCCTTCTCGATGGAGGAGTGCCCGTGCAGGGAGGCGTACGCGCGGTAGCGCCGGTCGATGCCACTGTGGCGCCAGCGGCCGCCGCTGGCCCGGTGCAGTGCGGTCAGGGTGGCCACCAGTGTCGCCGAGGAGGCCGAGTCCTGGATGACCCCACCGCCGGCGCCGGTGGAGCGAAACCGCGGTGGCAGGTCCAGCAGCTGGGCCAGCCAGTCCATCAGCACCGTCTCCAGCTCGGTGCAGGCTGGGCTGGACGCCCACAGCATGCCCTGCACGCCGAGCCCGGAGCTGACCAGGTCACCGAGCACGCTCGGGCCGGAGGTGTTGGCCGGGAAGTAGCCGAAGAAGCCCGGGTGCTGCCAGTGGGTCAACCCCGGTACGACGATCGAGTCCAGGTCGGCGAGGATCGCCTCGACCGGTTCGCCGCCGGTTGTGGGAGGCGTGCTGGGCAGGGCGGCGGCCACCGTGCCGGGGGGATCGGTAGGGGCGATCGGTAGTTGTTCCACTGTCGCCCAGTAGTCGGCGATCCAGTCGATGACGGCGTGGCCGGCGCGACGGAATTCGTCAGGGTCCATGTGGTGGGCGCTCATCCGAACGAGTTGACCAGCCATTGATCGCGGGGGCAAGACCCCGACCAAGTAACGGTCGTCGATGTTGCGCGTCGGAAAGCGCTTGCCTTACGATGCGCGGGGAGTCGGATCCGTGAGTTCCAGGGCGTTTCACCCCCGATCAGATCGCCGGCCGCCGCCGTCGCGGCGGGGTCGGTCCACTGTGCTTCCCCGGGCAGGGTCGGTGGGCCGCAGCGATCACCACCGGATCCCCGGAGGCAGTGCATGCACCCGTCCAGACATCGGCTGATCCTGCTCGCCGCCACGACGGCGGCCACCGTCGTGGCCGGCACCCTCGGCACGGTCGTCGCCTCGGCCGCCGCCGTCGGCTGCCGGGTCGACTATCAGATCACGAACCAGTGGCAGGGCGGCTTCGGCGCCAACGTCACAGTCACCAACCTCGGCGACCCGGTCAACGGGTGGGCCGTCACCTGGTCGTACGCCGCAGGTCAACAGGTCACCCAGGCGTGGAACACCGCCGTCACCCAGTCCGGTGCGCAGGTCACCGCGCGCAACGTCGACCACAACGTCGCCATCGCCACGAACGGCAGCGCCTCGTTCGGCTTCAACGGTTCGTGGACCGGCAGCAACCCGGTGCCGAGCAGCTTCGCGCTCAATGGCACGACCTGCACCGGCGCCCCACCCACCGAGGAGCCGACCACCCCGCCACCCACCGAGGAGCCGACCACCCCGCCACCCACCACGCCT
This sequence comes from Micromonospora ureilytica, assembly GCF_015751765.1. Classification (NCBI taxonomy): domain Bacteria; kingdom Bacillati; phylum Actinomycetota; class Actinomycetes; order Micromonosporales; family Micromonosporaceae; genus Micromonospora; species Micromonospora ureilytica. The sequence goes on from NZ_JADOTX010000001.1 coordinate 492,190, forward strand.
CCGCCGTCGGCCGGGGTGGTGCAGATGGAGGACCTGGACCGGGGGCTGGTCAGCGTCCGCTCCGGCAGCGGCAACCTGGTGTCCTGGCGACTGCTCGGCACCGAGACCTCCGGGGTGGCGTTCAATCTCTACCGGGGTTCCACAAAGGTCAACGCCAGCCCGATCACCGGCGCCACCAACTACCTCGACAGCGGCGCGGCGGCCGGCTCGGCGTACACCGTGCGGCCCGTGGTGGGCGGCGCCGAGCAGGCGGCGTCGGCGCCGGCGTTGCAGTTCGGCGCGGGTTACCTGGACGTGCCGTTGCAGGTCCCGGCCGGGGGCAGCACCCCGAGCGGCGAGAGCTACTCCTACAGCGCCAGCGACGCCTCCGTCGGTGACCTCAACGGCGACGGCACCTACGAGATCGTGCTCAAGTGGGAACCGTCGAACGCCAAGGACAACTCCCAGTCCGGCTACACCGGCAACGTCTATGTCGACGCGTACACCCTCGCCGGCACCCGGCTGTGGCGGATCGACCTGGGCCGCAACATCCGGGCCGGCGCCCACTACACCCAGTTCCAGGTGTACGACTACGACGGCGACGGCCGCGCCGAGGTGGCCATGAAGACCGCCGACGGCACCCGCTCCGGCACCGGTCAGCTCATCGGCTCGTCGTCGGCGGACTACCGCAACTCCAGCGGCTACGTGCTGTCCGGCCCGGAGTACCTGACCATGTTCAACGGTCAGACCGGCGCCATCGCCTCCACCGTCAACTACGACCCGCCGCGCGGCACGGTGTCGTCCTGGGGTGACTCGTACGGCAACCGGGTGGACCGGTTCCTCGCCGGCACCGCGTACCTGGACGGGCAGCGCCCCTCGCTGATCATGGCCCGGGGTTACTACACCCGCGCGGTGATCGCGGCCTGGGACTTCCGCGACGGCACGCTGCGCAAGCGGTGGACGTTCGACTCGAACTCCTCCGGCAACGGCGCCGCCGCCGGTCAGGGCAACCACCAGCTCTCCGTCGCCGACGTCGACGCCGACGGCCGCCAGGAGATCGTGTACGGGGCCGCCACCATCGACGACAACGGCCGGCTGCTCCACTCGACGGGCAACGGCCACGGCGACGCCATGCACGTCGGGGACCTGGACCCGGGCCGCACCGGCCTGGAGGTGTTCAAGGTCGACGAGGACGCCAGCAAGCCCAGCTCCTACTTCGCCGACGCCCGTACCGGTCAGGTCCTGTGGTCCACGCCGGCGTCCGGCGACAACGGGCGGGGTGTCTCCGCGGACATCTGGGCGGGCAGCCCCGGGGCGGAGTCGTGGTCGTCAGCGGTCGCCGGACTGGCCAACACCAGGGGGCAGAACGTCGGCCGCAAGCCGTCCTCGGCCAACTTCCTCGCCTGGTGGGACGGTGACCCGGTGCGGGAACTGCTCGACGGTACGAAGATCGACAAGTACGGCACCGGTGGTGAGACCCGGCTGCTGGACGGCAGCGGGGTGGCGTCCAACAACGGCACCAAGTCCACGCCGACGCTCTCCGGCGACATCCTGGGCGACTGGCGTGAGGAGGTGATCTGGCGGACCACCGACAGTCGGGCGTTGCGCATCTACAGCACACCCACCCCGACCAGCACCCGGATCTACACGCTGATGCACGACCCGCAGTATCGGGTGGCGATCGCGTGGCAGAACACCGCCTACAACCAACCGCCACACCCGGGGTTCTTCATCGGCAACGGAATGGGCACCCCACCCACGCCGGATATCCACCTACGTTGATGCAACCCCTGGCGGTCCCGAGTGGGGTCGCCTAGGGTGGCAGGCACCGGGCCGCAGCCGCGGAATCCGCTCAGCTCCGGCCCGGTGCGCCACACCGCGGCATTCCCAACCCGTCCCGACCGGGAATGCCGTACCACCACCGGAACCAACATTAGGCACCGTCCGGGTCGGCAGGGTGACGCTGACGTGAAGATCGTGTTTCACGCGCTCCGGCGCAGACCGCCCGCCACCTGCTCGGCGATCAACTCGTACGACCGCACCCGGTCCTGCACGTCGTACACGAGCGTGGTCAGCATCAGCTCATCCGCGCCGGTGCGCTCCACCAGCTCGGTCAGCTGCCGACGCACCGTCTCCGGCGAGCCCATCGCCTGACCGTCGCGGCGCGCCACGACGAACTCCCGCTCGATCTCGGAGTACGGGTACGCCGCCGCCTCGTCGGGCGTCGACAACGGCTCCGGCCGCCCGGAGCGCAACTTCAGGAACGACAGGGCGCTCGGCCCGGCCAACCACTCGGCCCGCTCGTCGGTCTCCGCGCACACCGCGTTGACCGCCACCATCGCGTACGGCTTGTCCAGCCACTGCGACGGCCGGAAGTTCTGTCGGTACAGGGCCAACGCCGGCAGGGTGTTCTGCGAGCTGAAGTGGTGCGCGAAGGAGAACGGCAGACCGAGCAGGCCGGCGAGCTGGGCGCTGAAACCGCTGGAGCCCAACAGCCACACGGCCGGCTGCTCACCGCGGCCCGGGGTGGCGATGATCTGCCCCGGCTTCTCCCCGCTGAAGTAGTTCATCAGGTCCGTCAGCTCGCGCGGGAAACCCTCCGCCGACAGGCCCTCCATGGTGCGCCGCAACGCCAACGCGGTCACCTGGTCGGTGCCCGGCGCCCGCCCGATCCCCAGGTCGATCCGACCGGGGTGCAGCGCCTCCAGGGTGCCGAACTGCTCGGCCACCACCAGCGGCGCGTGGTTGGGCAGCATCACCCCGCCCGACCCCAACCGGATCGTCGACGTGTTCGCCGCCAGGTGCGCCAGCAGCACCGCGGGGGCGGAGCTGGCGATCGCCGGCATGTTGTGGTGCTCGGCCACCCAGAACCGGTGGTAGCCCAACTCCTCGGTGCGACGGGCCAGCTCGGTGGTGGCCTGCAACGCCGCGCCAGCGGTGGTGCCCTTGGCAACCGGAGCAAGATCAAGAACAGACAACGGTACGGTGATCACACGGTCAGCCAACCCGTCGCCGGCCGGCTTTGTTCCGGGATACGGGTTTTCGTCGGCCACCTCACCCGCCGCTCAACCCATCCCGCGCGCCTGCTCGAAGATCAGGCTGGTCTGCGTGTGCTGCACCACCGGGTCGACCGCCAGGTGGTCCAGCACGAAGTCCCGCAACGCGTCGCCGGACGCCGCCCGCACGTGCAACACGTAGTCCTCCGCACCGGCCACGTGGAACACCGACACCACCCCCGGCAGCCGCACCGACCGGGCCCGGAAGGCGTCCACCGCCGCCCGCTCGTGCGCGGTCAACCGCACCGACACCAACGCCTGCAACGGCAGACCGAGCGCGGCCGGGTCCACCTCGGCGTGGAAACCACGGATCGCACCGCGCTCGCGCAACGCCCGCGTACGCGTCAGGCACGTCGACGGCGCCACGCCCACCCGCTCGGCGAGCGCGTTGTTCGGCAGACGGCCATCCGCCGCCAGTTCGGTCAGGATCGCGCGGTCCACCTCGTCCAGGGCCGGATACGGCCGCACATCATTCGGCTCAGGGGACATTCCGCCATCCTCGCCCGAACCCAACACAGAAACAAGCATGATTCACAGAATCATCTGCCGAGCCATTGCTCCCTGACCGCCAGATGTTCGACGCTTCAGCCATGACAACGATGGACACCCGGGCCGTGCACGCCGGCCGCGACGACCTCCGCACCCTCGGCGTGCACGTACCACCCATCGACCTGTCCACCACCAACCCACTGCCCTCCGTCGACGACGGCGGCGCCGCGTACGAGCAACTCGCCACCGGAGGCACCCTCCCCACCGACGGCAGCGCCGTCTACCAACGGCTCTGGAACCCCACGGTCGCCCGCTTCGAAACCGCCCTCGCCGAACTGGAAGGCACCGCCCAGGCCGTCGCCTTCGCCAGCGGAATGGCCGCCCTCACCGCCACCCTGCTCGCCGCCGCCCGCGACGACCACCGGCACGTCGTCGCCGTCCGACCCCTCTACGGCGGCACCGACCACGTCCTCGCCACCGGCCTGCTCGGCACCACAGTCACCTGGTCGCGGCCCGACGAGGTCGCCACCGCCATCCGCCCCGACACCGCACTGATCATCGTCGAGACACCCGCCAACCCCACAGTCGACCTGGTCGACATCGCCGCCCTCGCCGCCTCGGCCGGCGACATCCCACTACTTGTCGACAACACCGTCGCCACCCCCGTCCTGCAACAACCCGCCCGCCACGGCGCCACCCTCGTCCTGCACAGCGCCACCAAGAGCATCGGCGGACACGGCGACGTCCTCGCCGGCGTCGTCGCCTGCGACGACACCTGGGCCGCACGCCTACGCCAGGTCCGCGCGGTCACCGGCGCGATCCTGCACCCCCTCGGCGGCTACCTCCTGCACCGCGGCCTGCAAACCCTGCCGCTGCGAGTCCGCGCCCAACAGGCCACCGCCGAGAAACTCGCCGGCTGGCTCGCCGACCACCCCGCCGTACACCGGGTGCACCACCCCTCGGTGCACGACCCGGCGGCGCTGGTCGGACGGCAGATGGCCGGACCCGGCAGCCTGCTCGCCTTCGAGGTACGCGGCGGCGCGCCCGCCGCGGCCGCCGTCGCCGACGCCTGCCGCCTCATCACCCACGCGGTGTCCCTCGGCGGCGTCGACACCCTCATCCAGCACCCCGCCTCACTCACCCACCGACCGGTCGAGGGCGACGCCAAACCCGCCGCCGCCCTGCTGCGCCTCTCGGTCGGCCTCGAGGACCCCGAGGACCTACGCGCCGACCTCGCCCACGCCCTCGACACGATCGCCTGACCGGTCAGCGCAGCTCGCGGTTGCCCAACACCCGGACGGGCGAACCCTGCCGAGCCACCCGCAGCATCGCCCGGCCGATCCCGTCGGTCGTGGTGACCTGGTTCGGCAGCAACCGACTCAGCACCGGAAACAGCGGACGCGTGACCGCGTACCCGAACCGGTACCACCGCGTCTTCGACACCGCCCCGTACGTCGGCTGGATGAACCCCGGCCGCGCCGCGTAACCGTTGGGAAGCAGATCCATGACCGCGTTCTCGGCGCGACCCTTGACCCGCGCCCACATCACCCGACCCCGACCCGACGAGTCGGTGCCCTGACCCGAGACGTAGACGAACGTGACAGGCGGGCTCACCTCCGCGAACAACCGCGCCGCCGCCATCGGGTAGTCGTAGCTGACCCGCGTGTACGCGGCCTCGTCCAGGCCCAACGAGGACACACCCAGGCAGTAGAAACACGCGTCGACACCTGTCAACTCGGCGCGCACCCCGTCCAACTCGCCCACGTCCGCGACCGTGAGCTCCCGCAGCTTCGGATCCTGCCGGCCGGTCGGCCGCCGACCGACAGTCAGCACCTCCCGCACGTCATCGGCGAGCAGGCACTCGCGCAACACGCCCTGACCGACCATGCCGGTCGCACCGAAGACAACCACCCGCATCGGAACCCACCCCTGTCGCCGCCCACCGCCACCGGCCATCCGCCCGCGCGTCAGCCAGGCTCCCACGGTCGACGCGGTCCGCGCGGTAGCGGTCAGGACTTCGGGCCGACGTGCCGGTCCAGCGTGGCGACCGCGGCGCGCCGCGCCACCGACAGCGAGTTGCGTCGGTTCATCCGCCAGGCGACGCCGAGCAGGTCGAGGCTCCACTGGCAGAGCGCCATGATGTCCGCCGACTCGTTGACGAACATGTAACCCGGGTAGACGTAGTGCCGCCCTCGGGTGGTGACCCGGTTGGCGACGCGGCAGCCGTCGGAGTGGAACAGCCCACGCAGGAAGTCGCCCGGGTGCCGTTCGAGGATCGGTCGCTGCCAGTCGGCCAGGACGATCGGTCGCTCGTGCTTCTTACCCGGGCCGTGCTGCGGGAGCAGGCACGGCCAGTGGGTGCCGCTGCTCTCCACCGAGATGCAGCCCTGCTTGGGGATCCGCTGCACACGGGCGGCGAGCACGGCGAGCATGGCTTCCTCGCACGCGTCGATGAGGTTCGGATAGATGGCCGTGCAAGCGACCCGAAGCACCGGCACCTTCGGTGAGACGGCGAGATGACCGTCGCCCAGGTAGAGACCGAGCAGGTAGGCGTAGGCGGCGGGGTCGGTCGGATTCTCGACACCTTCGCGGCAGCGGAAACACCGCAGCTGCGTGCCCTGGAGCTTCGTCTCCGGCCGGTCGTTGCACCAGTGCCAGACCGTCCGATAGGGCAGACCGACAGCCCGAGCGGTGTCGGCGACAGAACCTCCCGCGAGGAAGAACTGTCGTGCAAGAGCACGGATCTCAGGTGGATGCACATGACGATTTTGGAACAGCCGTACGACACTTTTGGTGCCCCCGGTGGGAGTCGAACCCACACTGTCGGAGGTTTGAGCTCCGCTTCTCTGCCGGTTGGAATACGGGGACGCTTGGCCGAATGCTCTGGTGGCCTCCCATAGGTTACCTACTACGCTGAGGGCGGCGACACCCGGTCGGGTTGGTGTCGGCTTATGACTGGTGGGGGTAGGGCTGGTGGCTGAGATGCCGACGGATGCCGAGCGTAGGCGCGTACTGATCGCCGAGGACGAGGCGCTGATCCGGCTGGACCTCGCCGAGATGCTGGTCGAAGAGGGTTACGAGGTGGTGGGGGAGGCCGGCGACGGCGAGACAGCCGTGCGCCTCGCCGAGGAGTTGAAGCCCGACCTCGTCATCCTCGACATCAAGATGCCGATCATGGACGGGCTGGCCGCCGCCGAGCGCATCGCCGGTGCCCGGATCGCTCCGGTGATCATTCTGACCGCGTTCAGCCAGCGTGACCTGGTGGAGCGGGCGCGGGCGGCGGGCGCGATGGCGTACCTGGTGAAGCCTTTCCAGAAGAGCGACCTGGTTCCGGCAGTGGAGATCGCGCTGTCGCGTTACTCGGAGGTCGCGGCCCTGGAGGCGGAGGTCGCGAGCCTGACCGACCGCCTGGAGATCCGTAAGTCGGTGGAGCGCGCCAAGGGCGCGCTGATGACCACGTACGGGATGACCGAGCCGCAGGCGTTCAAGTGGATTCAGCGCACGGCGATGGACCACCGGATGACCATGAAGGAGGTCGCCGAGCGGATCCTCGCGGAGACCGCCGGCGGCGAAGTGACCCTGCCGGCACCCTGACCGGCGTCGATCCGCGTCGCGGCGGGTAGGGGCGCTGCTCTCGGCGCTCCGCCGTGTTGGTGGCCGCCCGCGGGTCCTTGGTCGGCCCGAGAGGGCGAGGCCGCGGTCGGCGGCGTGGCCCGGCTGACGGCGGCCGCCGCGCTGGTGGCCGCCCGCGGGCGGAGTGTCGAACGGTTACCTGAAACGGGGACCGTCACGGACCGTGGCTCTCGGTCGATGCGGGTGATTCATGGCGGGCGATGGCCGCGCTTTGGCCGGTTTCGGACAGTGGGGACACGGCCGGCGCGGCGTCCGTACCTGAAGATCGACTGCTGATGGCGACGGGCGGTGGGAAAACGCCGCGTGCCTGGTGGCTGCCGTTGTCAGACCTCGATCGGTAACGGACACCTAGCTGTTGATCAGTTACCGAAGAAACAAAGGCGAAGCCGCCTCGCGGCCGACGGTTCTTACAGGGATGGGTTCTGATCCGCCACGGTGTGTAACGGTTCGGTCAACCCGCTCCGGTGGGGCTTACGTCACAGCTCCACGGTGGGATAACGTCCGGCCCCAGACCGGCGACGACGGTCTGGTTCGTCCGCCCCCGCAAGTGCCAATAGCCAGCGGGTGGTTCGGACCATGGGACGAGGAGGGTTCGGGCCTTGAGGCAGAAGCTCGCGCGCGTTATCGGTGGGGTCGCCATGGTGGCGCTCGTCGCCGGTGGAACCGCATGCTCCAGTGGCGACGACGCGGCAGGCGGCGGTGACGCCTGTGGCAGCAAGATCGCATTCTTCGGCGCGTTGACCGGCAGCTCGGCCGCGCTCGGCATCAACGAGAACAACGGTGTCAAGCTCGCCGTTGACAAGTACAACAAGGAAAACGCCGACTGCAAGGTCGAGCTGGCGTCCCTGGACTCGCAGGGCAGCCCCGACCAGGCACCTGGTCTGGCGCAGAAGGCGATCGACGACACCAAGATCCTTGGCGTCGTCGGCCCGGCCTACTCGGGTGAGTCCGAGGCCGCCGGCCCGCTGTTCAACGAGGCCGGCCTGGTGACCATCACCCCGTCCGCGACCCGGCCCAGCCTGGCCGACCAGAAGTGGAAGACCTTCTTCCGCGCGGTCGGCAACGACTTCAGCCAGGGCCCGGCGGCCGGTAACTACATGAAGAACGTGATGAAGGCCGACAAGGTCTACGTCATCGACGACCAGTCCGCGTACGGCGCCGGCCTGGCCGACGAGGTCAAGAAGGTGCTCGGCTCGGCGGTTGTCGGCTCGGACAAGGTCCAGGGCGAGGGCAAGCAGACCGAGTTCTCCGGCGTGGTCACCAAGGTCAAGGCCGCCAACGTGAAGGCGGTCTTCTACGGCGGTTACTACCAGGAGGCCGGCCTGATCCGTAAGCAGCTCACCGCTGCCGGGGTCACCGCGCCGCTGGTCGCCGGCGACGGCGTCAACGACGGTGCGTACATCACCTCCGCTGGTCAGGCGGCGGCCGAGGGCACCATCCTCACCTGCCCGTGCCAGCCGGCCGCTGAGGCCCGGGGCACCTTCGTGCAGGAGTTCAAGGCGCTCAACGGCACCGAACCGGGCACCTACAGCGACACCGCCTACGACGCGGCGAACATCCTGCTGGCTGGTATCAAGGCTGGCAAGAACACCCGTGAGGGTCTGCTGGAGTTCGTGAAGGGTTACAGCGGCGAGGGTGTCTCGGCGAGCTACAAGTTCACCGAGACCGGCGAACTGGACCCGGCTCAGGTCAAGGTCTGGGCCTTCAAGGTCACCGGCGGCAAGGTTGTCCCGGACCAGGAGATCCCGAAGTCCTGATGTTGGTCGCTGCTTCGGCGATTGAGTTGTGATCGCGGGTGCGGCCGGGAGCTGCTCGCTCCCGGCCGCACCCCAATTTTCTCTCCAGACGTGATGGAGCGTCCCTCCCTTGGACTTCAATGGACTGTTCTCCAACTTCGGGGAACTCACCACGACCGGCCTGACCCAGGGCGCGATCTACGCCCTGGTCGCGCTCGGCTACACGCTGGTCTACGGCGTGCTGAGACTCATCAACTTCGCTCACTCCGAGGTCTTCATCGCCGGCGCGTTCGCAGCGATCTGGACCTGGAACGGCTTTGGACTCGACCAGAACTCGCAGGTCAGCGGGATCGGCTCGATCCTGTTCTACCTGCTGGTGGCGATGATCGTCGCCGCCATCGCTTCGGCGGGCACCGCGACGGTGATCGAGCGGGTGGCGTACCGGCCGTTGCGTAAGCGCAACGCCCCGCCGCTGGCCTTCCTGATCACCGCGATCGGCGCCTCGATCGCGATCTCCGAGGCCTTCGGCATCTGGACCCGCCGACTGCCGGAGGGCGCGCCCAGTCTGGTGAGCAGCAAGCCGCTGTTCCACCTCTTCGGCGTGCCGATCGACTCGATCCAACTGCTGACGATCGGCGCGGCGCTGCTGATGATGGTCCTGTTGGACCTCTTCATCAACCGCAGCCGTACCGGCCGGGGCATCCGGGCCGTGGCCCAGGACGCCAACACCGCCGCGTTGATGGGCGTGAACAAGGACCGGATCATCCTGATGGTCTTCATCACCGGTGGCGCCATGGCCGGCGTGGCCGGTCTGCTCTACGACGTGCGGATCCAGACCCTGACCTACAGCGTCGGCTTCCTGCTGGGGCTCAAGGCGTTCACCGCCGCCGTGCTGGGCGGAATCGGCAACCTGCGCGGCGCGCTGATCGGTGGCCTGCTGCTGGGCGTGGTGGAGAACTACGCCGCCGGTCTGTTCGGCAGTCAGTGGAAGGACTTCGCCGCCTTCGCGGTGTTGGTGGTGCTGCTGATGTTCCGGCCGACCGGTCTGCTGGGCGAATCGCTGGGGAGGGCACGAGCATGACGACCGTCCTGGAGAGGGTGCGCTCCGGCCGCGAGGCGGCTGGAGAACGGTGGCGCGGCGCGCCACGCTGGGTGCGCTGGGCGCTGCTGGTCGCGGTGATCGCGTTCTTCTACGCGCTGCCGAACAGGGAGTTCTACCAGTATCTCGGGCCGATCCCGACCCCCGGTGCGAACTTCACGCAGGTGCTCTTCACCGTCTCGATCTACGTGCTGCTGGCCGTCGGGTTGAACATCGTGGTCGGTTTCGCCGGCCTGCTCGACCTGGGCTACTTCGGCTTCTTCGCCGTCGGCGCGTACACCGTCGCGGTGCTGACCTCGCCGAGCAGCAACGTCAAGACGCTCTGGCCGTGGCTGCTCGTGGTGCCGCTGGCGATCGGGCTGACCATGCTCTCAGGCGTGATGCTCGGTACGCCGACGCTGCGCCTGCGCGGTGACTACCTGGCGATCGTGACGCTCGGCTTCGCCGAGATGATCCGGATCGCCGCGGTCAGCTCGGACTTCCTCAAGGGCCAGCGGGGTTTCAACCAGATCCCGCACCCGCCCGGCAAGTACGCCGACGGCAAGCCGTTCTTCGGCGTGCTGGACGCCCGGCCGTACTACTGGCTGGTGCTCACGCTGATCATCCTGGTGGTGATCGGTGTGCGGAACCTGACGCACAGTCGCGTCGGTCGGGCCTGGATCTCGATCCGGGAGGACGAGGACGCCGCGCAGCTGATGGGTGTGCCGACGTTCAAGTTCAAGCTCTGGGCATTCGCCTCGGGTGCCGCGATCGCCGGCCTGGCCGGCGCGCTCTTCGCGGGCAAGCAGAACTTCGTCAACTCGCAGAACTTCGAGCTGCTCAACTCGATCATCATCCTGGCGGCGGTGATCTTCGGCGGCTCGGGCAACATCGTCGGCGCGATCGTCGGCGGTGGCCTGGTGGCGTACATGATCGAGCGGTTCCGCGGCATCGAGCTGTTCGGCGTGGAGCTGTACGAGTACCGGTTCCTGATCTTCGGCCTGGTTCTCGTGGTGATGATGATCTTCCGGCCGGAGGGCCTGATTCCGAACCGACGACGGGCGGCGGAGTTCAAAGACCGTCGCAAGGAGGTGATCGTCGGTGAGTGACACCGATCAGACGCCGGCTGTTCCGGCGCAGGCCGGCGCGCCGGCGATGGAGGCGGTCCCCAGTCGGGAGCCGCTGCTGGAGGTCGACAACGTCACGCTGCGCTTCGGCGGCGTGGTCGCGCTCGACAACGTCAACTTCACCCTCTACAAGGGGGAGATCCTCGGGCTGATCGGCCCGAACGGGGCTGGCAAGACCACCTGCTTCAACGCGATGACCGGCATCTACCAGCCCACCCAGGGCGAGATCCGGTTCCGTGGCGGCAAGATCAGCGGGAAGAAGCGCCACCAGATCACCCAACTGGGCATGGCGCGGACGTTCCAGAACATCCGCCTGTTCCCGGAGATGACCGCCCTGGAGAACGTCCAGGTCGGCGCGGACGCGCACCACAAGACCAGCGTGCTCTCCGCGCTGTTCCGGTTGCCTCGGCACCGGCGCGAGGAGCGTGAGGGTCGGGAGAAGGCCGAGCGGCTGCTGGAGTTCGTCGGCATCCGGCACCGGCTGCACGAGTTCGCCCGCAACCTCTCCTATGGGGAGCAGCGGCGGTTGGAGATCGCTCGGGCGCTGGCCACCGATCCGGTGCTGCTCTGCCTGGACGAGCCGGCCGCCGGCTTCAACCCGGCGGAGAAGGAGGAGCTGCTCCAGCTCATCCGGCAGGTCCGGGACACCGGCGTGACCGTGCTGCTGATCGAGCACGACATGCGCCTGGTCATGGGCGTCACCGACCGGATCGTCGTGCTGGAGTTCGGAAAGAAGATCGCCGAGGGGCTGCCCGCCGAGGTGCGGGACAACCCGAAGGTGGTCGCGGCGTACCTGGGGGTCCCGGACGATGTTGCTTGAGATCGACGATGTGAGCCTGCTCTACGGGCGGATCCAGGCGTTGCACGGCATCAGCCTGACCGTGGCCGAGGGTGAGATCGTCGCGCTGATCGGCGCCAACGGCGCCGGGAAGTCGACCACCATGCGGGCGATCTCCGGGATCCGGCCGATCGCCACCGGCAGCATCCGGTTCGAGGGCGAGGACATCTCCAAGCTCCGGGCGGACCTGAGGGTCCGGCGGGGGCTCTGCCAGGCGCCCGAGGGTCGGGGGATCTTCCCCGGCATGTCGGTGCTCGAGAATCTGGACATGGGGGCGTACACCCGGCGTGACCGGGCCGGGATCGCCCAGGACCTGGCCCGGGTGCTCGACCTCTTCCCGCGGCTGGCGGAGCGACGTAAGCAGGCCGGCGGTACCCTTTCCGGCGGCGAGCAGCAGATGCTGGCGGTCGGTCGGGCGTTGATGAGCCGGCCGAAGCTGCTGTTGCTCGACGAGCCCTCGATGGGCTTGGCGCCGATGCTGATCCAGCAGATCTTCGACATCATCAAGGAGATCAACGAGCAGGGCACCACAGTCCTGCTGGTGGAGCAGAACGCGCAGCAGGCGCTGGCCCGAGCGCACCGGGCGTACGTGCTCGAGACCGGCAGGATCGTCAAGAGCGGCACCGGCGCCGAGCTGCTGCACGACCCGGCGGTCAAAGAGGCATACCTCGGCGTGGCCTGAGCGGCCGTCACACCCCTCACGCAAGGAGTGCAGAGACATGTTCAATACCAACGGTGCCCGCCGGGCGGCGCTCGGTGCCGCCAGTGCGGCGCTGCTCGCCCTCTCGCTCACGGCGTGTGGGGAGAAGGAGAACACCGCCCCGCCCGGTGCCGGTCCGACCGTCACGGCGGCGGCCGACTCGGCGTTGGCCGGGAAGGTGCCCGACGCCATCAAGGCCGACGGTGTGATCAAGGTCGGCACCGACTCGACGTACGCCCCGGCGGAGTTCCTCGACGCCGACGGCAAGACGGTGGTCGGCTTCGACGTCGAGCTGTTCAACGCGGTGGCGCAGAAGCTCGGCCTCAAGGCCGAGTACGAGTCGTCGCCCTTCGACGCGATCCTGCCCGGTGTCGACTCCGGCAAGTACGAGATCGGTGTGTCGTCGTTCACGATCAACGCCGAGCGGCTCAAGAGCGTCAACATGGTGAGCTACTTCTCCGCCGGCACCCAGTGGGCGACCAAGGCCGGCAACGCGGGCAAGATCGACATTGAGAACGCCTGCGGCAAGAAGATCGCCGTGCAGACCGGCACCGTGCAGTTCGACGACATCACCGCCCGGTCGAAGAAGTGCACCACCGGCGGCAAGCCGGCGATCACCATCGACCAGTACCAGGCGCAGAGCGACGCCACGGCCGCCGTGTTCAGCGGCAAGAACGACGCCATGCTGGCCGACTCGCCGGTCGGGGCGTACGCGGTGAAGCAGAGCAACGGCGGGCTGGAGCTGGTCGGCGACATCTACGAGTCCGCCCCGTACGGCTACGCGGTCAAGAAGGACCAGACCGCCTTCGCCGAGGTGCTCAAGGAGGCCGTCCAGGCGGTCATCGCCGACGGCACGTACCAGACCGCGTTGAAGAAGTGGGGCGTCGACGGCGGCGCCATCACCTCCTCGGCGCTGAACCCCGCCAACTGACGCATGTCGTCAGAAACGGACACAACCGAACGGGCACGGCCGGAACCCATCCAGGCCGTGCCCGTCCGGCATCCCGGGCGTTGGGTGGCGGTCGCCGTGATCGGGGTGCTGGTGGCCATGTTCGTCCACCTGCTGGTGACGAACAAGGCGTTCAACTGGGCGTTCATGGTCGACGAGATGTTCCGGCCGCCGATCATGGAGGGGCTGCGCGGCACGCTCGCGCTGACCGTTCTGGCGATGGTGATCGGCGTCAGTCTCGGCGTCGTCATCGCCATCATGCGGTTGTCGGAGAACCCGATCCTGCGCGGCGTCTCCTGGGCGTACACCTGGTTCTTCCGGGCGGTGCCCCGGCTGGTGCTGGCGATCCTCTTCGGCAACCTCGGCATCCTCTGGGCCCGGATCGAGTTCGGGCTGCCGTTCGACCGGCAGCTCGGCGCGCTCTTCGGCATTGACAACTTCGAGGCACGTCTCTTCGGCTTCTCCGCACTGGAGATCCTCACGGGATTCGTCGCCGGCATGCTGGCGCTCGGGCTCTCCGAGGCGGCGTACATGGCCGAGATCGTCCGGGCCGGGATCCAGTCGGTGGACGAGGGGCAGACCGAGGCTGCGCAGGCGCTGGGCCTGAGCCGTACCCAGATCCTGCGGCGCATCGTGCTGCCGCAGGCGATGCGGGTGATCATCCCGCCCACCGGCAACGAGACCATCGCGATGCTCAAGGACACCTCGCTGGTGGCCTTCGTGCCGGTCTCCACCGAGCTGTTCTTCCAGCTCAAGGCCGTGGGTAACCGGACCTTCCAGGTCTTCCCGATGTACGTGGCGGCCTGCCTCTGGTATTTGCTGCTGACCAGCGTGCTGCTCGTCGGGCAGTACTACCTGGAGCGGCACTTCTCCAAGGGGTTCGGGAAGAGCGCCCAAGCGAAGATCAGACTGCGCGGGATCGCCGCGGAGGCCGGCGGTAGCGCGAGCGAGGCGGGTCGGTGATGACGCAGGTGACGACACCAGCGGAGGCCGCGGGAACGGCCGGCGACGGCGTGATGGTCCGGGCCGAGCAGGTGCACAAGTCGTTCGGGTCGGTGGAGGTGCTCAAGGGCATCGACCTGGAGGTCCGCAGCGGCGAGGTCTGCTGTCTGCTCGGGCCCTCCGGCTCGGGCAAGTCGACGTTCCTGCGCTGCATCAACCACCTGGAGAAGATCAACGCCGGCCGGATCCGGGTGGACGGCGACCTGATCGGCTACCGGGAGCGCGGCGGCAAGCTGCACGAGATGCGGGAGAAGGAGATCGCCGCCCAGCGCCGCGCGATCGGCATGGTGTTCCAGCGGTTCAACCTCTTTCCGCACATGACCGCCCTGCAGAACGTCGCCGAGGCTCCGGTGCTGTTGGGCCGGGAGCGCAAGGCCGCCGCCCGGGACCGGGCCGCCGCGCTGCTCCAGCGGGTCGGGCTCGGCGACAAGCTCGGCAACTACCCTGGGCAGCTCTCCGGCGGGCAGCAGCAGCGGGTGGCCATCGCCCGGGCGTTGGCGATGCAGCCGAAGCTGATGCTCTTCGACGAGCCCACCAGCGCGCTGGACCCGGAGCTGGTCGGCGAGGTGCTCGACGTGATGAAGGACCTGGCCCGCGACGGCATGACGATGATCGTGGTGACCCACGAGATCGGCTTCGCCCGGGAGGTCGGCGACTCGCTGATCTTCATGGACGACGGGGTGGTGGTGGAGTCCGGCGCGCCGCGCGAGGTGATCGCCAACCCCCGGCACGACCGGACGAAGGCGTTCCTGGCCAAGGTGCTCTGAGAAGGTGCTCTGAGCCGGTATCCGGCGCGGCCGTCCGACGGCCGCGCCGGGCGCCGTGCCGGTGTCCCGTCCTGTCGTACTGGCGGGCTAGAGTCGCTGCCGTGACAGCTACGACACCGCGCCTGCTTCTCGTCGACGGACATTCCATGGCATACCGGGCTTTCTTCGCCCTGCCTGTGGAAAACTTCTCCACCACGACGGGGCAGCCGACCAACGCGGTGTACGGCTTCACCTCGATGCTGATCAACGTGCTGCGCGACGAGCAGCCCACCCACATCGTCGTGGCCTTCGACGTCTCCCGCCACTCCTTCCGCACCGACAAGTACGCGGAGTACAAGGCCGGCCGCAGCGAGACCCCGACCGACTTCAAGGGCCAGGTCAGCCTGGTCAAGGAGGTCCTGGCCGCGCTGCAGATCCCGGTGGTCGAGAAAGAGGGCTTCGAGGCCGACGACGTGATCGCCACGCTCGCCTGCCAGGCTCGCGACCAGGGCATGTCGGTGCTGATCAGCAGCGGTGACCGCGACGCGTTCCAACTGATCGACGATCAGATCACCGTCCTCTACCCCCGCAAGGGCGTCTCCGACCTGGCCCGGATGGACCCGGCGGCGGTCGAGGCGAAGTACGGCGTCCCGCCACAGCAGTACCGGGACCTCGCCGCGCTGGTCGGCGAGACCAGTGACAACCTGCCCGGCGTCCCGGGCGTCGGCCCGAAGACCGCAGCCAAGTGGATCACCACGTACGGCGGGGTGGAGGGCGTGATCGCCCGGGCCGACGAGATCAAGGGCAAGGCCGGCGACAGCCTGCGGGAGCGGCTCGCCGACGTGATCCGCAACTACGAGATCAACTGCCTCGTCTCCGACCTGGAGCTGCCGCTGCGCCCGGAGGACACCCGCTGGACGGGTTGGGACCGGGAGGCGGTGCACCAGGTCTTCGACACCCTGGAGTTCCGCATCCTGCGCGACCGTCTCTACCAGTACCTCGAGGCGGTCGAGCCGGAGGCCGAGTCCGGCTTCGACCTCGTCGGCGAGGTGCTCACCGAGCCCGGCGCGCTGGCCGGCTGGCTGACCACACACGTCCCGACCGGCACCCCGGTCGGGTTGGCGGTCAAACTCGACACCGGCCCCAACCGCCGGCACACCGCCTCGATCACCGGTCTCGCGCTGGCCACCGCCGGTGGCGCGGCGGCCTGGGTCGACCCGGCTGGGCTCGACGCGACCGACGAGGGCGCCCTGGCCGGCTGGTTGGCCGACGCGGAGCGCCCCAAGGTGCTGCACGACAGCAAGCCGGCCGTGCTGGCCAGCGCCGCGCACGGCTGGCAGCTCGCCGGCATCGTCCGGGACACCCAGATCGCCGCGTACCTGGCCCGCCCCGACCAGCGGTCCTACGACCTGACCGACCTGGCGTTGCGCTACCTGCACCGGGAGCTGCGGGTGGACGTCCCGGAGTCCGGCCAGCTCACCCTGGACGGCCTCGGTGACGAAGGGGTGGTCGAGCAGAACCTGATGCTCCAGGCCCGGGCCACCCTCGACCTGGCCGACGCGATCGACGCCGAGCTGTCCCGCGACGGCGAGCAGTCCGCCCGGCTGATGGCCGGCGTGGAGCTGCCGTTGATGCGCGTGCTGGCCACCATGGAGAGCACCGGCATCGCCGCCGACACCCACTATCTGTCCGAGCTGGAGGCCCACTTCGCCGCCGAGGTGAAGGCCGCCGCGCAGGGCGCGTACGAGGCGGTGGGTCGGGAGTTCAACCTCGGCTCGCCCAAGCAGCTGCAGGAGATCCTCTTCACCGAGCTGGGTCTGCCGAAGACCAAGAAGATCAAGACGGGTTACACCACCGACGCCGACGCCCTGCAGTGGCTCTACGCGCAGCAGCCGCACGCGGTGCTGGCCCACCTGCTGCGTCACCGGGACGTGGCCAAGCTCAAGTCGACAGTCGACGGGCTGCTCAAGTCGGTCTCCGACGACGGCCGGATCCATACCACCTTCAACCAGACCGTGGCGGCCACCGGTCGGCTCTCCTCCACCGAGCCCAACCTGCAGAACATCCCGATCCGCACCGAGGAGGGCCGTCGGATCCGACGGGCCTTCGTGGTGGGGGAGGGCTACGAGTCCCTGCTCACCGCCGACTACAGCCAGATCGAGATGCGCATCATGGCGCACCTCAGCTCGGACGACGCGCTGATCGACGCGTTCAACTCCGGCGCCGACTTCCACGCCGCCACCGCCTCGTCGGTCTTCGGGGTGCCGCTCGACGAGGTCACCCCCGACCAGCGCCGCAAGATCAAGGCCATGAACTACGGCCTGGCGTACGGGCTCAGCGCCTTCGGCCTGTCCCAACAGCTCACCATCAGCACCGAAGAGGCGCGCGGGCTGATGGAAAACTACTTCGCCGGCTTCGGTGGCGTGCGCGACTACCTGCAACAGGTCGTCGCCCGGGCCCGCCAGGACGGCTACACCTCGACCATCCTCGGTCGGCGCCGCTACCTGCCCGACCTGGTCAGCGACAACCGGCAGCGCCGCGACATCGCCGAGCGGATGGCGCTCAACGCGCCCATCCAGGGCTCCGCCGCCGACATCATCAAGGTGGCGATGCTGCACGTCGACACCGCGCTGCGCGAGGCCGGGCTGCACTCACGGATGCTGTTGCAGGTGCACGACGAGCTGGTCTTCGAGGTCGCTCCGGGTGAGCGGGAGGCGTTGGAAGCGCTGGTCCGGCGGGAGATGGGCGGGGCGTACCCGCTGTCGGTGCCGCTGGAGGTGTCCGTCGGTCTGGGCCGGGACTGGAACAGCGCTGATCACTGATCTGTGGTTGCGGTGTGGGGTTCCGGGGCTGCCCCGGAACCCCTGACTGGGTCGCCCTGCTCGCGGCCGTTGGGGTGGTGGATCAGGGTGGCCGGGCTGCGCCGGCTACTTCAGGGGGTCGCGGCCCCAGTTCATGAGGGACCAGCGCCACCTGGTGTCGCGGACGTTGCCGGAGGGGCGCTGCGCCATGTGCCGGCGTACGTAGCCGACGACCTTGCGCATGTGCTTGTAGTCACCCTCGGACAGGTCACCGCGTTTGCGGCGGAGAAGATTGATGATCTTCCGGCCGGATTCGTGCCCGACGGACTCGCCACCACCAGCGTGGCCGCCCTTGTGCCAGCCGACCTGCTTCGACTCGTCGGTCTCCAGCCACGTGGACAGCTCGCCGGGCTTCATGTTCACCGCTTCGGTGAACTCCCGGTAGGTGTCCCGGCCATCGTCACCTCTGCTCATGATGCAGCGCCTCGGGGCGGTGGGCATGGTCGCCCTGGTGGAATCCCTGCTCGGCCATGGTCCTCGGCTACCCGCCGCGGTCGGGGCGAAACGACTACGGAGTGATCTCGGCGATCGGCAGCTTGATGTCGAACGGCTCGGCCAGCTCGATCACGTCGGGCCCGTCGGCGACCAGCTCGTACTGCCCCTCCCCGCCCGGCCCCACCCGGTCGCCGATCCGGTACGCGTACACGTGCACCGGGTCCTGCTCGATACGCCAGTAGAACGGGATGCCGGCGGCGGCGTATTCACCAGGCTTCGCGAACCGGTCGATCCGTCGCGTGCCCGGCGAAACGATCTCCACGGCGAGCACGACGTCTGACGGCCGCAGAGTGGACCGGTCGGATGGCACGTCGGCGCGGCACAACAGGACATCCGGGCGCCGGCTGGTGTTGTCATCGAGTTCGACCGCGACGGCCTGGGTGGCCCGGATGTCCGACGGTGCGTGGCAGCGCAGCCACGTGCAGAGCAGCCCGGAGATGTCCTGGTGACCGAGGGTCGGAAAGGGCGTCACCCGGAGGGCTCCGTCGACGAGTTCGACGCGCGGGGAGTCGTCGTCTGGCAGGTTCGACAGGTCGGCGACCTGATAGTCGGCCCGCTGCTGTCGTGCCGGGTCCGGAAGCCAGCGGCCCGGTGGTGTCGGGTTCGGCCATGCGCTCACCGGCGGACCGTAGCGTCGGTGGCGTGCGGGGCCGTCGCACTCCGCGTGCGACGCGCTCAGTCGGTGCGCTTCTCGGTGACGAAGATGGCGGTGCCGGGAAAGAGTCGTCCGCGCAGCGGGCTCCACTGCCCCCAGATTCCCTCGTGTCCCTCCGGCCATTCCGGCTCCACCAGGTCCAGCAGTCGGAACCCGGCGCCGACCAACTCGCGGATCCGGTCGCCGAGGGTGCGGTGCTGCTCGACGTAGGTGGCCACGCCTGTCTCGTCCTGCTCCACGTAGGGGGAGCGGTCGAAGTACGAGTGCACGGCCGTCAGGCCGCCCTCGCCGGGGTCGTCGAGGAAGATCCACCGCATCGGGTGGGTCACCGAGAACACCCACCGGCCGCCCGGTCGCAGCACCCGGTGCACCTCGGCGAGCAGCGCCGCGGAGTCGTCCACGAACGGGATCGCGCCGAACGCGGTGCAGGCGACGTCGAACGACCGGTCGGCGAACGGCAGGGCGAGCGCGTCGGCCTGCACCAGCGGTACGCGTACCCCGCTGCGGTCGGCGGCCTCGGCGGCGTGCCGCAACATGCCGGCGGACAGGTCGAAGGCGACCGGCCGGGCGCCCTGGGTGGCGAGCCAGCGGGCGGCGGCCGCGGCGCCGGCGCCCACTTCCAGCACCCGCCGCCCCGACACGTCGCCGAGCAGCCGGGCGTCGGCCTCGCGCAGGCCCTCGGGACACCACACGAAGTCCACGTCGCCGAGGAACGCGCCGTGTTCGGCCTGGTAGTCGTCGGCGTCGGTGTCCCACCAGCCGCGGTTGGCGCGCCGGGCCTCGGCGTCACCCACCCGGCGCCGGGTAACCCGGCTGTCGTCATCCACGCGCCCACGCTAGGCCCCACCCACCCCCTTGGGTACGGCGGCGCGTCCACGATCTGCGTGGCTGACGCCGGGAAACCGAGTCGATCACGCGCGGCGCGGCGGCGGCGCGGGCCGGCGGCGCGCCTGGGTCTGCTGTGACGCAGGAGACAGCAGGGGTGTTTTCCGGGCGATTGTTCGGCTTTCGCAGGTCATCGCACGAAGAGAACCCGGGAGGGCTTGCACGCTGTGGTAATGCGCACGGTAGGCTAGACGATGCGCTCGCGGATCGCGTTGCCTCGGCAGGGAGCAGGTGCGCGGTCGACGGAGCCACATCATGATCTCACTAGGCGATCGTTCGGTGTGCCCGGCGACGGATCCGCTGGCGCGAACAGGTCACTGCGACACACCAGCCTGCTGTGACAACCCACCGACCGGAGCAACCGCCCACATGACGAGCAGCATCGAGGCCCCCTCGAGCGCCACCCGGGTCACCCACGACGATCTCGGTTCCGAGGAGGCATTCCTCGCCGCGATCGACGAGACCATCAAGTACTTCAACGACGGCGACATTGTCGAAGGCACCGTCGTCAAGGTCGATCGGGACGAGGTCCTGCTCGACATCGGCTACAAGACCGAGGGTGTCATCCCCTCTCGGGAGTTGTCGATCAAGCACGACGTGGACCCCGCCGAGGTTGTGACGGTTGGCGACCACATCGAGGCCCTGGTCCTCCAGAAGGAGGACAAGGAGGGTCGTCTGATCCTCTCCAAGAAGCGGGCACAGTACGAGCGGGCCTGGGGCACGATCGAGAAGATCAAGGACGAGGACGGCGTCGTCCGCGGTTCGGTCATCGAGGTGGTCAAGGGCGGCCTCATCCTCGACATCGGGCTGCGCGGCTTCCTGCCGGCGTCCCTGGTCGAGATGCGTCGTGTGCGCGACCTGCAGCCGTACGTCGGGCGCGAGCTCGAGGCCAAGATCATCGAGCTGGACAAGAACCGCAACAACGTGGTCCTGTCCCGCCGGGCCTGGCTGGAGCAGACGCAGTCCGAGGTGCGCACCGAGTTCCTCAACAAGCTGCAGAAGGGCCAGGTCCGCAAGGGCGTCGTGTCCTCGATCGTCAACTTCGGCGCCTTCGTGGACCTGGGCGGCGTTGACGGTCTGGTGCACGTCTCCGAGCTGTCCTGGAAGCACATCGACCACCCGTCCGAGGTCGTCGAGGTGGGCCAGGAGGTCGAGGTCGAGGTCCTGGACGTCGACCTGGACCGCGAGCGGGTCTCGCTGTCGCTGAAGGCGACCCAGGAAGACCCGTGGCGGCAGTTCGCCCGCACCCACGCGATCCAGCAGATCGTGCCGGGTAAGGTCACCAAGCTGGTGCCGTTCGGTGCGTTCGTCCGGGTGGACGACGGCATCGAGGGTCTGGTCCACATCTCCGAGCTGGCCGAGCGCCACGTGGAGATCCCGGAGCAGGTCGTCCAGGTCGGCTCCGAGGTCATGGTCAAGGTCATCGACATCGACCTGGAGCGTCGGCGGATCTCGCTGTCGCTCAAGCAGGCCAACGAGGGCTTCGTCGAGGGCGAGGAGCACTTCGACCCGACCCTCTACGGCATGGCCGCGACGTACGACACCGAGGGCAACTACATCTACCCGGAGGGCTTCGACCCGGAGACGGGCGAGTGGCTCGAGGGGTACGACAAGCAGCGCGAGACCTGGGAGAGCCAGTACGCCGAGGCTCGTCTGCGCTGGGAGGCCCACACCAAGCAGGTGCAGACCTCTCGGGCCGCCGACGCCGAGGCCGCAGCCAACCCGACTCCGGTCGTCCCGGCCGCTGCCGGCGGCGGTGGCGGTGGCACCACCTCTTCGTCCAGCCCGGCGCCGAGCCGGCAGGCCGAGGAGCCGGCAGGCACCCTGGCCACCGACGAGGCGCTCGCCGCACTGCGGGAGAAGCTCGCCGGCGGTAAGTGACCCGCTGAACGACGACGGGCCCCGTCCCCGCGATCTCCGGATCGCTGGGGGCGGGGCCTTCGCCGTACCCGCTGTGCCCCGCCCTAGCTGTGGGCGAGGAGTTGCCCGGCGAGTTGCGGGCTCGGGTGCCCCAGGCGAGTTGTGGGCGCGGCGCTCCGGTAGGCCGGGGCGCCGCTGTGGGCGCGGCTGCGCGGCTGGCGTCGACCGCCCAAGATCGCGCTCGATCCATGATGGAGGGGCCTCCCGGGCACCGAACACCACTACATCCTGGTTCGAGCGCGATCTTGGCGGCCCGTGGGCGCCCGAACCCTGGTCGCGGTCTGTCGGGGCGGCGTTTGTCGTCAAGATCCGCGCAGTATCGGGGATGTTGCTGTCTCCTGCGTGTCGGAGGCAGCAACATCGGGGTAGTTGCGAAGATCTTGGCGCGGGGCGCGGGGCGCGGGGCGCGGGGCGCGGGGCGCGGGGCGCGGGGCGCGGGGCGCGGGGCGCGGGGCGCGGGGCGCGGGGCGCGGGGCGCGGGGCGCGGGGCGCGGGGCGCGGGGCGCAGGGCGGGGTGGTTGGGAGGTCGCCGGGCCGTGGGCGGGTTTGGCGGCGGGCTTGTGGATCCGGTTGACTGTTCGGGTGCTGAGGGTGGGGTTGACCGGCGGGATCGGGTCGGGCAAGAGTGCGGCGGCCGCGCGGCTCGTCGAGCGGGGCGCGGTGCTCATCGACGCCGACCGGGTGGCCCGGGAGGTGGTGGCGCCGGGTACGGACGGGCTGGCCGAGATCGTTGCCGCCTTCTCCGACGCGGTGCTGGACGACGACGGCGCACTGGATCGTGCCGCACTGGGAGCTGTGGTGTTCGCCGACGAGACCGCCCGGCGTCGGCTGGAGGCGATCACCCACCCCAGGGTGCGGGCCCGCACCGCGGAACTGGCCGCCGCGGCGGCACCCGACGCGATCGTCGTCAACGACGTACCGCTGCTGGTCGAGGTGGGTCTCGCGCCGACGTACCACCTGGTGGTCGTGGTGCAGACGGCCGTGCCGACCCGACTGGAGCGGCTGGCGCGCGACCGGGGGATGGGTCGCGCGGAGGCCGAGCGGAGGATCGCCGCCCAGGCCGACGACGCCCGCCGCCGGGCGGCGGCGGACGTGGTGCTGACCAACGACGGGAGTCTGACGGCGCTGTACGACGCCGTCGACGTGCTGTGGAGGCAGCGACTGGTGCCCTACGAGGACAACCTGCGCCAGCGGCGGGTGGTCCTGCCGGACCCGACCGAGCTGGGCGGGGCCGACGGGAGTTGGCCGGAGCAGTACGCGCGGCTGGCCGCCCGGATCCAGCACACGCTCGGTTCGGACGCCCTGCGGATCGATCACATCGGTTCGACGGCGGTGCCCGGCCTGGCCGCCCAGAACGTCATCGACGTGCAGGTGGCGGTCTCCAGCCTCGCCGACGCCGACGGGCCGATGGCCGATCGGTTGGCCACCGCCGGGTTCCCGCGGGTGCCGGGACAGTGGTGGGACGACCCGCGCCCGGCCGGTAGGGGCCGGTGGGAGAAGCGGCTGCACGGCAGTGCGGACCCGGCCCGCCCGGTTCGCCTGCACGTGCGGGTGGCGGATTCGCCGGGTTGGCGGTACGCGCTGCTGATGCGCGACCACCTGCGTGCCGACCCGGATCAGCGGGCCGCGTACCTGGTGCTCAAGCGGGACCTGGTCGACGCGGCGCCGGAGGTCGGCGATTCCGGCACGGCCCGGAACCCGTGGTTCGACGAGGAGTACCTGCGGGCCGAGCAGTGGGCCGCGCAGACCGGCTGGCGCCCCTGAGGGAACCGGTCAGCGGGCGCCGGGCCGAGGGGCCGACGACCGAGGGGCCGACGGTCGAGGGGTGGCGGGCCGAGGGTTGGCAGCCAGTCGGGGCACGACGGCGGGCTGGAGATCCAGGTGTGCCCACGCGCCGGCGTCGGTCCGCAACTCGAGCCGGCGCAGCGACCCGTCCCGGCCGATCCAGTAGCGCAGCCGCGCGTCGGCCGGACCCGACTCGATCACGTCCACGGTCCGTGCGGCGACGACGTCCTCGCGTACCCGCACGGCCGCGCCGCGGTGCCCGACGGACCCGGCGGCCACCGCGGCGTCGACAAGCACGCCCAGGTCGTCCCCGCCGGGTCGGGAGGCCCGCCAGGTCCCGGCCGGGGGTGGCAGCGGCGGCCGGGCCGGCGCCTCCGCGGTGCCGCCACCAGCGGCGGCCGCCGGCAGGTCCGTCCGGGCCAGACCGGCGGCGTCGCGTCGCAGCAGGGTCCGGCGATCCGGTACGCCAAGGTCGGCGACCGCGAGGTACGCGGTACGCGCGGTCCAACTCAACCAGCCGGAGCCCCGCAGGTTCGTGTCCGTGCCCATCGGCGCGGTAAGCGTCACCGTGGCGCCACCCTGAGCCCGGAGCCGGGTCGGCAGCCGGTCCAGCCGACGCTGCTCGGCGTCGGTCAGCGCGCGGGGCAGACCGGGCCGGCCGCCCAGGGCGTCGACCGGACGTAGTGTCGGCCGGTCCGCCCGGTTGAAGATCATCGTGACCGGGCCAACACCGGGCAGCTGGGTCACCAGCTTGTGCAGCCGGGCGTCCTGGTCGAGCCAGTATCGGGTCTGTTCGTCAGGGACGGGCGTCGCGGCGCCGGGAGTGCCGGGCGCCGTGCTGGCGGCCGGCGCGCCGGTGGACAGCGGCGCCTGTATGACGTCCAGTGGGCCGGCCGGCACGGTGTCCCGGGCGATCCAGCGCGCCTCGCTGGACGGAGCCGTCCGGGTCGTGTCCGGGCGGTCGGCGGCGAGATCGAGGAGCAGGTCGAGCACCGGTGCCAGGTGCGCCCCGGGTGCCAGTCGGTGCAGCCGCCACCGATCCGCCGGGGGCACCAGTGGCGGTGCGGCGGGAGTGGGCACCGCCGCCGGATCGGGCCGGATCACCAGCACCGTGCCGCTCTTCTGCAACAGCCCGCGTTCGGCGCCCGCGCCCGGCCCACCCACGTCGAGATAGAGCAGTGAGCGGGACCAGTCAACCCAGCCCACCAGTTCGATGCGGGCGGCGCCCGTGCCGGCCGTGACGCGTACACCGGCGCGCAGGTCCCGCAGGTTGGTGACCCGCACGGCGGCCAGCCGCTCGCCCTCCGTCACTGTCAGCGGCCGGGCCGGCTCGGGCGGGTCGGGCGCCCAGCTCAGCAGCCCGAGCACCAGCGCCGTCGCGGACGTCACCGCCGTCAGACCGAGCAACATCAGCACCGTACGCCGACGACGGCCGGCCGGGACCGGCCCGGTGGTGTCGGTGGCGGCGGCGGTGTCCGGGCCGGTGCGGTGCCGCCCATTGCCCCGGGCCGAGCCGCCGCTGCCGCCCGGGTCGGCGCCGGTGTCCGCGTCGTCCGGGCGGGGTGTGGCAGTGCGGGCGGTGTCGGGCGCCGGGGTCGGAGAGGTGTCCACGGCTGTGAAACGGGCGGGGAGGCGCCGGGGTGACGAGCAGGGGCGCTCGCGGCGGCCGGTCTGCGCCTCGAGCGCGACCACACGGGTGCGCACGCCGGACGAGCCGGGTGCTGCGACCGCAGTGCCGGGGGTGACCGGCCGTGATGTTGGCCTGGCCACCGGCCCGGTCGGCCGCCGCGAGCGGCCTACATGAAGAGGGTAGTCCCGGTGACATGGGCCACACAATGGGAATATTGAAGCTGATCACGTACCTGGCGTGACGGCGGTTCCTGTCGGACCTCCGGCGTACCGTTGACGGCATGGCGCTCGACATTCCCCGGCTGGACAGCCGCTTCCAGGTCGTCAGTGACTTTCAGCCGGCCGGCGACCAACCGGCAGCCATCGACGATCTTGAGCGTCGGGTTCGGCGCGGCGACCGCAACACCGTGCTGCTCGGCGCGACCGGCACGGGCAAGAGCGCCACCACGGCGTGGTTGATCGAGCGGCTGCAGCGTCCCACCCTGGTGCTCGCCCCGAACAAGACGCTCTGCGCGCAGCTGGCCAAGGAGTTCAGCGAGCTGCTGCCGCACAACGCCGTCGAATACTTCGTGTCGTACTACGACTACTACCAGCCCGAGGCCTACATCCCGCAGACCGACACCTACATCGAGAAGGACTCCTCGATCAACGAGGAGGTGGAGCGGCTGCGGCACTCGGCGACGATGTCGCTGCTCACCCGCCGCGACGTGATCGTGGTGGCGACCGTCTCGGCGATCTACGGTCTCGGCACCCCGGAGGAATACCTCAACCGGGCGGTGAAGGCGCAGGTCGGGCAGGAGCTCGACCGCGACCAGTTGCTGCGCCGGCTGGTCGACATCCAGTACACCCGCAACGACATGGCCTTCCAGCGGGGCACCTTCCGGGTCCGCGGCGACACGCTGGAGATCATCCCGGCGTACGAGGAGCTGGCGATCCGGATCGAGCTGTTCGGTGACGAGGTGGAGAAGCTCTACTACCTCAACCCGTTGACAGGTGACGTGGTCCGCGAGGTCGACCAGCTGGTGATCTTCCCGGCCACCCACTACGCGGCCGGTCCGGAGCGGATGGAACGGGCGATCCGTGACATCGAGGTGGAGCTGGCCGAGCGCCTCGCCGAGCTGGAGCGGCAGGGCAAGCTGCTGGAGGCACAGCGGCTGCGGATGCGCACCACCTACGACATCGAGATGATGCGGCAGGTGGGCTTCTGCTCCGGCATCGAGAACTACTCGATGCACATGGATGGGCGGCTGCCCGGCAGCCCGCCGCACGCCCTGCTCGACTACTTCCCCGACGACTTCCTCACCGTGGTCGACGAGTCGCACGTGACCATCCCGCAGATCGGCGGCATGTACGAGGGCGACGCGTCACGCAAGCGGATGCTCATCGACCACGGCTTCCGGCTGCCCAGCGCGGCCGACAACCGGCCGCTGCGTTTCGACGAGTTCCTGGAGCGGGTCGGCCAGATGGTCTACCTCTCCGCGACCCCCGGCACCTGGGAGATGGAGCAGGCCCAGGGCGAGTTCGTCGAGCAGGTGATCCGACCCACCGGTCTGATCGACCCGGAGGTCGTGATCAAGCCGACCAAGGGCCAGATCGACGATCTGATGCACGAGATCAAGCTGCGCACCGACCGGGACGAGCGGGTGCTGGTCACCACGCTGACCAAGAAGATGGCCGAGGACCTGTCCGACTACCTCCTGGAGAACGGCATCCGGGTGCGCTACCTGCACTCGGAGGTCGACACGTTGCGCCGGGTGGAGCTGCTGCGCGAGCTGCGTAAGGGCGACTACGACGTGCTCGTCGGCATCAACCTGCTCCGCGAAGGTCTGGACCTGCCCGAGGTGTCGCTGGTGGCGATCCTCGACGCCGACAAGGAGGGCTTCCTGCGCAGCGGCCGGTCGCTGATCCAGACCATCGGGCGGGCCGCCCGTAACGTCTCCGGTCAGGTGCACATGTACGCCGACAAGATCACCCCGTCGATGGCGGCGGCGATCGACGAGACCGATCGGCGTCGGGCCAAGCAGATCGCGCACAACGAGGCGCACGGCATCAGCCCGGAGCCGCTGCGCAAGAAGATCCACGACATCCTCGACGACATCTACCGCGAGGCGGAGGACACCGAGAACTCCCGGGTCGGCGGCGCGGTGCGTCAGCTTTCCCGAGGCAAGGCGCCGGTCAAGGAGACCCGCAGCCGCAGCCGGTCCGCCGCCACCATCACCTCGCGGGAGGGGATGGCCCGCGCCGACCTCGCCCAGCTCATCCAGGAGCTCAGCGACCAGATGTTGGCCGCCGCCCGCGAGCTGCAGTTCGAGCTGGCGGCCCGGATCCGTGACGAGGTCTCCGACCTGAAGAAGGAGCTGCGCGGCATGGACGCCGCCGGCGTGAAGTGACGGCCACCCGGTCGGCCACGTCCAGGGTTCAGCTCGGGCCCGGCCGACCGGGGTACGCGAAGGGCGGGCACGGGTGACGGCGCCGATCGGCGAGATGGTCCTCGGGCTGCCCGACGCCGTCCTGCGTCCGTTCGTCGACAGGTACGTGGGGTACCGGGAACGGGCGGACGTGCCACTGCTCCGCCGGGAGTCGGCGGGCGTCTTCGTGGTGCTGATCATGGGTTGGGGCGCTCCGCTGGACGTGACCGACCCGCGCAGCGCGGAGCGCGGCGTCACAGCTGTCGACTCGTTCGTGGCCGGCACCTTCGACAGTTGGTGCACCACGCGCACTGTGGGTGTGGGGGAGGGCGTCGAGTTGCTGCTCGCCCCCCTGACCGCCCGCCGGCTCCTCGGCCTGCCGCTGAGCGAGCTGACCAATCGGGCCGTCGGCGTCGGGCAGCTCCCGGGCCGTTGGTTGGAGCGGCTGCGTGACCGGCTCGCCGAGGCCCCCAGCTGGCCGGAGCGGTTCGCCCTGCTCGACAGGGTGCTCGCCGCCCGGCTGGTGGCGTCCCCGCCGGTGGACCCGCGTCTCGACTGGGCGTGGCGGTGGCTGGTCGGCAGCGGTGGGCGGGTGAGCGTCGGTGTGCTCGCCGACGAGCTGGGCTGGAGCCGGCGGCACCTCGCGTCCCGGTTCCGGCAGGAGGTCGGGCTGCCGCCCAAGATGGCCGCCCGACTGCTGCGTTTCCAGCAGGCGCACGCCGCGTCGGCTCAGGCCGGCGCGACCGGGCGGTCCGTCGACTGGGCCGCGGTGGCGGCGAGCTGCGGTTACTACGACCAGTCCCACCTGATCCGGGACTTCCACCAGTTCGCGGGGGCGACGCCGGCCGCGCTGCTCGCCGCCCGGTGACGACGGCCGGCTGACCCGCAGTCGCGACGGCGATCCGCAGTCGGTTCGGCTGCCCGGGGCAGCGGAGGTCACATTCGTCCAATCCGGATCCGCGCCGTCGGCCGCAGAATGGGCTCATGCGAACCATCTATCCGATCTTCCGTTATTCCGATCCCCGTGCCGCGATCGACTGGCTCGGTGCCGCGTTCGGTTTCCGGGTGCATGCCGTGCACGAGGCGCCGGACGGCACTGTCGCGCACGCCGAGTTGGTCCTCGACACCGGCATGATCATGCTCGGTGGTCGGGCCGACGCCGCGCGACGGCCGGCCGAGGACGACTGGTCCGTCTACGTGGCCGTGCCGGACGTCGACGTGCACTGCGCCCAGGCCCGCGCGGCCGGCGCCGAGATCATCCGCGAGCCGTTCGACACCGACTACGGCTCCCGTGACTACGCCGCCCGCGATCTGGCCGGCAACGTCTGGTCCTTCGGCACCTACCGACCCTGAGCCCGTCCCAGCCGACCGGGGACTCGCGCCCCGCCGGGGTGGGGCTTCGCGGCTCGCGACCGCCGCTGAACTGCTTAAACGGCAGGTTCGGGTCGGCCCGGCCGGTCGACGCACCGAATGCACTGATTGCGGTGTGCGAGCGAGCTATTGCACTGGGTGATCGTCCTGCGTAGTCTCCCACGGTGGGGAGGCCGGGATGCCGCTGCCAACAAGTCCTGTCATTCGACGTGCACGTCTCGGCGCAGAACTGCGCCAGCTCCGTCGGCGCGAGTCGCTGACCCTGGAACAGGTCTGCGACCGGTTGGGCTGGGCCTCGACGTCGAAGCTGTCCCGCATCGAGCTGGGCCAGAGTCGCCCGGACCTCGCCGACGTGCTCGATCTGCTGGACGTCTACAAGGTGCCGACGCCCGCCCGGGAGGCGCTGATCGTCATCGCCCGGGACGCGGCGACCAGTCGAGGCTGGTGGAAGACGCTGGGCGAGATGAGCGAGCGGCAGCGTACGTATGCCGAGTTGGAGGCGGGCGCCGCCGACATCGTCGAGTACCAGCCGTCGGTGGTGCCGGGGCTGCTCCAGACGCCCGCGTACGCCCGGGTGCTGGTCGCGGCCGGCGCCCAGCTCACGCCTGAGGTCGACGTGGAGTCCGAGGTGCGCGCCCGGGCACTGCGGCAGGAGGTGCTGCGGCGGGCCTATCCGCCGCGCTACACGGCGGTGCTCGCCGAGGCCGTCTGCGACCCGGGTGACCTACCGGTGGCGGTCTGGCGTGAACAGCTGCGGCACCTGGTCGCCGTGACCGGGCTGTCCCACGTCACGGTGCGGCTGTTGCCACGCGGGGCGGCCGGTGGCGGGCTGCATCCGCTCACACCGTATTCCTGCTATGCCTTTCCCGACCCGGCGGACCCGCGGACGGTGATGATCGAGGCGTTGACCACCGACGTCCGGTTGGCCACCGTGCTCGACGTCGACCGCTACGAGCGGATGACCGAGGCGCTGCTGGCCGCGGCGCTGTCCCCGGAGGAGACGATCACCGTGCTGGCCCGCCGCGTCGGCGAGTGACTGTCGCGGGTGCCCAGGGTGACGCGCCGCGCGGCCACCGGGCCCGGCGCCCCCGAGCCCGTCGGGACCGGCGGCCGGCGCGTGCGCCCGGCACCATAACCGTGGGGTACGACAGCTCGGCTCAGGCCGGCACGTCGAGGAAGTGTTCGACCACTGGCGGACCCGCGAAGTGGGGCCCGATCAGCGCCCGCCACTGCTCGAACCGTTCGGTGGCCCGGAAGTTCTCCTCGTGCGCCTCGACCGAGTCCCATTCGACGAGCAGCACGAAGCGGGTCGGTGACTCGATTCCTCGGGTCATCCGCACGGACCGGCAGCCGGTCGCTCCGGCGAGCACCGGGTGACCCTCGGCGTACGCGGCGGCGAACGCGTCCTCGTGTCCGGGTAGTACATCGATCAGCGCGACCTCAAGCACCATGTCGGACAGCCTCCCACGGCGGTCGGGGCGGCCGGTGTCGCGGGGTCTGTTCCGACGCCGGCGACGCCCCTAGGGTGTCCTGATGATCATCGACTGGCTCACCGGCACCGCGTTTCGGGTGGCCGGCACGGGCACCACCTGGGCGGAGCTGCTGGGGTTCGCGACGGGTGTGCTCAACGTGTGGCTGGTGGCCCGGCAGAAGATCGCCAATTGGCCGATCGGCATCGCCAACGTGCTGCTGCTCATGCTGTTGTTCTGGACCGCCGGGCTGTACGCCGACGCGGGGCTCCAGGTCGTCTACGTCGCACTCGGTTGCTACGGCTGGTGGCACTGGCTGTTCGGTGGCGAGCGGCGCACCCGGCTCACGGTCAGCCGGACGGGGCGACGGGAGTGGCTGGCGCTGGCCGCCGCCGGGGTGCTGCTCACCGGCGCCCTCTGGGTGTTGCTGGACCGGGCCACCGACTCGACAGTGCCGTTGCCGGACGCGTTGACCACGGCGCTGTCCCTGCTGGCCACGTACGGGCAGACCCGCAAGCGGGTGGAGAGTTGGTGGCTCTGGATCGCCGCCGACCTGATCTACATCCCGTTGTACGCGTACAAGGGGCTGCACCTGACCGCCGTCCTCTACCTGGTCTTCCTCGCCCTGTGTGTGCTCGGGTTGCGCGCCTGGCGGTCCGACATGCGTCGGGCCGACCGACCGAGCGCGGTCCCGCCCGGCCCGGCCCCGGTCACCGCGTGAGCGCCGAGACGTCAGGCCGTGCGCCGCAGCCACGCGTGTCGGCGCGCTCGACCGCCGCGGAGTTCGGGCACGGGATGGTGGTGGGCAAGTTCTATCCACCGCATGCCGGGCACCACGCGCTGATCGGGGCCGCCGCCGCCCGCTGCGCGGAGGTCACAGTCGTCGTGGCGCCCTCGCGGCGGGAGTCCATCCCGCTCCCGCTGCGCCTCGACTGGCTGCGGGAGGTGCATGCGGACACGCCGTGGGTCCGTTTCGTCGGCCGGTACGACGACCATCCGGTGGACTACGCCGATCCGGCCGTCTGGGACGCGCACTGCGCGGTGTTCCGCGAGGCGGTCGGGTCGGGGCCGGTGGACGCGGTCTTCTCCTCCGAGGCGTACGGCGTCGAGTTGGCGCGCCGCTTCGACGCCGTACCCGTGTCGGTGGATCCGGATCGGCGGGCCACGCCGGTGTCCGGGACGGCCGTGCGCGCGGACCCGGCGGCTCACTGGCGGTGGCTGAGCCCGCCGGTACGGGCGTGGTTCGTCCGGCGGGTGGTGGTGGTCGGGGCCGAGTCGACCGGGACCACGACGATGGCGGCGGCGCTGGCGGGGCACTACGGCACGTCCTGGGTGCCGGAGTACGGCCGGGAGTTGACCGCCCGCAAACTGGCCCGGTTGCGGGAACGGACGCCGGAGGCGACCGTCTTCGACGTCACCTGGGATCGTGACGACTTCCGCGCCGTGGTCCGCGAGCAGCAGGCGGCCGAGGACGCGGCGGCCCGGACGAGCGGGCCGTTGCTGGTCTGCGACACCGACGCGCGGGCGACGGCGGTGTGGGAGGAGCGCTACCTGGGCACCGCGTCGGGGGAGGTGCGGGCGGCGGCCCGCCGGCCGGCGCTGTATCTGCTGACGGATCACCGGGGGGTGCCGTTCGCCGATGACGGTCTCCGTGACGGTGAGCACCTGCGGGCCTGGATGACCGAGCGGTTCCGGGCCGAGCTGGCCGGGTGCGGGGTGCCGGTGGTGGAGCTGATCGGGTCGCACGCCGAGCGGTTGGCCCGGGCGGTGCGGGCCTGCGACGACCTGCTCGCGGCCGGCTGGTCGTTCACGGACCCGATCGCCGCACCAGACCTGCACTAGCCTCCTAGGAAGCCGTAACGAGTGTGACGTCGGCCGGGTGTCCAGCGCCACCGGGTGCCCGGGGTGTGATCACGGGGCGTGGTGGGCAACAATGGTCACCGAGGAGGGGAGTATTCCCCCGCAACGGAGTCGTCAGCACGGTCGATCGCCGGAACCACGGCGTCCCGACCCGGCCCCGTAGGTCGCCGCCCCATTCCGGGGCGACGGCGGAAGAGACCTCCGACAGTCACCAGAGTGAGCGACAGCGGCACGCCGGCCCTCGCGGGGGCGTACGGTGTGCCCGACGCCGCGTGTCTGCCGGAGGAATGAACGTTGGACGTGTCCGGATTGGTGTGGGCGGGAACGCTTGTCGCACTGACTGCGGTCCTGCTCGTCGACCTGTTGATCATCGGTCGGCGCCCGCACGAGCCGAGTGTGCGGGAGTCGAGCCTCTGGGTCGCCTTCTACGTCGGCCTTGCCCTGATCTTCGGCGTGGGTGTCTGGCTGACCTCCGGGGCCAGCGCGGCCGGCCAGTTCTATACCGGCTGGCTCACCGAGTACAGCCTCTCGGTGGACAACCTCTTCGTCTTCGTGATCATCATGGCCCGCTTCGGGGTGCCTCGGCAGTACCAGCAGAAGGTGCTGCTCGTCGGCATCGTGCTGGCGCTTGTGATGCGCGGCGGCTTCATCGCCGCGGGTGCGGCGCTGATCACGCAGTTCTCCTGGGTCTTCTACATCTTCGGCGCGTTCCTGATCTACACCGCGGTGAACCTGGCCCGGCAGGGTGAGCCGGACGAGGACGAGTTCTCCGAGAACGTGCTGATCCGGTGGAGCCGCAAGGCGCTGCCGATCTCGAAGGACTACGACGGCGCGAAGTTGACCACCCACGCGGCCGGCAAGCGGCTGTTCACCCCGATGCTGATCGTGATGATCGCGATCGGCACCACCGACCTGATCTTCGCACTGGACTCGATCCCGGCGATCTTCGGCATCACCCAGGAGCCGTACCTGGTCTTCACCGCGAACGTCTTCGCGTTGATGGGCCTCCGGCAGCTCTACTTCCTGCTCGGTGGCCTGCTCGACCGGCTGATCTACCTGAGCTACGGCCTGGCCGTCGTGCTCGGCTTCATCGGGGTCAAGCTGGTGCTGGAGGCGCTGGCCGACAACCAGGTGCCGTTCATCAACGGTGGCGAGCACGTCGGCTGGGCGCCGCACATCCCGATCTGGTTGTCGCTGCTGGTCATCATCGGCACCCTGGGCATCGCCACCGCCGCCAGCCTGATCAAGTCCTCCCGGGACCGGCGTCGCGAGTTGGCCGACGCCCGACGTTGACCGGTCACCGGCCGGGTGCGGACACGCGCCCGGCCGGTAAAGGGCGTGTGTCGGAAGAGCTGGCCGGCCCTTCCGACGGCACACCTAGACCCGGTGCGCGCCCACCAGCGTGGCGGTGCGGTCGGCCGGTAGCGGCTCCTCGATGACCCGTCGCCGCCGGTAGCAGGCGTGCAGCATCCGGCGCTGGCCGCCGTCGCCGGGCGTGGCCGTGACGATGCCGATGTGGTGGATCTTGCGGCCGGGTCGGGCGAAGAAGTAGAGATCGCCGGGGCGTTCCGCGCCCAACGGCAGTGGGGTGGTGGCAACGGCCTGGTCGTCCGCGTCGCGGGGCAGCAGCACCCCGAACCGCCGCCAGGCCAGGTGCACCAGCCCCGAGCAGTCGATGCCGTGCGCGGAGAGGCCGCCCCAGATGTAGACCACGTCCAGCAGCCGCTGTGCCACCGCGAGGGCCTGCTCGGCGGTCGGCGACGTGGCCGGCGCCGGGACCAGGTGGGCGTCGGGCAGCCAGAGCGGCGTGGCCCGGCCGGGGACGTGCACCGGCCGCCAGTCGCCGCGCGGGGGACCGGCGGGGATGAGGCGGGTGCCGACGACGACGCCGGGCAGCACCACCGGCCCGTTCGGGGTGGCGTGCAGCCCGGTGACCGTGGCGTCCACGACCAGCGGGTGGTCGGTGCTGGTGTGGGCCGGGTCGGGGACTGCCAACTGCCCGGCGGGGAGCCAGCCCGGGTAGCCGAGGGGGTCCAGCTTGGCGGCTGGTTGTTCGACGGCGACGACCCGGGCCCAGCCGTCGGCGCGTAGCTCGCTGACGAGGACCCGTTCGCCGAGCAGGAGTTGGCTCAGCACGCAGTCGCCGACCTGCTGCTCGGTGTCCATTCCGGAGACCCAGGTCGGGATGTCGACGCCGGCGGTCAGCGCTGGGCAGTCGATCGGGCGAACCGCCTCGGGCGAGGTCCACAGCGTCGCCACGGCGACCCGGACGACGGCCTCACGGCCCGGTTGCAGCTCCACGTCAACCCCCAGATCGTGTCGGCTGTCCAGGGCGAACTCTATGAAAGAAACCGACGGCCATCAACCATGAGCCTGCACTTTTGCTTCAGCGAGACCGGAGATTCCCAGGCCAGGGGCATCCGGCAGCACCACGGTCGCCCCGTCGTAGCGTATCCCGCCCTGCACCGGTGACCAGGCCAGCCACCAGGCGGCGTCCAGGTCGGCGACCGCCGTGGTGCCGTACGCGGCGACCAGGCTCGCCGCCGCCCCGATGCCGACCTGACTCTCCATCATCGAACCGACCACCGTGCCGAGCCCGTGGGCGGTGGCCAGGTCGAGGAGGGTACGGGCCGGGTGCAGCCCACCGCACTTGGCCAGCTTGACGTTGACCAGGTCGGCGGCCCGGCGGCGGATCACCTCCACCAGGTCGCGGACCCCGAAGACCGCCTCGTCGGCCAGGATCGGCACGGACACCCGGTCGCTGACCCAGGCCAGCCCGTCCAGGTCCCAGCGGACCACCGGCTGCTCGACCAACTCCACGTCGAGCCCGGCGTCCTCGATGCCGCGGATCACCCGGACCGCCTCCCGGGGCGTCCAGCCCTGGTTGGCGTCCAGCCGGATCCGGGTGCCCGGGCCGACGGCCGCCCGCACCGCTCGTACCCGGTCCAGGTCACCTGCCGCGTCGGTGCCGACCTTCAACTTGAGCACGCCGAAACCGTCGGCCTGCCGCTGCCGTGCCGCGGCGGCCAGGTCCACCGCGTCGCCCGCGGCGAGGGTGACGTCCGTCGGGACCCGCAGCGTGGTGCCCCCGAGCAACCGCACCAGGGGTACGCCCAGCCGCCGCGCGGCGAGGTCGTGCAGGGCGACGTCCACCGCCGCCTTCGCGGCCTCGTTGCCGACCACCGCGCGCTGCACCTCGGCGCAACGGGTCACCAGGTCGTCCGGGTCACGGCCGATCAGTTGCGGGCCGAGCAGCTCGTGGACGCACGCCTGCGCCCCGGCGACCGACGCGCCGGTGACCTGCCAGACCTGGGGCGCCTCGCCGAAGCCGGACCGGCCGTCGCTGTCGACGAGTTCGACGACCAGGGTGTCCACTGTGGTGGTGCGGCGCAGTGCGGTGACGAACGGGGTGTGTAAGGGGGCGGAAACCCGGTGGGTGCGTACCGCCGAGATCGTCATGTGAGGCACCCTATAAGAAGGTTCACGGTGGGAGGGGAGACCGGATGACCGGGCAGGGCTGGGAGCTGGTGGGCGCACCGAACGCGCGTGACCTGGGTGGGCTGGTGGGCGCGGACGGGCGGCGGGTCCGCGTCGGGCAGTTGATCCGCACTCCGGCGCTGGGTCGGTTGACCGACGAGGACCTACCGGTGCTGGCGAAGCTGGGGCCGGCGTGCGTGGTCGACCTGCGCGCCACCACGGAGATCACCGTCGCCCCGGAGGACCGGTTCGCCGGTGAGCCGCGGGTGGTGCGCCTGCCGGTGCACGATCCGGAGCACCCGGTCTTCACGTACGTCTCGGCGGTGCTGCTCGGTCACGACCTGGACGCGTACGCGGAGCTGGCTCGGCAGGGCACCGCGGGGGCGATGGCGGCGATCTACCGCTGGTTCGTCACTGGTGAGTCGGCGCGGGTCGGTTTCGCCGAGGCGGTGCGGCTGGCGGCCCGGCCGGAGAATCTGCCGCTGCTCTACCACTGCTCCGCCGGCAAGGACCGCACCGGTTGGCTGACCGTCATCCTGTTGACGGCGCTCGGGGTGGACGAGGCGGCGAT
The DNA here is from genome assembly GCF_015751765.1 of Micromonospora ureilytica. Taxonomy (NCBI): domain Bacteria; kingdom Bacillati; phylum Actinomycetota; class Actinomycetes; order Micromonosporales; family Micromonosporaceae; genus Micromonospora; species Micromonospora ureilytica. The sequence continues at coordinate 528,909 of NZ_JADOTX010000001.1, forward strand.
CCGCGCCGACTACCTGCGCAACAACGAGCTGACCGACAGCCTGCGGGCGGTGATCGTCGAGGCGATGCGCCGGCGGAATCCCGAGCTGGACGTGGACGCGGTGCTGCCGGTGCTGGAGGTTCGCACCGAGTACCTCGACGCCGGCTACGCCGAGGTGCGTCGGGTGCACGGCTCGTTCGACGTGTACCTGCGCGACGGGCTGGGGCTCACCGACGCCGACCTCACGGCGCTGCGGGCGCAGCTGCTGGAGTGACAGGTGCGCCGGTGGGTGTGCGGGCGCGGGCGACCCAACCGGTGACGATCAGCGCCTGGCCGGCGGCGTAGGTCGCCATGACCAGCACCGGCGCGCCGGGTGGCTGGGCCACCTCGGCCACCCCGGCGGCGATCAACAGGTCGGAGCCGAGGAACAGCGCGGCGCCGAGACCGACCCGCCAGCCCTGGGTGGTGGCGGTGCTGGCCATGGCGGCCAGCGCGAGCGCGTAGCCGGCCACCGGCACGGCCAGGCCGGCGTCGGTCAGCCCCGCCCACATCCAGGTCAGGGCGACGACGGTCAGCACCGCGTACCCCAGGGGGACGGCGACCAGCGGCGGGCGGCGCAGCGCGGTCGCGGCGCCGTGGCGGGTGAACGCCGCGAGGTAGCAGAGGTGCGTGCCGAGGAAACAGGCCATGCCGGCGAGGAACCAGTAGGTGCCGTCGATCATGAGGGCGATGTCGCCGCCGGTGGCGAAGGCCAACCCGGCGAGGACCAGCCGGTCCGGTCGCGCTGCGCGTTCGGTGCTGGCCCGCCAGAGGTACGCGGCGAGCAGCGGCATCAGCAGCGGCTTGGTGAGCAGGAAGGCCAGGCCACCGCCTGTGGCGTTGGCCAGCAGGTTCGCCGCCGTGACGACGAGGAAGGCGATCAGCACGGTACGACTGCGGGGCATCGGCGGCTCCGGGGTGGGGTGCGAGCAGCCTAGCCGGAGTCGGCGGCGCTGGCCTCGCCGTCGAGGCTGTGGGTCAGAGCTGGTGGCGGGCGGCCCAGACCTGCGCCGAGATGTGCGCGAGCAGCAGGCAGGCGTCGTCCTCCACCTGGTCGTCGCCGCCGGCCAGGTCGGTGGTGGTGCAGACGGCGATCAGGTACGGCGGGGCGTCGTCGGGCAGGACGACGCCGGCGCCGTGGCGGACGCCGCGTACCCAACCGTTCTTGTGCGCGATGCGGGTGCCCTCGGGCAGGCCGGCGGCGAGGTCCTCGCGGTGTTCCTGGGCGAGCAGGACGTCCAGCATTGTGGTGCAGGCGGCCGGCGAGGCGAGTCGGCCGGGGGTGTTGGCGCCGGCGGCCAGTGCGCCGAGCAGGGCTGCCAGGTCGGCGGCGGTGACCGTGTTGGTGATGCCGGCCTCGCGGGCGGCGAAGTCCTCGATGCCGCGGCCGGTGCTGCTGTTGCGGGCCCCGGCGAGCGCCCAGACCTCGGCGACCGCGGGCAGCCCGACATGCCCGAGGACGAGGTTGGTGGCGAGGTTGCTGGAACGCACGATCATCCGGTCGGCCAGCCAGCGCAGCGACGCGGTGCCGCCGATGCGGTCCCAGACCGCGTCGTCGTTGTCGTAGGGCCGCGCGTTGGCGAAGCGGGGTGCGCCGGGCTGGGCGGAGTCGAACTCGTTGACGACCGGGACCGGGGCGTCCAGGTCCAGGGTGCCGGCCTCTGCGGCGCGGTGCAGGGCGGCGAGTACCGCCACCTTCATGGTGCTCGCGGCGTAGTGGGCGGCGTCCGCGTGGCGGGTGAAGGCCGGCGGCGCGTCGAGCCGCCCCACGTACGCCGAGACGGTGCCGGGCACCCGGTCCAGGTGGGCGTCGAGATCATCCCAGGTCATGCCGGTGACCGTAGCCGATCAGGGGTGGGCGGGCTCGCGTACCCGTCGGGGGGAAAAGCGACGGGCGCGCCGGCCGCAAGCGGCCGACGCGCCCGGTGTCGGGTGCTGGTGGGGTCAGCCCGCGTGCTTGCGGCGGGCGGTGGCCCGGCCCCGCAGCTGCTGGTCGAGCACCACCTTGCGGATGCGCACCGTGGCCGGGGTGACCTCGACGCACTCGTCCTCGCGGCAGAACTCCAGCGCCTGCTCCAGGGTGAGCTTGCGCGGCGGGACCAGCTTCTCGGTCTCGTCGGAGGTCGACTGCCGCATGTTGGTGAGCTTCTTCTCCTTGGTGATGTTGACGTCCATGTCGTCCGAGCGGGAGTTCTCCCCGACGATCATGCCCTCGTACACCTCGGTGGTCGGCTCGACGAAGAGCTGACCGCGCTCCTGCAGGTTGGTCATCGCGAAGGCGGTGACCGCGCCGGCCCGGTCGGCGACCAGCGAGCCGTTGTTACGGGTACGCAGCTCACCGAACCACGGCTCGTACGACTCGAAGACGTGGTGCAGGATGCCGGTGCCCCGGGTGTCGGTGAGGAACTCGGTGCGGAAGCCGATCAGGCCACGCGCCGGAACCAGCCACTCCATCCGGATCCAGCCGGTGCCGTGGTTGACCAGCTGCTCCATCCGGCCCTTGCGGGTGGCGAGGAGCTGGGTGATCGCGCCCAGGTATTCCTCCGGGGCGTCGATGGTCAGCCGCTCGACCGGCTCGCAGATCTTGCCGTCGATCGTCCGGGTGACCACCTGCGGCTTGCCGACGGTCAGCTCGTAGCTCTCCCGGCGCATCTGCTCGACCAGGATGGCCAGCGCCAGCTCGCCGCGGCCCTGCACCTCCCAGGCGTCCGGGCGCTCGGTGGGCAGCACCCGCAGCGACACGTTGCCGATCAGCTCCTTGTCGAGCCGGTCCTTGACCATCCGCGCGGTGACCTTGGAGCCCTTGAGCCGACCGACCAGCGGCGAGGTGTTGGTGCCGATGGTCATCGAGATGGCCGGTTCGTCGACGGTGATGAGCGGCAGCGCGACCGGGTTCTCGACGTCGGCGAGAGTCTCACCGATCATGATCTCAGGGATGCCGGCGACGGCGATGATGTCGCCCGGGCCGGCGGTCTCGGCCGACGTGCGCTCCAGGCCCTCGGTCATCAGCATCTCGGAGATGCGGACCCGCTGGGTGCTGCCGTCGGTGCGGCACCAGGCCACCGTCTGACCCTTGTTGATGGTGCCCTGGCGGACCCGGCACAGCGCGAGCCGGCCGAGGAACGGCGAGGCGTCGAGGTTGGTGACGTGGGCCTGCAGTGGCGCGCCGTCCTCGTACGAGGGTGCCGGGATGGTGTCCAGCAGGGTACGGAACAGCGGCTCCAGGGAGGTGCTGTCTTCGGGCACCGAGCCGTCGGCGGGCTGGGTCAGCGAGGCGATGCCGTCGCGGGCGCACGCGTAGACGATCGGGAAGTCGATCTGCTCCTCGTCGGCGTCCAGGTCGAGGAAGAGCTCGTAGGTGTCGTCCACGACCTCCTTGATCCGGGCGTCGGGCCGGTCCACCTTGTTGATCACCAGGATGATCGGCATCCGGGCCCGCAGGGCCTTGCGCAGCACGAAGCGGGTCTGCGGCAGCGGGCCCTCGCTGGCGTCGACGAGCAGCACCACGCCGTCGACCATGGTCAGGCCGCGCTCGACCTCGCCGCCGAAGTCGGCGTGGCCAGGGGTGTCGATGATGTTGATGGTGACCGGGTCGGAGCCGTCCGCCGGCAGGTAACGCACACCGGTGTTCTTGGCCAGGATCGTGATGCCCTTTTCCCGCTCCAGGTCTCCGGAGTCCATCACCCGCTCGGTGTTCTCGCCGCGGGCGCCGTACGCGCCGGCCTGCCGCAACATGGCGTCGACCAGGGTGGTCTTGCCGTGGTCGACGTGAGCGATGATGGCGACGTTGCGGAGGTCGGTGCGAAGCTGCATACCCTCTATCCTTCCGCCTGCGCTCGCGCAGGCTGCGTCGGGGTCACCCCCAGGTGCCCCTGATCTATGGTGAAACCGCTGTGCCGGTGGTTCGTCCGGCTGGCATGCTGGCTCCCGTGTCCCGGGGGCCTGAGTGCACGACCTGCTGACCTGGGTGCAGGGTCTGCCCACCCTGTGGATCTACCTGGTCGCCGCGCTGATCGTGGCGGGCGAGACCGCGGTGATCTTCGGCCTGCTCGTGCCGGGTGAGGCTACCCTGCTGCTCGTCGGCTTCCTCACCTACAACGGTACCTTGCGGCTCGGGCCGGCGTTGCTCGCGATGATCGTCGCGGCGGTCCTCGGCGATGGGCTGGCCTTTCGCGCCGGGCGGCGGTACGGCCCTCGGCTGCGCGCCGGACTGGGTCACCGGGTCGGGCCGCAGCGGTGGGCCCGCGCCGACGCCATGCTCGCCCGCCTCGGTGGGCGGGGGGTGTTCGCCGCCCGATGGGTGGCTTTCGCCCGCACCCTGGTCCCCCGGCTGGCCGGTGCGGCAGACATGCCGTACCGGCGGTTCGCCCTGTGGAACCTGGCCGGGGTGGCGACCTGGGTGAGCGGCTCGGTGCTGCTCGGTCACCTCGCCGGTGAGTCGTACGACACGGTCTCCCGGCTGCTCGGTCGGGCCACCGGGGTGGCGTTCCTGCTGCTGGCCGGCCTGCTGGGTGTGGTGCTCGTCGGCCGCTGGCTGGGGCGTAACCCCGATCCGGTGCGTGCGCTGCTGTCCCGGGCGGGAGCGGTGCCGCCGGTGCGGTGGCTCACCGCCCGCTACGGGGTGCTGTTCTTCCTGGTGGCCATGCGGATCGGCCCGGCCTGGACGCTGCTGCTCAATCTGGCCGCCGGGCTGCTGCTGTTGTTCGCCGCCGGGCTCGCCATCGCCGGTCTGCTCGCGGTGGCGGTCCGCAACAGTGGGTTGGCCGCGCTGGACGGGGCCATCGCGGGGTGGTTCGCCGCCCGGCGTACCCCGGACGCCGCCGACGCCACGCTGGTCGTGGTGTCGGTGGTACGTGGGTCGGTGCTGATCCTGCTGGTGGCCGTGGTGGCGGCGGTGCTGGCGTGGCGCAACCGACCTTGGCGGACGGATCTGCTCAGCGTGGTCGGCACGGTCGGCGCGTTCGTGCCGTTGGTGGTGCTGGCCGTGGTGGCCGAGGTGACCGGCCCGAACGGGACCGCCCCGGGCGGCGGTGAGGTGGGCCCGCTCTCGACCCAGAACGCAGTGGTCGCGGCGAGCTTCTGCACCCTGGCCTGGCTGGTGTCGCGGGGCGCCCACTGGCCGGTGGCCGTGGCCGCCTGGACCACCGCCGCGGCGGGGGTGCTCGGGATCGGCGGCGCTCGGCTCTACCTCGGCCTGGAGACGGCGAGCGGGACCGCCGCGGCGGTGCTGCTCGGGGTGCTCTGGACTGTGGTGTTCATGGTCGCCTGGGCGACCCGGGACCGGGCGGTGGGGGATGGTCAGCCGCCGGTGGACCAGTCCCGGCGGCCGTCGGAGGGGCACCGCCGACCGGTCGAGCCTTGTTAGGGTGCGGCGACAATCACACCGGGGGAGGCAACGGCATGGTTCGACGGACCGATCGGCTGGGCGCCGCGGTGCTCGCCGGGCTCCTGCTGGCGAGCGCCATGGTCGGCTGCGCCGCCAAGGGGGAGAGCCCGCAGGACGTGGCCGCGCCGGTCGCCGTCACCGACGGGCCGACGGATGCCCCGTCCGACGAGGTCAGCGCGGAGCCGAGCCCGTCGGTGAGCGCCGTGGAGTCGATGGGCGCGGCGCCGAGTCGTAGCGCGACCCCGAAGCCGACGAAGAAGCCGACCCGGGCACCGAAACCGCGCGCGGTGCCGAAGCCGCCCACCGAGACCGAGGTTCCGCCGGCGCCCCCGAAGCCGGCGCCGAGTTCCTGCAAGCCGACCTACAAGGGCACCAAGGCGACCCGGGCCGAGGTGAAGGCGGCGCTGACCGACGCGGCCGACCGCACCTACTGGCCGGTCTCGGCGCCGGACATCAAGATCCCGCTCACCCTGCTGAAGGCGACCGCCTGGCAGGAGAGCGGCTGGCAGTCCAACATCTACGCCTGCGACGGTGGGGTCGGGCTGTTGCAGGTGATGCCGGCCACCGCGAGCTGGATGAACCAGCGGTTCGAGAAGAGCTACAAGATCGATGCCTACCAGGACAACGCCTACCTCGGCGCCACCTACCTGGCCTGGGCGACGAAGTACATCGGCGACATGTACTTCGAGTCCGACTTCCGCCTCGACCCGGCACTGTGCACCAGCGCGCTGAATTCTTGCCTGCTCAACGCGGTCATCGCCGCGTACAACTTCGGGCACGGCGCGGTGGCACAGGAGGGGAAGCCGCTGGCCATCCCCAACCCGTCGTATGTGCGCAACGTGCGGGCGCTGATGAACGAGTGCGTCTGCCTGGCGTACTGACCTCGTCGGGGCCGTGACGGATACGCCACGGCCCCGACGCGTCGGTCAGTCGTGCGCGGCGACCGGCTCGGGCGACCGCGGGGTGGCCTCCACCGGGTCGCGGGTGATGCGGCCGGGCCACCAGAAGCGGTCGCCGAGCAGGAACGCCAGCGCCGGCACCAGGACCGTACGGACCAGCAGGGTGTCGAGCAGGACACCGATGCAGACGATGATGCCGATCTGGGTCAGGGTGATCAGCGGCAGCACGCCGAGCACGGCGAAGACCGCGGCGAGCAGCACACCGGCGCTGGTGATGACGCCGCCGGTGACCCGCAGGGCGGAGAGCATCCCGGCGCGGGTGCCGGCGGTGCGGGCGTCCTCCCGGGCCCGGGTGACCAGGAAGATGTTGTAATCCACCCCGAGCGCCACCAGGAACACGAAGGCGAGCAGCAGGACACCGCTGTCCAGGGCGGGGAAGCCCAGCACGTGGTCGAAGAGCAGCCAGGCCGCGCCGAGGCTGGCGAAGAACGACGCGATCACGGTGAGCACCAGCAGCAGCGGCGCGAGCAGGCCACGCAGCAGGAGCACGAGCACGCCGCCGACCAGCAGCAGGATGATCGGCAAGATGAGTCGCAGGTCCCGGTCGTTGGCCTCGTCGGAGTCGTAGGTGGCGGCCACGGAGCCACCGACGATCGCCCCGGACGGGGCGTCTGCGCCGGTGGCGGCCGGCGGCGCGGAGTCGGGAACGGCGGCGACGGCCTGGCGCAGCGCCTCGATCGCCCGGTCCGAGGCGGTGGTGCCGGGTTCGGCGTCGAGGACCACGTCGACCTGGGCGACGGCCGCGCCGGCGTCGCCGGGGCGCGCCGAGGCGACACCGGGTACCGCGGTGGCGGCGTCGGTGACCGCCCGCACCGCCGCCGGGGTGGTGATCACCGCGACGGGTTGGGTGCTGCCGGCGGGGAAGGCCCGCGCCAGGGTCTGCGCCCCGGTCACCGCCTCGGGTTCGGCGCGGAACTGTTCGGTCTCGGACAGGCCGGTGCGGATGCCCAGCCCACCCAGTGCCAGGCCGCCGAGCAGCACTGTGGCCAGCGTCGCGACCACCACCGGGCGGCGTCGCACGGCGGCGCCGAGTCGACCCCAGAGGCGGCCCTCGCGGACCGGGCCGCCGACCCGGGGTACGAACGGCCAGAACAGGCCGCGACCGAAGAGCACCAGCACGGCGGGGAGCACGAACAGGGCCGAGAGCATGGCGAAGACCACACCGGTGGCGCAGGCGACCGCCAGCGCCCGGTTGGTCTCCTGCTCACTGAGTAGCAGGGTGAGGACGCCGAGCACGACTGTGCCGCCGCTGGCCAGGATGGGCTCCGCGGTGCGGCGCAGCGCGGCGCGCATCGCCGCGAACCGGTCCTCCTCGCGGCGCAACTCCTCCCGGTAGCGGGCGATGAGCAGCAGCGCGTAGTCGGTGGCGGCGCCGAAGACCAGCACGCTGGCGATGCCGGTGACCTGACCCTGTTGGAGGTTGATGCCGACGCCCGGCACGATGACGTCCACCGCGCGCAGGGTGAGCTGCTCGGTCGCGGCGACGACGGCCAGCGGCACGATCCACAGGAACGGGCTGCGGTAGGTGATCAGCAGGAGCAGCGCGACCACGGCGGCGGTCACCGCGAGCAGGGTGACGTCGGCGCCGTCGAAGACCGAGGACAGGTCGGCGGTGAAGGCCGGGGCGCCGGTCACCTCGACGGTCAGGCCGTCGGGCAGGTCCGCCAGGGCGGTGCGTAGCTGGGTCACCGTGTCGGTGACGACCTCCTGCCCGCCGGCGGTGTCCAGCGGCACGGCGACGAGGGCCACCGCGCCGTCCGGGGAGACCTGTGCGGGGCTGACCTGCCCGCCCACGGCGAAGCGGCGCAGGTCCTGGGCGCGCGCGCCGACGGTGGCCCGGTCGGCTTGGCTCAGCGCGCCGCCGTCGCCCCGGCTGACCACCACGATGGCCGGCTGCACGTCGCGCGACGGCAACTGGTCCTGGAGACGCTGCACCTGGGTCGACTGCCAGCGCACGGACAGTCCGGTGGCAGAGACCGGCGCCGGGTTGTCCGGCTGGGGCGTTCCGAAGACGGCCGCGCCCACGACGATCGCGGTGGCCACGGTGAGCCAGGCGGCCAGCCGGCCGCGAGCGACTCTGGTGAACACGGACATCAGGGAACCCCAAGGTCTTTCGCTAGTCGAGTATCTTGATAGCCGAGATTATCGAGGGCTGTTCTATGCTGCAACCCGGGGGACCGACGACGGGAAGAGCGGCGCGAGGTGGCGACTCACGGCATGTACCGACGGCGCGACACGCGCCGCGAGCAGCTGGTCGCGGAGATCACCAACAACCTTCGGCGGTACGCGGTGGACGCCCAACAGGTCGGCCACGCCTTCGCCAACCTGCACGGCCTGAACCCGACCGACCTGCAGGCGTTGATCGCGGTGATGGACGCCGAACTGCTCGGTGACCCGATCACCCCCGGCCGCCTCGGTGAGCAGCTGAACCTCTCCTCCGGCTCGGTCACGGCCCTGATCGACCGGCTGGAACGGGCCGGACACATCCGCCGTGACCGGGACACCGTCGACCGGCGCAAGGTGCTGCTGCACTACGCCGACCAGGGCGCCGCCCTGGCCATGGAGTTCTTCCAGCCGCTGGGCGCCCGTACCGACACGGTGATGGCCCGCTTCGCCGAGGACGAGCTGGAGATCGTGCACCGCTTCATGGCGGAGATGAGCGAGTCGCTGCGGGGGCACCGGGACGCGGTGCGCGCGGCCCGGCCGGAGCCACCCCGCCGCCCGACGGGCTGACCGGTGCCGGCCCGGCTCGTCACGCACCTCGCCAGCGCCGCGTTGCGCCTGCCTCCCACCCGTCCCGGCCCGGTGCGGGTCGGTCGGGACCTCCCGGTGCGGACCCGCGACGGTGTGGTGCTGCGCACCGATCACTACGCCCCGGGCGACCGCGACGCGCCGACCGTGCTGATCCGCACCGCCTACGGGCGGGGCGGACCGCTGCGACTGCTCGGTCGGCTGCTCGCCGCGCGAGGTTGCCACGCGGTGATCCAGTCCTGTCGGGGCACCGGCGGCTCCGGCGGGACGTTCGCCCCGCTGGTGCACGAGCGCGACGACGGCGTGGACACCCTGGACTGGCTGCGTCGCCAACCCTGGTGGTCCGGGCAACTCGGCATGTTCGGGGTCAGCTACCAGGGCTTCGCGCAGTGGGCGCTGGCCGCCGACGCCGGCGAGGAACTGCGGGCGATGGTCGCCGTGGTGACCGCCTCGGCCACCCGGGACTCGACGTACGCGGGGGAGTCCTTCGCCCTGGACACCGTGCTGACCTGGGCGGAGCTGCTGCACGCGCAGACCGTGCCGTGGCTGGCCCGGCAGTGGGAGCTCAAGCGGGGGCAGCCCCGGCTGGCGGCCGCGCTGGAGCACCTGCCCCTGGCCGACGCCGACCGGGTGGCCACCGGCGTGACCATCCCGTTCTTCCAGGAGTGGCTGCGCCACCACACCCCGCAGGCCGCGTACTGGCGGACCCGGGTCTTCGGCGACCAGGTCGCGAAGGTGCGGGCGCCGGTGGTCATGGTCACCGGTTGGCACGACATCTTCCTGCCCGCCCAGCTCGACGACCACGCCGTTCTGCGCGCCGCCGGCACCCCGCCGCGCCTGGTGATCGGCCCGTGGACGCACGGCAGCCCCGGACTGTTCGTGGCCGCGCTGCGCGAGGGGTTGGCCTGGCTCGACGAGCACCTGCCCGCCGTGCCTCGGCGGCGCGGACGGGCGCGGCCCACCGCGGCGCCCGTCCGGCTGTACGTCAGCGGCGCCGGCGGTGGCTGGCGGGACCTGCCGGACTGGCCACCACCGGCGGTCGAGACCGCCTGGCACCTGCAACCCGGTGGCGCGTTGGCGGCGCGCCCGCCGGTCGTGTCGACACCGGACGAGTTCCGCTACGACCCCGCCGACCCCACCCCGTCGCTGGGCGGGCCACTGCTCGTCGCCCAGCGGGCCGGCCCGGTGGACAACCGACACGTCGAGGCCCGCCCCGACGTGCTGACCTACACCAGCGCCCCGCTGACCGGGCCGATCGAGGTGATCGGCCCGGTCCGCGCCGAGATCCACGTCCGCAGCGACCTGCCGTACCTGGACGTCTTCGTCCGTCTGTGCGACGTGGACCGCCGAGGTCGTTCGTGGAACGTGTGCGACGGTCTGGTGCGGGTCACACCCGAGCGCTTCCCGGCCGACTCTTCCGGGGCGCTGCGGATTCCGGTGCCGCTCTGGCCGACCGCGTACCGGTTCGCCGCCGGGCACCGACTGCGGGTGCAGGTGTCCGGTGGCGCCCATCCACGGTGGGCCCGCAACCCCGGCACCGGGGAAACTCTCGGTACGGCGGTGACGCTGCGTGCCGGCTGGCGGCAGGTTCTGCACGATCCGGCTCACCCCTCGGCGCTGCTGTTGCCGATCGTCCACTCTGCCCCGCCGCAGCCTCCAATCTGAACGGACCCATCCTGAGCTGGGCATTTGCCGAAAATGCGGGCTATGGTTGAGTCAACGCCCGGCGCCGTGCATCAGTAGGCCGGGTTCGTCAAAAGCCCAGCACCGCGTACGCGGTGTGACGTCGTGCCCGGTCCCCGCCTTTCGGAAAGGGGGACCCCATGACGCGGGCCCCGGCTAATCTTCTGGCCGTCCGAAGCCTCCTCCTCACTCACCTCGACAACGCCCCCGGGCCGGACGACCTGGATCCGGGCGAGGTCGGCATCGTCGGCGACCCGGCCCACCGGGGCGGCTACCACTGCGGATCGGACCGGGTGGTTACCAACGACTACTCGGTGGTCGAGTCGCCCCGGGACCGGGCCGGGCTGACCCTCGACGCGGCGGCGCTGGACGTCGGCATGTTCGATGTCCGCTCCGGTGGCCGTACGAACACCCTGGCCAGCTTCTCGGCGTGGTGCGTCGCGCAGTGCGCCGCGAACGCGGCCGACACCCGGGACATCCGGGAGATCATCTACAGCCTCGACGGCAGCACGGTGAAGCGGTGGGATCGCCTCGGCAAGCGCACCAGCGGCGACAGCTCACACCGCTGGCACACCCACTTCAGCTTCTTCCGCGACGCCATCAAGGCGGGCCGCGACCAGCGGCCCTTGTTCCGCCGCTACCTCAGCTCCATCGGACTCCTGGAGGACGACGACATGACCCCCGAAGAGCACAACTGGCTGGCCACCGTCCACAAGAACCTCACAGTGCTGGATGGCCGCAACCCGGTCGGGCAGATCTACACCCGGATGGCAATGGGTGAGGATGCCACAGTCCCGAACTTCGTCTCGGCGCACCCGACGCTGACGTCGCTTGGCGTCCAGCTGACCGCCCTGCAGGCCGCGCTGACGGCGTTGTCCAACCGGGACTTCACCGACGAGGAGGCGATCATCCAGGGCGTGCTGGCCGGGCTGACGCCGGAGGAGATCGCGGCCGCGATCCCACCCACGATTGCCAAGCAGGTGGCCGACGAGTTGGCCCGGCGGCTCGTCGCCTGAGCGAGGGGCGGCTCGTAGCCGCCGGGCCGCCCCTCTTGACGCAATCCGCAACGGCTGTTGAGCAATAGATGTTGCGCAACAGTCGTTGCGGGTGTCAGGCTGTCGGCATGGACAGACCTGACGTACGCCAGATCACCGACTCCCGGGTGCTGGCCGCCATGTCCCACCCGCTGCGCCGCCGGCTGATGGACGTGCTCAAGGTGCACGGGCCCTCCACCGTCGGGCTGCTCGCCGAGCGCACCGACCAGGCCCCCGCGAACGTCAGCCACCACCTCAAGGTCCTCGCCGCCGCGGACCTGGTCACCGAGGCGCCCGAGTTGGCCCGGGACCGGCGCGAGCGGTGGTGGCGCCTGGTCACCCGGGCGCTGCGCTGGTCCAACGTCGACTTCGACGCCGACCCGGCCGACCGAGCGGTCGCCGACGCCGCCACCTCGCTCAACCTGGACCGGCACGTCGCCCTCGCCCGGGCCTGGCACGCCGCCGACGAGAGCACCCAGGCCACCTGGAACGACGCGCCGTTCTCCACCGACCACTGGCTGCGACTCACGCCCGAGGAGTTGGCCGAGCTGAGCCGCGAAATGATCGATCTCCTCAGGCGCTGGGCCGACCGGGACCTGCCCGACGACGACGCCGACCGCAGGACGGTCTTCGTGTTCGTCCACGGCGTACCGGCCCGACCGTGACCACCGCCACCCGCGACGACACCACCGACGTCCGGCCGACCGGGGGGCTGCTGCGCCACCGCGACTTCCGGCTGCTCTTGGCCGGCCAGGCGGTCAGCAGCGTCGGCAGCAACGTCACCACTGTCGCGTTGCCCCTGGTCGCGGTCGCCGTCCTCGACGCCGGCACCTTCCAGGTGGCGGTTCTCACCGCCGCGGCCTGGCTGCCCTGGCTGCTGATCGGCCTGCCGGCCGGCGCGTGGGTCGACCGGCTGCCCCGTCGGCCGGTGATGGTGATCTGCGACCTGCTCTGCGCGGTGGCCTTCCTCAGCGTGCCGCTGGCCGCCCTGCTGGACCGGCTCACCGTCGCGCAGCTGCTGGTGGTCGCCCTCAGCGCGGGCGCCGCGCGGGTCTTCTTCGAAACCGCCGACCAGGTCTACCTGCCGGTGCTGCTGCGACCCGGGCAACTGCCGGAGGGCAACGCCAAGCTCCAGGCGACCCAGACCGCGAGCTACGTCGTCGGGCCCGGCCTCGCCGGCCTGATCGCCCAGCTCACCGGTGCCGTCGCCGCACTGCTGCTGGACGCGCTCACGTTCCTGCTCTCCGCGGTGTTCCTGCTGCGCATCCGCACCCGCGAACCGCGCGTACGCCCGTCCGAACGGTCCCGATCCCTGCGCCGGGACATCACCGAGGGGCTGCGCTTCGTCGTCCGGGACCCGTACCTGCGGGTGCTCACGGTCTTCGGCGCGGCCAGCAACATCGGGTTGACCGGTTACCAGGCCGTCCTGGTGGTCTTCCTGGTCCGCGAACTGCGTCTCGAACCGGGCCTGGTGGGCGGGCTCGTCGGGGTGATGAGCGCAGGCGGGATCATCGGCGCGCTGCTCGCCACCACGGTGGCCCGGCGCTGCGGCACCGCACGGGCCCTACTGATCGCGGCGATGCTCACCGGCCCGCCAGCGCTGCTCATCCCGCTCGCCGCACCCGGCGTCGGGCTGGCCTGGCCGGCCCTCGGCGGTCTGCTGATCGGCCTGGGGGTGGCCATCGGCAACGTGGTCAAGGGCGCCTTCCGGCAGACCTACACGCCGCACCACCTGCTGGGCCGGGTGACGGTGAGCATGCACCTGCTCAACTACGGCACGATCCCGGTGGCAGCCGTGCTGGCCGGTGCGATCGGCGCACGCTACGGCGTCGAGACAGCAATCGTCGGGATGACCGCCTGGCTGGCGCTCACCCCGTTGATTCTGTTGGTCGGGCCAATCCGGAGGCGGCGGGACCTGCCCGCCGCCCCGGCGGCGTCTTGAGTGCGCTGCGACGGCGGCCGGAAACCGACCGCCGTCACCGGCACGGAGCTACATCGGGCGGACGTTGTCCGCCTGCGGACCCTTCTGCCCCTGGGTCACCTCGAACTCGACCTTCTGGCCCTCGTTGAGCTCCCGGTAGCCGCTCGAAGCGATGGCGGAGTAGTGGACGAACACGTCCGGCCCTCCACCGTCCTGCTCGATGAAGCCGAAGCCCTTTTCCGAGTTGAACCACTTAACCGTGCCGGTTGCCATGCATCTCTCCCTGTTCAAAGCGGCTGACCCTCGGCCTCTGGCCGATGATCGCCCGTACCTGTTCGACAGTAACGGGCAAAACCCCAATCCGCTGGCCGAAGTGCCGTAGGTCTTTTAGTGAACTCGGGTGAACTCTGCGCGGCGGCATGCGAAACCCGCCCCGACCAACCTCCGCTGGGGCATGCTTGCGCCGATGAGAGGTGCCGCAGCCGACGCGCTGACCGAGCTGGAACGCGAGATCGACGCACCCGGCGCCGGTCTGGACCGGCTCCGGCTGATGCCCACCCCGTTCGTCCCCGAGGTGCGGTTGCACCTGGCCGAGGACGCGATCGTCTGGTGGGCCCGGATGGAGGCCGCCGCCGGGCACGCGCTGCCGGCGCCGTACTGGGCCTCCGCCTGGGCCGGAGGGCAGGCCCTGGCCCGCCACCTCCTGGACCACCCCGAGTTGGTCGCCGGTCGCCGAGTGCTCGACCTCGCCGCCGGATCCGGGCTGGTGGCCATCGCCGCCGCGCTGGCCGGCGCCGCGGAGGTGATCGCCAACGACATCGACCCGTACGCCGTCGCCGCCGTCACCATCAACGCGCGGGCCAACCACGTCGCCGTCGACGCCACCGGGGACGACCTGCTCGACAGCACCGAGGCGAAGGTCGACCTGGTGGTCGCCGGAGACGTCTTCTACGACCGGGCGATGGCCGACCGGATGCTGCCCTTCCTACAGCGGGCCGCCGCCGCAGGCGCCGACGTGCTGGTCGGCGACCCCGGCCGCGGACACCTACCGGCGGACCGCCTGACCGTGCTGGCCGACTACCCGGTGCCCACCACCGAACCGTCGGTCGACTCGTCGCTACGCCACGTGCAGGTGTTGCGCCCCGCTTGAGCCGGGGTCCCGACTCAGGGGCGACCCCGAGGTGGATACCAGGGGTGACTGGGGGCTACGACCCGATGTCCGAAGTGGCGCGCCGGCCATAGCGTCGACGCATGACGCAATGGCTGGCCCAGATCGGAGAACTACCGGTTCTGCTGCTGATGGGTGTGCTCGGGCTCGTCATGCTCTTCGACGCCGTACCCCTGCTGGGAGTCCTCATCCCCGGCGACATCGCGATCCTCGCCGCCGTCGGGGTCGGCCGCCCGAGCACCGGGCTGGCCACCTTCACCGCAGTGCTGATCGGCTGCCTGGCCGGCTGGTCGCTGAGCTTCCTGATCGGCCGTCGCTACTCCGACCGACTGCGCCACAGCCGCGTCGGCGGCTGGATCGGTGAGACCCGCTGGACGGCGGCGGAAGGAATCCTGCGCCGCGGCGGCGGCCGGATGATGGTCGTGGCGCCGTTCCTGCCCGTCTTCAACGCGCTGCTGCCACTGGCCGCCGGCGGGCTGCGGATGTCGTACCGCCGATTCCTCGGCTGCGCGACGATCGGCGCGGCCGCCTGGGCCGGTCTCTACCTCGCCCTGGGCACCGCCTCACGGTCGGTGGCCGGGCTGCTGCCGGGGAACCCCAGCCCGCTGCTGGTCACGATGGGAGTCGGGCTGGTGCTGGCCTCCGTCGCGTTGCTGGGGGCGCGGCGGCGGTTGTTCTCCGTCGTTGGCTGATCTGGGGGGCGTGGGGGCGCTGGGGCCGGGTTGCGGTGGGTTGGGGGCGGGGGCCCGCCGTGCCCGGCTCCGGGCGGTCAGGCTTGATCCCTGCGCCGGGCACGGCGGGCCCCCGCCCCCGTCGTGGTTCCGGCTCGCGTTGGGGTGGCGCCGCCGTCGGTTTGGTTGTGATCTTGGTGGTGAACGGTCGACGGTTGGTGATCTTCCTCGGGGTGGGGTTACCAGCCTCTTGCTTTCCACTGGGGGAGGGCGGGGCGTTCGGCACCCAGGGTGCTGTCCTTGCCGTGGCCCGGGTAGAACCAGGTGTCGTCCGGCAGTTGGTCGAACAGCTTGTGCTCGACGTCGCCGATCAGCGCCGCGAAGCGCTCCGGGTCCTTGTCGGTGTTGCCCACGCCACCGGGAAAGAGACTGTCGCCGGTGAACAGGTGCGGGGTGCCGGCCGGGTCGCGGTAGAGCAGCGCGATCGAACCCGGGGTGTGCCCGTTGATGTGGATGACCTCCAGCGCGCAGTCGCCGACCGCCACGGTGTCGCCGTCGGCCAGCCGCTCCGCCTCGATCGGCAGCCCCGTCGCGTCATCGGCGTGCACCAGAACCCGGGCGCCGGTCTTGGCGACGACCTCCTCCAGCGCGACCCAGTGATCCATGTGCTGGTGGGTCGTCACCACGGCGGTGAGCCCACCGTCACCGATCAGGTCGAGCAGCCGGGGCGCCTCGTTGGCGGCGTCGATCAGCACTTGGTCACCGGTGCCCGTGCAGCGCAGCAGGTAGGCGTTGTTGTCCATCGGGCCCACCGACAGCTTGCTGATGGTCAGCCCGTCCAGCTCCCGAACCGCCGGTGCGCCGCCGTGCGTGACGTCTCCGCTGTATGTCATGACGTTTCTATATCCATTCCGGTGGAGTAGGCAGGGGGCCGTCGGGGGTGACGGAGAGCGGGGCGCCGTCGGCACGGCCGATCAGCCAGGCGGCGAGGTCGGGGGCGGGACCGGCGACGATCGGGGCGCCGAACCGCTCCCCGATCACCACCTCATGCCCGTTGCCGTCGAGGCGGAGCACCACTGACGGCGGTGTCGGCCCCGTGGCGTGATGGCTGGCCGCCTCGCGCAGCAGGCGGTGGGCGAACGTCTCCGACCAGTCCGCGGCCCGATAGTCGGCGGCCAGATCGAGGTGATGCACCTCGATCTCGCGCAGCCGGCCCCAGACGAGCAGCGCGGCCGGCCACGGGCCCTTCCGCGCCTGCACCGTCGCCGCCCAGGCCTCGGCCGGCATCGCCGCGACCGCCTCGGAGAACAGGTCCGCGGTGCGGCGCAGGTCGTCCAGGTGCGCGGCCGGTGGCCGGCTCGAACCAGCTTCGATGTCCGCCGTGCGGGCCTCCAGCGAGGCGTACATCGGTAGCGCCTCCCCGGTGCGGGCCGCGGTGAGCAGGTTGACGAAGCCGTCGGCGTTGCGGGCCAGATGCGCCAGCACGTGGCCGCGCGTCCAGCCGGGCAGCAACGACGCGGCGGCCAGGTCCGCGGCGTCGAAAGAAGCGGCGGTACGGAGTAGTCGGCTGGTGGCCGCGTCCACCTCGCCCATCAGCAGCAGCGGATCCGTGGTCACCCGTCGACCCTAGCGGTCCGCCGCCCGCGCCGTCGCCGGGGAAATCGCTTTCGGCGCGTCGGCGCGCGACCTACCGTCAGCGGCAGACGCGGCACCGGGACATCGGACGGAGGTGGTGATCATGCCGGACGTGGCACGCGTGTTCCGCCATCACCAGCTTCGACACCGATGAGGATGCCATGACGATCGATCTGACCGCGCTCGGCTGGGACGCCGAGCGGACGGCGTACGCCGCGCGCCGCGGCGAGCACCAGCCGGGCCGGGTGGCCCGCGTGGACCGGGGGGTCTGCACGGTGCTCACCGCGCTCGGCCCGGTCCGGGCCAGCCTGGGTGGGGCGGTGCTGACCGCCGCCGCGCGGGACCCCTCCGCGCTGCCCTGCGCCGGGGACTGGGTGCTGCTCACCCACTGGCCGGACCGCCGCGTCACAGTGGAGGTGGTGCTGCCGCGGCGGGCCGCGCTGATCCGGCGTACCGCTGGCAAGGACGCCAGCGGCCAGGTGTTGGCCGCCAACCTCGACGCCGCCGCGGTGGTTGAGCCGGTGCACCCCGAGCCGGATGTGGGCCGGATCGAGCGGCTGCTCTCCCTGGTCCACGAGTCCGGCGCCCGGCCACTGGTCGTGCTGACCAAGGCGGACCTCGCGGCCGACCCGACCGCGTTGGCCCGCCAGTTGGCCGCTGTCGCTCCCGGGGTGCCGGTGCTACCGGTCAGCGCCGAACGTGGCCTCGGGCTGGACCCGCTGCGCGCCGAGGTGGCGCCCGGCCGCACGCTCGGCCTGCTCGGCCCGTCCGGTGCTGGCAAGTCGAGCCTGGTCAACGCCCTCGTCGGGGCGGTGATGATGCCCACCCAGGCGATCCGGCGCGTCGATGGCAAGGGACGGCACACCACCACCTGGCGGGCTCTCGTACCCATCCCCGGTGGCGGCGCGGTGATCGACACGCCCGGCGTGCGGGCGGTCGGCCTGCTGGACGGCGCGGCCGGGCTCGACCGGGCGTTCGCCGACATCGTCGGGCTGGCCGAGGGCTGCCGGTACGCCGACTGCGGCCACGACGGCGAGCCCGCCTGCGCGGTCCGGGAGGCGCTGCACACCGGCGAGCTCTCCACCCGTCGGTGGGAAAGCTGGCGGCGGCTGCAGGGCGAGGTGACCCACGAGAGCCGACGGCGGGAGGCCCGGGTGGCTGCGGAGCGGCGCGGCGGGTGGCGTTCGGCCCGCCGTCGGGCGGCCCGTCCGCCGACGCCGGGCGGTTACTGACCGGGCGCCCACCGGTGCCGCGCGGGCGGGCTTTCGGAGGGCGCGGCCGACCGGGCTGAGCTGGGGGAATGTGCGGGCGGGGAAAACTGTCATACCTCGGGGCTAGAGTTGCCGAGGCGTGTTTTCCGCGCCCGCACGACCGCTCAAGACCACCCAGAGCGGGACACATCCTTCGCTTCGTCTTCTCCCGGGAGTACACGCACCGTGGCCGACCGACTGATCATCCGTGGCGCGCGCGAGCACAACCTGCGTGACGTCAGTCTCGACCTGCCCCGGGACGCACTCATCGTGTTCACCGGGCTGTCCGGGTCGGGCAAGTCGAGCCTGGCCTTCGACACGATCTTCGCCGAGGGGCAGCGCCGCTACGTCGAGTCGCTCTCGTCGTACGCCCGGCAGTTCCTCGGCCAGATGGACAAGCCAGACGTCGACTTCATCGAGGGCCTGAGCCCGGCCGTCTCGATCGACCAGAAGTCCACCTCGCGTAACCCGCGTTCGACAGTCGGCACCATCACCGAGGTCTACGACTACCTGCGCCTGCTCTACGCCCGCATCGGTGAGCCGCACTGCCCGGTCTGTGGCGAGCAAATCTCCCGGCAGAGCCCGCAGCAGATCGTCGACCGGGTCCTCGCCATGGCCGAGGGCACCAAGTTCATGGTGCTCGCCCCGGTGGTTCGTGGCCGCAAGGGCGAATACGTCGACCTCTTCGCCGAGCTGCAGGCCAAGGGCTACGCCCGGGCCCGGGTCGACGGCGTGGTGCACCCGCTGACCGAGCCGCCGAAGCTCAAGAAGCAGGAGAAGCACACCATCGAGGTGGTGATCGACCGGCTCACCGTCAAGCCGAGCGCCAAGCAGCGGCTCACCGACTCGGTCGAGGCCGCCCTGGGCCTGTCCAGCGGCCTGGTGCTGCTCGACTTCGTCGACCTTCCCGAGGACGACCCGGACCGCGAGCGCCGCTACTCCGAGCACCTGGCCTGCCCCAACGACCACCCGCTCGCCATCGAGGATCTCGAGCCTCGGGTCTTCTCCTTCAACGCGCCCTACGGCGCCTGCCCGGAGTGCACCGGCCTGGGCACCAAGAAGGAGGTCGACCCGGAGCTGCTGGTCCCCGACCCGGAGCGCAGCCTGCGCGAGGGCGCCATCCAGCCCTGGTCCACCGGGCACAACCTGGAATACTTCCTGCGCCTGCTGGAGGCGCTCGGCGAGGCCCAGCACTTCGACATCGACACCCCGTGGCGGGCGTTGCCGGCGCGGGCGCAGAAGACGATCCTGCACGGCTCCGACGATCAGGTGCACGTGCGCTACCGCAACAAGTACGGCCGTGAGCGCTCCTACTACACCGGCTTCGAGGGCGTGGTGCAGTGGATCGAGCGCCGGCACTCCGACACCGAGTCCGAGTGGTCCCGCGACAAGTACGAGGGCTACATGCGTGACGTGCCGTGCGCGGCGTGCGGCGGCGCCCGGCTCAAGCCCGAGGTGCTCGCTGTCACGTTGGCCGGCAAGAGCATCGCCGAGGTCTGCAACCTGTCCGTGGGGGAGTGCGCCGACCTGCTCGCCGGCATCGAGCTGACCGACCGGCAGAAGATGATCGCCGAGCGGGTCCTCAAGGAGATCAACGCCCGCCTGCGGTTCCTGCTCGACGTCGGCCTCGACTACCTCTCCCTGGACCGGCCGGCCGGCACGCTGTCCGGCGGTGAGGCACAGCGAATCCGGCTGGCCACCCAGATCGGCTCCGGCCTGGTGGGCGTGCTCTACGTGCTCGACGAGCCGTCGATCGGGCTGCACCAGCGTGACAACCACCGGCTGATCGAGACCTTGATCCGGCTGCGCGGGCTGGGCAACACGCTGATCGTGGTGGAGCACGACGAGGACACCATCCGCACCGCCGACTGGATCGTCGACATCGGGCCCGGCGCGGGCGAGCACGGCGGCAAGATCGTGCACAGCGGCTCGGTGCCGGCGCTGCTGAAGAACAAGGAGTCGATCACCGGGGCGTACCTGTCCGGTCGACGGTCGATCCCGACGCCGACGGGTCGCCGCCCACAGGACCCGGCCCGGGAGCTGGTGGTGCACGGCGCGCGGGAGCACAACCTGCGCAACCTGACCGTCTCGTTCCCGCTGGGCCAGCTGATCGCGGTCACCGGGGTCAGCGGCTCGGGTAAGTCGACGCTTGTCAACGACATCCTGTACGCGGTGCTGGCCAACCAGATCAACGGCGCCCGGCTGGTCCCCGGCCGGCACACCCGGGTCTCCGGTCTGGAACACGTGGACAAGGTCGTCGGCGTGGACCAGTCGCCGATCGGCCGGACGCCGCGCTCCAACCCGGCCACCTACACCGGTGTCTGGGACCACGTCCGCAAGCTCTTCGCCGAGACGACCGAGGCGAAGGTGCGCGGGTACGGCCCGGGGCGGTTCTCCTTCAACGTCAAGGGCGGCCGCTGCGAGGCGTGCTCGGGTGACGGCACCATCAAGATCGAGATGAACTTCCTCCCCGACGTGTACGTCCCCTGCGAGGTCTGCAAGGGCGCCCGGTACAACCGGGAGACCCTGGAGGTGCACTACAAGGGCAAGACCGTCTCGGACGTGCTGGAGATGCCGATCGAGGAGGCCGCCGAGTTCTTCTCCCCCATCCCGGCCATCCACCGGCACCTCAAGACGCTCGTCGACGTCGGCCTGGGCTACGTCCGCCTCGGTCAGCCCGCGCCGACCCTCTCCGGTGGTGAGGCGCAGCGGGTCAAGCTCGCCTCCGAGCTGCAGAAGCGCTCCACCGGGCGGACGGTCTACGTGCTCGACGAGCCGACCACCGGTCTGCACTTCGAGGACATCCGCAAGCTGCTGATGGTGCTGGAGGGGCTGGTCGACAAGGGCAACACGGTGATCACCATCGAGCACAACCTCGACGTGATCAAGACGGCGGACTGGCTGATCGACATGGGTCCCGAGGGCGGTCACCGCGGCGGCACCGTGCTCGCCACCGGCACCCCCGAGGAGGTCGCCGAGGTGGCGGAGAGCCACACCGGCGAGTTCCTGCGCCAGGTGCTCAAGCTCGACGGCGAGGCCAAGGGTGCGGCTGCCGCCACCACCCGGGCCGCCAAGGCCAACGGCGCAACCAAGGCACGGGCCAGCCGTAAGGTGCCGGCCGGCGCGCGCTGATCTCTCGGTACGTGTTCGCGGGGCGGGTCGGTTGACGACCCGCCCCGTCCCATTTGCCGGTCGGACGAATGCCGCGGTGAACCATCCGGCACAGTTGCCCGTGTGGAGAAGTGTGGCCGGCTCTTGACCGGCCCAGCGGGCTAGAGAGAGGCGAGGCATGAGTGACGATCAGGCACTGACCGGTCCGGGTACGCAGACACGTCGTACCCTGCTCACCGGCGTCGGCGCGGTCGGCGCGGCCGTCGTCCTGGCTGCCTGCGGCAGCGACGACGGTGGCAGCGGCAGTGACGCACCCACAAGTGGTGGTCCCGCCGTGCCCAGCACCGGCGACGCTGGCGGCGGCGACCGGCAGAACGCCCAGTCGTTGGCCACCACCGCCGACATCCCGGTCGGAGGCGGCAAGGTCCTCGCCGCCGAGGGCGTGGTCATCACCCAGCCCGCGGCGGGCCAGTTCAAGGGCTTCAGCCCGATCTGTACGCACCAGAACTGCCCGGTGACGAACGTCGACGGCGGCACCATCAACTGCACCTGCCACGGCAGCAAGTTCTCGATCGAGGACGGCTCGGTGAAGGCCGGCCCGGCCACCAAGCCGCTGCCGCCCAAGAACATCAAGGTCACCGGCGACCAGATCTCGCTGGCCTGATCCGACCTCGGGCCGGCGGGCTGGCCCGGCCGCCTTTCGCTGACCGGCCGGCCCGGCGTCGCAGGAGCGACTCGCGTTTCGGGAAGTCGGGGTGTTGGCGGTGTGCCGACACCCCGACTTCCGGGACGCCGAGTGGATCACGCGCCTGCGGTGGGCTGTCGGTGCTGCGGACTACGCTTGTTGGCGTGGCTGACCCCTCGACCTACCGCCCCGCACCCGGCACCATCCCGGAGCTACCGGGGGTCTACCGCTTCCGTGACGGCACCGGCCGGGTGATCTACGTCGGCAAGGCGCGAAATCTGCGCAGCCGACTCAACTCCTACTTCGGCGACGTCTGGAACCTGCACGAGCGCACCCGGCAGATGGTCACCACCGCCGAGTCGGTGGACTGGATCACCGTCGGCACCGAGGTCGAGGCGCTCCAGCAGGAGTTCACCTGGATCAAGCAGTACGACCCCCGCTTCAACGTCCGCTACCGCGACGACAAGTCGTACCCCTATCTCGCCGTGACCCTCGACGAGGAGTACCCACGGCTGCAGGTGATGCGCGGCGCCAAGCGCAAGGGCGTGCGTTACTTCGGTCCCTACTCACACGCCTGGGCGATCCGGGAGACCCTCGACCTGCTGCTGCGGGTGTTCCCCGCGCGCACGTGCTCCGCCGGGGTGTTCAAGCGGGCCGGCCAGGTCGGTCGTCCCTGCCTGCTGGGCTACATCGGCAAGTGCTCGGCGCCGTGCGTCGGCACCGTCTCCGCCGACGAACACCGGGCCATCGTCGACGGGTTCTGCGACTTCATGGCCGGGCGCACCGACACCATGGTCCGCAAGATCGAACGCGAGATGACCGAGGCGAGCGAGCAACTGGAGTTCGAGCGGGCCGCCCGGCTGCGCGACGACGTGGCCGCGCTGCGCCGGGCCATGGAGAAGCAGACAGTGGTGCTCGGCGACGGCACCGACGCGGACGTCGTCGCGTTCGCCGACGACCCGCTCGAGAGCGCCGTTCAGGTCTTCCACGTCCGCGACGGCCGGGTCCGCGGCCAGCGCGGCTGGGTGGTGGAGAAGACCGAGGATCTGACCACCGGGGACCTGGTGCACCACTTCTGCACCCAGGTGTACGGCGGCGAGCACGGCGAGGCCGACGTGCCCCGGGAACTGCTGGTCCCCGAGCTGCCCGCGGACGCCGACGCGCTGGCCGAATGGCTCTCCAACCATCGAGGCAGTCGGGTTTCGCTGCGGGTGCCGCAGCGTGGCGACAAGCGCTCACTGATGGAGACGGTGGAGCGCAACGCCAAGGACGCGCTGTCCCGGCACAAGCTCAAGCGCTCCGGTGACCTGACCACCCGGGGCAAGGCACTGGACGAGATCAGCGAGGCACTGGGCATGAGCACCTCGCCGCTGCGCATCGAGTGTTTCGACATCTCCCAGATCCAGGGCACCGACGTGGTCGCCAGCATGGTGGTCTTCGAGGACGGGTTGCCCCGCAAGAGCGAGTACCGGCGGTTCATCGTCCGGGGCGCCACCGATGACCTCTCCGCGATGTCCGAGGTGCTCCGCCGCCGCTTCGCCCGCTACCTGGACGCCAGGGCCGAGACGGGCGAGGTGGGCGTCGAGTCGGCCGACGATGCGGCAGCCCCTCAGGACGCGGTCGAACCACAGGTCGGTGTCCTGATCGATCCGACCACCGGCCGGCCCCGAAAATTCGCGTACCCGCCGCAGCTGGTGGTCGTCGACGGCGGCGCCCCACAGGTCGCGGCCGCCGCGCAGGCCCTCGCCGACCTGGGCATCGACGACGTGGCCCTGTGCGGGCTGGCCAAGCGGCTGGAGGAGGTGTGGCTCCCGGACGACGAGTTCCCCGTCATCCTCCCGCGCACCTCGGAGGGGCTCTACCTGCTGCAACGGGTGCGTGACGAGGCCCACCGGTTCGCCATCACCTTCCATCGGCAGCGCCGCTCCAAGCGGATGACCGAGTCGGCACTGGACCACGTACCCGGCCTCGGCGAGGTGCGGCGCAAGGCGCTGCTGCGGCACTTCGGCTCGCTCAAGCGGCTCTCGGCCGCAACTGTCGAAGAGATCACCGAGGTGCCGGGAGTGGGTCAGCGCACCGCCGAGGCGATCCTGGCTGCCCTCGACAAGGACACAAAGGCCGGCGACAGCGCGGAGGCCAAGCCCACCACCTGAGCGCTTGTCGTCGCTCGCCCGGCCGGAGGCGGCCACCGGCTGACGCTGGCTGTGCTTGCTCGCCCCGTTGGTGGGCGGTCGCGCCCCCATGATCGTGCTCGATCCTGGATGTAGTGGCCTCGTTGCACTGGGTGGGGCCTGTTTCCTGGATCGAGCACGATCATGCGGGCCGCGAGGTTCCATACGGCGCGCTGCCCCTGGCCGGGCTAGCCGTACGGCGCGCTGCCCCTGGCCGGGCTAGCCGTACGGCGCGCTGCCCCTGGCCGGGCTAGCCGTACGGCGCGCTGCCCCTGGCCGGGCTAGCCGTACGGGGCGCTGCCCCGTGCGTCGGGCCGATCCGCGCCTCGCCCCGTCCCGCCTTCGACCGGTCCGGGCGCGCGAACGGGGCGGACGGGCATGATCCACTCGGCTTTCATGATGTCGGGGTGTCCCCGGCCTCCGGACACCGCGACTTTCAGGAACCCGAGTGGATCACGTCGCCGTGGCCGCCGTGTCGGGTTCGGTGGGCCCGCAGGGTGCGTCGTTTGTCGGGTTTGGCCTCACGTGTCGGGTGGTCGGGGCCACCCTCGTGGCGGAATCGGCGGCCGGGCCGGGTCGTTATACCTGGCAGACCACCGCAACAGACCGGGTCACGGTTGCGCCGACCCCGCCGGGAACCAGCCGCCAGGCCCTCCCCGCGGGAAACAGCCGCCGGGAACATCCGCCAGGCCGCCCCGGTTACATCCCCCGCACCGTCGAGCACCACAACGGCCCGGGCATGGCAGCCGCCGGGAACATCTGGCAGGCCGCCTCGGTTACGTCCCCCGCACGGCCGAGCACCACAACGGCCCACCCCCTGCGGGTAGGCGGAATGACGCGCCACCGCGAACGGTTACACGCTGTCCCGACGCCGACCCCTTTCCGCGGGTCACCGGGCGCAAATCTTCCCCGCACCACCACACCCCCCGAGGTGGTGCGGGCACCCCCGATGCAGAGGAGCACGCCACCATGCGTACCGATCTGATCCGTAAGACCGCCCTCACCGCTGCTGGTCTCGCCTTCACCGGCGGCGCCATCGCCGGCCCCGTCACCACCGCCTTCGCCGCCCCCACCAGCGGCAAGCCGGTCACGCAGACCCACACCGACCGCAAGGGCCACGGCGAGCGGGAACTCGGCGTGCGCTACGAAGCCCAACCGAACTTCTACTACTGCGGCCCCGCCGCCACCCGAAACGCCCTGTCCGTGCAGGGCAAGAACATCAACGTTGATGACATGGCCAAGGAAATGGGCACCACCGAGGCCGGCACCAACTCCATCAACGACATCACCCCCGTCCTGAACAAGGAAACCGGCAAGACCGACGCCTACCGGTCGGTGGAGATCAGCACCCCCGACGCCGACGCGAAGCAGACCGACACGCTGCGCGCCGACGTGGTCAAGACCGTCGACGACGGCCGCGCCGTGGTCGCGAACATCGCCGGGACCAGCACCGACACCGACGGCACCACCCACTCCTACGAGGGCGGGCACTACATCAGCGTCGTCGGCTACCGCGACAACGGCAACACCGTCACCATCGCCGACTCCGCCGACCCCAACCAGGCCGCCTACCAGATCAGCGTCGAGCACCTCGCCGACTGGATCGCCACCCGCGGCTACGCCACCAGCTGACCCCAGCACCACACACACACCGAAGGGCCGGACCCCACCACGGGGCCCGGCCCTTCGGCATGACCTCAGTCGGTGGCGAGGACGGCCAGGATCTGCTCGCCGTACTTGGCGAGTTTGTTCTCGCCGACCCCGCTGACGCGGGACAGGTCGGCCAGGGTGCTGGGCGCGTCGCTGGCGATCTGTCGCAGCGTGGCGTCGTGGAAGATCACGTACGCCGGAACGCCCTGCTCTTTGGCGCTGGACGCACGCCAGCCGCGCAGCCGCTCGAACAGTGACGCGGCGGCCGGGGTCAGTTCGGCGACGACTGTGGACGAGCCGCGCGGCTTCGATGAGCGGCTCGATGCCGGCTTCTCCGGTTCGCGGCGCAGGGTGACCGTGCGGCGGCGACCGAGGACGTCGGCGCTCGCCTCGGTCAGCGCGAGGGTGCCGTAGTCGCCCTCCACGGCGAGGAGCCCTTCGGCGAGCAGTTGTCGGACCACGCCCCGCCACTCGGCCTCGCTGAGCTCGGAGCCGATGCCGAAGACGGTCAGGGAGTCGTGACCGTACTGGCTGATTTTGTCGTTCTGTTTGCCGAGCAGGATGTCGATGCAGTGCCCGGCGCCGAAGCGCTGGTTGCGTTCGCGGTCGAGGCGGAAGACGGCGGACAGCAACTTCTGGGCGGCGACGGTGCCGTCCCAGGACTCGGGTGGGGTGAGGCAGGTGTCGCAGTTGCCGCAGGCGGCCGTCGTCGTCTCGCCGAAGTATTCGAGCAGTTGGACCCGCCGGCAGCGCACCGTCTCGCAGAGGGCGAGCATGGCGTCCAGGTGCGCGGCGAGGTTGCGGCGGTGGGCGAGGTCGCCGTCGGAGGTCTCGATCATCTTGCGTTGCTGGACCACGTCCTGCAGCCCGTACGCGAGCCAGGCGGTGGACGGCAGGCCGTCGCGGCCGGCGCGGCCGGTTTCCTGGTAGTAGCCCTCGACGGACTTGGGCAGGTCGAGGTGGGCGACGAAGCGGACGTCGGGCTTGTCGATGCCCATGCCGAAGGCGATGGTGGCCACCATGACCAGGCCGTCTTCCCGCAGGAAACGCTGTTGGTTGCGAGCGCGGGTGCCCGCGTCCAGCCCGGCGTGGTACGGCAGCGCGGCGACCCCGTTGGCGGTGAGGAACTCCGCCGTCTTGTCGACCGAGGCCCGGGACAGGCAGTAGACGATGCCGGCGTCGCCGGGGTGCTCGTCGCGCAGCAGCGTCAGCAGTTGCTTGCGGGGCTCGCGTTTGGGCACGATCCGGTACTGGATGTTGGGCCGGTCGAAGCTGGCCACGAAGTGCCGGGCGCCGTCGAGGTTGAGTCGGGTCGCGATCTCGGTGCGGGTGGCGCTGGTCGCGGTGGCGGTCAGCGCGATGCGGGGCACCTCGGGCCAGCGTTCGTGCAGCATCGACAGGGCGAGGTAGTCGGGGCGGAAGTCGTGCCCCCACTGGGACACGCAGTGCGCCTCGTCGATCGCGAACAGGGAGATGCGCCCCCGGTCGAGCAGGGCGAGGGTGGACCGGACGCCGAGCGCCTCCGGGGCCAGGTAGAGCAGGTCCAACTCGCCGGCGACGAAGGCGGCTTCCACCCGCCGTCGGGCGTCCAGGGTCTGGGTCGAGTTGAGGAAGCCGGCGCGTACGCCGACCGCGGTGAGGGCATCGACCTGGTCCTGCATGAGCGCGATCAGCGGGGACACGACGACGGCGACGCCGTCGCGGACCAGGGCCGGGATCTGGTAGCACAGGGACTTGCCGCCACCGGTGGGCATCAACACCAGCGCGTCGCCGCCGGCGACCACATGGTCGATCACGTCCTGCTGGAAACCACGGAACGCGTCGTAGCCGAAGACCCGGCCCAGCACGTCCAGGGCGTCGGAAGCGGCACGCAGGTCGGTGGGAGAAGCCATCCGCGGAGTCTACGAGCCCACCCCGACAGCACCCGTCCGGCGCACCCGGGTCGGGTGGGCCACGTTGAGCGTATTGACAATTACTGATCGTCATCAAGTGGGCTCGGTGTCGGGAGAGCGACCGTCGACACGGTCCGCGGGCACCGTCCGGCCACGGGTGCCGGGCCACGACCCGGCGGCGGGATAGAGTCGCTGATTGACCAATCGCGGCCGAGGGCGGCCGCGGCGCCACGGCTTGGGGGTACGGGTGAGCGAGGCGCGCACAACCGGTGACCGGATCGACGGCCCGGATGCCAATGACGAGCAGCTGGCGGCCGAGTCGGAGACCACCCTCGTGGTGGTCACCGGCCTGTCCGGGGGTGGCCGGAGCACTGTCGCCCGGGCGTTGGAAAACGTCGGCTACTACGTCGTGGACAACCTGCCACAGGCCCTGATGCTGGACATGGCCGAGTTGGCGTTCAAGGCGGGCGGCGCAGCCCGGCGTACCGCGATGGTGCTGGACGTGCGGTCGCGGGCCTTCTCGACGGACCTGGTCGGGGCGATCCGGGAGCTCAAGGAACGCGGGTTCTCGCCCCGGGTGGTCTTCGTCGACGCCGACGACGAGGTGCTGATCCGGCGGTTCGAGAGCGTTCGGCGTTCGCACCCGTTGCAGGGTGACGGGCGGCTGGCCGACGGCATCGCCGTGGAGCGTGGTCTGCTGGAGGAGGCGCGCGACCAGGCCGACGTGATCATCGACACCAGCCACCTGAACGTCAACCAGCTTCGGCGGCGCATCGAGGAGCTGTTCGGCGGCGAGGACGCCCGCCGGCTGCGGGTCACCGTGCTGTCGTTCGGCTTCAAGTACGGCCTGCCGCCGGACGCCGATTTCGTGTTGGACGCCCGCTTCCTTCCCAATCCGTACTGGGTGCCGGAGTTGCGGGAGCACACCGGGCGGGAGGAGGCGGTCAGCGCGTACGTGTTGGGCCAGGAGGGTGCGGACGCCTTCGTCGCCTCGTACGCCGACCTGGTCAACGCCACCACGACCGGCTTCGAGCGGGAGGGCAAGCGGTACCTCACGGTCGCCGTGGGCTGCACCGGCGGCAAGCACCGCAGCGTGGCCATCGCCGAGGAGTTGGCCAGCCGACTGCGTCACTCCGGGCTGGCGGCGAACGCCCAGCACCGCGACCTGGGGCGGGAATGACGGCCCGGCGGGTGGTGGCGTTCGGCGGCGGGCACGGGCTGTCCGCCTCGTTGCGGGCGCTGCGCCACTGCGCTCCCGAACTCGACCTCGACATCACAGCGGTGGTGACTGTGGGTGACGACGGCGGCTCCAGTGGTCGGCTGCGGGCCGAGCGGGGTGGCCTGCCGCCGGGAGATCTGCGCCAGGCGCTTGTGGCGTTGGCCGGGGATCACCCGGCCACCCGGCGCAGCGCCGGGCTGTTCCAGCACCGCTTCGCCGCCGTACCGGTGGGCGTACCCCGATCGGGGGCGACCGACAGGAGCCCGGCGGCGGGCGACGACCCGGACCGGGACGGCGCGGCCCCGCGCGGCACCGACGGGGCGTCGGCCGGCACCGACGGTCTGACCGGGCACGCGGTGGGCAACCTGGTGCTCTGCGGCCTCATGGAGCTGCTCGGCGACCCGGTGGCCGCGCTGGAGCACGCCGGCGCGATGCTCGGCGCCGTCGGCCGGGTGTTGCCGATGTCCCGCCAACCGGTCGGCATCGAGGCTCGGGTACGCGGCGTCGACCCGGCCGCCCCCGACGAGGTGCGTACGGTGAGTGGCCAGCACCAGGTGGCCGTCACGACCGGGCGGGTCGAGTCGCTGCGGCTCACCCCGAGCGCCCCACCGGCCTGTGCCGAGGCCATCGAGGCGATCCGGGCAGCCGATTGGTTGATCTTCGGGCCGGGCAGCTGGTACACGAGTGTGCTTCCGCACCTGCTGGTGCCGCAGTTGGCCGACGCGATCGTGTCCACCTCGGCGCGGCGGTTGGTCACGCTGAACCTCGCCGCGGAGAAGGAAACCCTCGGGCTTTCGGTCGCCGACCATCTCGCGGCCCTGCACTGGTACCTGCCCGAGCTCAAGGTGGATCTTGTGCTCGCCGATGCCAAGGCGGTGGGTGACCCCGAACCGGTCGAACGTGCGGCAGAATCGCTGGGTGCCCGCCTGGTCCTCGCCCCCGTCGCCGTTGTCGACGGGACTCCCCGCCATGATCCGGCTGCCCTGGGCGCCGCGCTGGTGCCTGTACTGGGTGCCGATCGTTAGACACGTACGTAATCTCCGGCGACACGCCGGAACAGGTCCGTGAGGGGACGCACAATGGCGATGACGGCCGCGGTCAAGGACGAGCTGAGTCGGGTCGACGTGCCCAAGCCCTGCTGCCGACGGGCGGAGATGGCCGCTTTGCTGCGCTTCGCCGGCGGGCTGCACATCGTCTCCGGCCGGGTGGTGGTGGAGGCTGAACTGGACACCGGGGCGGTGGCCCGGCGGCTGCGCCGAGAGATCGCCGAGGTCTACGGCTACCCCAGCGAGATCCACGTGCTGGCCTCCGGAGGGCTGCGCAAGGGCAGCCATTTCATCGTGCGGGTGGTCAAGGACGGCGAGGCCCTCGCGCGGCAGACCGGCCTGCTCGACGTGCGGGGTCGCCCGGTGCGAGGGCTGCCCCCGCACGTGGTGGCGGCGAACGTCTGCTGCGCGGTCTCCGCGTGGCGGGGCGCGTTCATGGCCCACGGCTCGCTCACCGAGCCCGGCCGCTCCAGCGCGCTGGAGATCACCTGCCCGGGGCCGGAGTCGGCGTTGGCGCTGGTCGGCGCGGCCCGCCGCATCGGCATCACCGCGAAGAACCGCGAGGTACGCGGGGTGGACCGGGTGGTCGTCAAGGACGGTGACGCGATCGCCGCGCTGCTCACCCGGATCGGCGCGCACTCGAGCGTGCTGGCCTGGGAGGAGCGTCGGGTACGCCGCGAGGTGCGGGCCACCGCCAACCGGCTCGCCAACTTCGACGACGCCAACCTGCGCCGTTCGGCGCGGGCGGCGGTCGCCGCCGCCGCCCGGGTCACCCGCGCGCTGGAGATCCTCGCCGACGAGGCGCCCAACCACCTGACCGACGCCGGGCGGCTGCGCCTGGAGCACCGGCAGGCGTCGCTGGAGGAGTTGGGGGCCCTGGCCGACCCCCCGCTGACCAAGGACGCCATCGCGGGGCGGATCCGCCGGCTCCTGGCGCTGGCCGACAAGCGGGCCCGCGACCTCGGCATCCCGGATACGGAAGCAGCCGTCACGCCCGACATGCTCGTGGTCTGATAGGACGGTGGGGCCGCACGGTGCGCCCGGGAGCACGACCCGGCGCAGCGTGGTCTCGCACGCTCGGATAGGGTCGCTGAGTACGGCAAGGGGGCCGACACCGGCACTTCTCGTCGTGCCCACCGCCTCGGGGCGGTCAGGTCCTCAGACCGCGCGGCGGGGTGGCCGAGTTGAACCGTCGACGGCCGGCTCCAACGGTCGGCGCACACCATTCCCGCCGGCCCGTTGTCTGAAGCCGGCGGACCAGAACGCGAGGAGATGGGACCTGTGACCACCCGGGTTGGCATCAACGGCTTTGGCCGAATCGGCCGTAACTTCTTCCGGGCAGTGCTGGCGTCTGACGCCGACATCGAGATCGTGGCGGTGAACGACCTGACCGACAACGCCACGCTCGCCCACCTGCTCAAGTACGACAGCATCCTCGGTCGCCTGCCCTACGAGGTCAAGGCCACCGCCGACGAGATCACCGTCGGTGGCAAGACCATGAAGGCGTACGCCGAGAAGGACCCGTCGAAGCTGCCGTGGGGCGAGCTCGGCGCCGACGTCGTCATCGAGTCGACCGGCTTCTTCACCGACGCCACCAAGGCCAAGGCGCACGTCGACGGCGGGGCCAAGAAGGTCATCATCTCCGCCCCGGCGAAGAACGAGGACGTCACCGTCGTCATGGGTGTCAACCACGACACCTACGACCCGGCGAAGCACACCATCATCTCCAACGCCTCGTGCACCACCAACTGCCTCGCCCCGATGGCGAAGGTCCTGCACGACACGTTCGGCATCCAGCACGGTCTGATGACGACGATCCACGCGTACACCCAGGACCAGAACCTTCAGGACGCGCCGCACTCGGATCTGCGTCGGGCCCGGGCCGCCGCGCTGAACATCGTGCCGACCTCGACCGGCGCCGCCAAGGCGATCGGCCTGGTCCTGCCGGACCTCAAGGGCAAGCTCGACGGGTACGCCCTGCGGGTGCCGATCCCGACCGGCTCGGTCACCGACCTCACCGTCAACGTGGGTCGTGAGACCACCGTGGACGAGGTAAACGCCGCGCTGAAGGCCGCCGCGGACGGCCCGCTCAAGGGCATCCTGGTCTACAACGAGGACCCGATCGTCTCCACCGACATCGTGACCGACCCGGCGTCGTGCATCTTCGACGCGCCGCTGACCAAGGTCGTCGGCAACCAGGTCAAGGTCGTCGGCTGGTACGACAACGAGTGGGGCTACTCCAACCGGCTGGTCGACCTGGTCAAGTTGGTCGGTTCGTCGCTGTGAGCGCGAGGAGTGAGCTTGCGAGCCCCGCAGTCGCGAACGGAAGGCTAGCTCTGTGAGTGCCCTCCGGACCCTCGACGACCTGCTCGCCGAGGGGGTGTCGGGTCGGCGCGTGCTGGTGCGCGCCGACCTGAACGTCCCACTCGACAAGCAGACCGGTGCCATCACTGATGACGGCCGGATCCGCGCGGTGCTGCCGACCCTCGGCGCGCTGGTCGAGGCCGGCGCGAAGGTGGTCGTCTGCTCGCACCTGGGCCGCCCGAAGGGCGCTCCGGACCCGCAGTTCAGCCTGGGCCCGGTCGCCGGGCGGCTCGGTGAGCTGCTCGGCGCGCCTGTGCACTTCGCCACCGACACCGTTGGTGATTCCGCCCGCTCCACCGTGGCCGGCCTGGCCGACGGCCAGGTCGCCCTCCTGGAGAACCTGCGCTTCAACGCCGGTGAGACCAGCAAGGACGAGGCCGAGCGCGGTGCCTTCGCCGACCAGCTCGCCGCGTTCGGCGACGCGTACGTGGACGACGCGTTCGGTGCCGTGCACCGCAAGCACGCCAGCGTCTTCGACGTGCCGGCCCGGTTGCCGCACGTCGCGGGCCGGCTGGTGCTGCGTGAGGTCGAGGTCCTCTCCAAGCTCACCGCTGACCCGGCGCGCCCGTACGTGGTGGTGCTCGGTGGGTCGAAGGTGTCCGACAAGCTCGCCGTGATCGAGGCTCTGCTGCCCACTGTCGACCGGCTGCTCATCGGTGGCGGGATGTGCTTCACCTTCCTCAAGGCCCAGGGCCTGGAGGTGGGCACCTCGCTGCTGGAGAAGGACATGGTCGAGACCTGCCGTAACCTGCTGGAGCGGTCCGGCGGCAAGATCATGCTCCCGGTCGACGTGGTGGTCGCGGACGCGTTCGCTCCGGACGCGGCGCACGACACGGTCCGGGTCGACGGCATCCCGAGCCACCGGCTCGGCCTGGATGTCGGTCCGGACACGGTGGCCGGCTTCAGCGCCGCGCTGTCCCAGGCGAAGACGATCTTCTGGAACGGCCCGATGGGCGTGTTCGAGATGCCGGCGTTCGCGGCGGGCACCCGGGGGATCGCCGAGGCGATCACCAAGGCCGACGCGTTCAGCGTCGTCGGCGGCGGCGACAGTGCGGCGGCCGTCCGTGCCCTGGGTCTGGACGAATCGTCCTTCGGGCACATCTCCACCGGTGGTGGCGCCTCCCTGGAATACCTTGAGGGCAAGACCCTCCCCGGCATCGCGGCCCTGGAGAACTGAATGTCGAGCACGACCCGCCGGCCGTTGATGGCCGGCAACTGGAAGATGAACCTCAACCACCTCGAGGCCAACCTGCTGGTGCAGAAGCTGGCGGCGAGCCTCACCGAGAAGCAGCTCACCGCCGTCGAGACTGTCGTGTTGCCGCCCTTCACCGACCTGCGGACCGTGCAGACCGCGGTGGACGGCGACAAGCTGCTCATCGGCTACGGCGCGCAGGACCTCTCCCCGCACGCGTCCGGCGCGTACACCGGGGACATCTCCGGGCCGATGCTGGCGAAGCTCGGCTGCACGTACGTGGTGGTCGGGCACTCCGAGCGGCGGGCCTACCACAACGAGGACGACGCGCTGGTCAACGCCAAGGTCAAGGCGGCGCTGACGCACGGCCTGACGCCGATCCTCTGCGTGGGGGAGGGGCTGGACATCCGCGAGCAGGGCACCCATGTGGCGCACTGCTCCGACCAGCTCGACGGGGGCCTCGCCGGGCTCACCGCCGAGCAGGTGCGGCAGGTCGTGATCGCGTACGAGCCGGTCTGGGCGATCGGCACGGGCAAGACCGCGACCCCGGACGACGCCCAGGAGGTCTGTGGGGCGGTGCGTCAGCGGCTGGCGGAACGCTTCGACCAGGAGACCGCCGACCAGGTTCGGGTCCTCTACGGCGGCTCGGTCAAGGCGTCCAACATCGCCTCGATCATGGGCCAGGCGGACGTGGACGGGGGCCTGGTGGGGGGCGCCAGCCTGGACGCGGAGGAATTCGCTCAGATCTGCCGGTTCCCGGAGCACCTCGCCCGCTGATCGCTCGGTATCCTTGACACCGCCCGTCCGCCGGTCGGTGCCGCCGTGCCCGATCAGACCGGGCGAGGATCGCTACGAGAGGAACTGACCCCAGCCATGCCGATCTGGTTCGCATACACGTTGATCGTGTTGCTGGTCATCACGAGCATTCTGCTCACCATGCTGATCTTGCTGCACCGCGGCAAGGGCGGCGGTCTGTCGAGCATGTTCGGCGGTGGCGTCAGCTCCAGCCTCGCCGGCTCCTCGGTCGCGGAGAAAAACCTGGACCGTTACACCGTTCTGGTGAGCGTCGTCTGGTTCGCCGCGATCGTCGGGCTCGGGCTCTGGCTGCGCCTCCAAATGAACAGCGGCGCCTGAGCAGGCTCAGTAAGTCGTACAATCTGCGCGCGGTTCGTCACTCGACGGGCCGCGCGCAGGCTTTTCTCCGCTGCACCGCGTCGCCCGCCGCTCCACCCCCGAAGACGGCGGGTCCCCTCCGACGACAGGAGCGAGCAGCCGTGCCGAGTGGCAACGTTATCCGGGGAGCCCGGGTCGGGTCCGCACCCATGCGCCCGGACGAGCGGCACCAACCCGCCCCCCGACAGGACGTCACCTACTGGTGCCGTAACGACCACCGGGTCGACATCCGGATCGCCGCGGACGTCGAGCCGCCACCCCTGTGGGACTGCCCCCGCTGCGGCCTGCCCGCCGGCCGGGACGCCGAGAACCCGCCGGGCCGGGTCCGCGCCGAACCGTACAAGAGCCACCTGGCGTACGTGAAGGAGCGGCGCACCGCCGAGGAGGGGGAGGCTCTGCTCGCCGAGGCGCTCGCCGCACTACGCCGTCGACGCGGCGAGTAGCGGGCTGCTCCTCGCGCTCAGCGCAGGCTGCGCAGTCGGGCGGGTACGTCGGCTGCCGCCGTCCGGTCCAACAGCCAGCGGGTGCGGCCCACGCCGCGCACACCGGCGGCCGGCAACTGCACCGGCCCGGCGCCGGCCAACGCCATACCCACCGCGCGAGCCTTGTCGGCGCCGGCGGCCACCAGCCAGACCTCCTCGGCGGTGTTGATCGCCGGCAGGGTGAGGGTGGTCCGCGTCGGCGGCGGCTTGGGGCTGCCCCGCACCGCGCTGACCGGCCTGGTCTCGTAGCCGACCGGGTGCTCGGGGAAGACCGACGCCACGTGGCCGTCCTCGCCGACGCCCAGCATCAGCACGTCGAAGTGCGGCAGTGTGGCGTGCCCGGGCCGGGCGGCGCGTGCCAACTCGTCCGCGTACGCGGCGGCCGCCGCCTCGGGGTCGTTGCCGGCCGGGCCGTCCGAGGCTGGCATCGCGTGCACCCGGGCCGGGTCCAGCGGCACCGCGTCCAGGAGGGCGGCGCGGGCCTGGGTCTCGTTGCGGTCCGGATCCCCGGCGGGCAGGAACCGTTCGTCGCCCCACCACACGTCGACCCGGGACCAGTCCACCGCGTCGCGGGCCGGCAGCGTCGCCACCGCCCGGTACACGGCCGCGGCGACCCGCCCTCCGGTGAGCACCACCGAGGCTTCGCCCCGATCGGCCTGGGCGTCGAGCAGCTTCACCAGCAACCGGGCTGCCACGGCCTGCGCCAACAGGTCGGCGTCGGCGTGGACGGCGACACTCGCCTCACTCATGGTTGCGCCTTCGTTTCCCGACCGCGAGGCGGTCGCTGTCGTGCCCGGGGCGGTGTGCCCGAGGTGGTTGGGGCGGAAACCCCGGAGATTGCGGGGCAGGGCCGGTGCGTACCGGCCCTGCCCGACGTCCTGCCCCGGCTGGGCTCAGCCCTCGCCGCTCGTGCCAGTGTGCGCGGTGACCCCGGCCTCGGCGCGCTGCGCGGTGGCCGGATCCTTCCAGACGTGGACTCGCTGCGGAGGGCGCTGGTCCAGCCCTCGCAGCCCCGCCGTCGCACCCAACGCCTCCGCGTACACCTGGTCGGCGTCCAGACGCCGTAGCTCCTCGGCCAGCTCGTCGCCGAGCGGGCGACGGACCAGCGGCAGGGCCCGGTCGTCCTGGCCGGTCCGCCGGAACACGGCCATGCTGTCCTCGCGGGTCAGCGTCAGCTGGTCGCCGTTGGCGCAGCTGAGCTGCACCTCCCGCATCCGAGGGAACTCGTTGCTGTCCACCCGGCGTGGGGTGATGCCGAGCCGGCTGGACAGCCAACCCGCCATCAGCGCCGCCGTCGGGTCGGTCGGCGGCGCGACGATTGTCGCCTCGGTGACCCGGTCGCTCGTGGTGTCGAACGCCCCGGCGACCAGGGTGCGCCACGGGGTGATCCGGGTCCACGCCAGGTCGGTGTCGCCAGGGGCGTAGTCCCGGGCACGCTGCCGCAGCGCCTCCACCGGGTCGGCGGCCTGCGCGGAGTCGGTGATCCTCCGGTCGGCCACCACCCCGAGGAAGTCGGTGGCGATCTCCGCCGGCGGCTCGCCGTGCCACCAGGTGACCACCGGCACGTCGGGAACGAGCAGCGGCATCACCACCGACTCGGCGTGCAGGGACAGCCGGCCGTACATCCGGGTGACCACCGCCTCGCACGGGCCGAGCCGCCCACCGACGACGATCTCCGCGTCCAGGCGGTTGCGGTCCCGTTCGATCTCCGAGCGCACCACCACCACGAGCCGGCACGGGTGGGCGGCCGCGGCGATCGTCGCCGCCGCCTCCGCCTCCCGGACCCGCTTCTCGTCCACGACCACGATGAGGGTGAGCGCCATGCCGCTGGCGACCCCACCGGCGCTGCGCCGCTCGGCGGCGAGCGCCTTGACCACCTCGTTGCCGGTGGTGTCCCACAGCCCGATCATGCTCTTCTCCAGGCGCGGCCCTCGCGGGCCAGCATCTCGTCGGAGGCCCGTGGGCCCCACTCCCCGGCCCGGTACGGCTCCGGGGTGGTGCCCTCCCAGGCGTGCTCCAGCGGATCGATCACCTGCCAGCTCTGCTCGACCTCGGCCGCGTCCGGGAACAGGGTGCGATCGCCGATCAGCACGTCCAGGACCAGACGTTCGTACGCCTCGGGGCTGGACTCGGTGAACGCCTCGCCGTACTGGAAGTCCATCGCGATGTCGCGGACCTCCATGGTCGTGCCCGGCACCTTCGAGCCGAACTTGAGCACCACACCCTCGTCCGGCTGCACCCGGATGACCAGCTGGTTGTTGCCCAGCGACTCCATGTCGGCGTCGTTGAACGGCAGGTGCGGCGCCTTCTTGAACATGATGGCGACCTCGGTGACCCGCCGGGGCAGCCGCTTGCCGGCCCGGATGTAGAACGGCACCTCCGCCCAGCGGCGGTTCTGGATGCCCAGCCGCACCGCCACGTACGTCTCCGTGGTGGAGTCGGTGGGGACGTCCCGTTCATCCAGGTAACCGACAGCGCGTTCGCCGCCGACCCAACCGGGCAGGTACTGGCCGCGGACAGTGTCCCGGGTGACGTCCTTGGGCAGGGTGATGGCCTTGAGCACCTTCAGCTTCTCGGTCCGGATCTCGTCGGCGTCGAAGCTGGTCGGCTCCTCCATCGCCACCAGGGCGAGAAGTTGCAGGAGGTGGTTCTGCAACACGTCGCGGGCGGTGCCGACGGTGTCGTAGAAGCCGGCGCGGGTGCCGATGCCGACGTCCTCCGCCATGGTGATCTGCACCGAGTCGACGTACTTGGAGTTCCACAGCGGCTCGAACAGGTTGTTGGCGAACCGCAGGGCGAGGATGTTCTGAACCGTCTCCTTGCCCAGGTAGTGGTCGATCCGGAAGACGTCCTGCCGGGTGAACACGTCGTCGACGAGGTCGTTGAGCGCCTTCGCCGACGGCAGGTCGTTGCCGAACGGCTTCTCCACCACGACCCGGCGCCAACCGCCGGACTTGTCGTTGTCGGCCATTCCGGTGCGGGCCAACTGCTTGAGCACGACCGGGAACGCCGCCGGCGGGATGGAGAAGTAGAACGCCGCGTTGCCGGTGATGCCGTGGGTCTGGCGCAGATCGTCAAGCGTCGAGGCGAGCTGGTCGAAGGCGGCGTCGTCGTCGAACGACCCACCGACGAACTTGATGTTGCCGGCCAGCCGCGCCCACACCTCGTCCCGCCACGGGGTGCGGGCGTGCTTGCGAGCAGCCTCGCAGGCCAACGTCTCGAAGTCGCCGTCGCCCCAGTCGCGGCGCGCGAAGCCGAGCACCACGAAGCCCGGCGGCAGCAGCCCCCGGTTGGCCAGGTCGTAGACCGCGGGGAGCAGCTTCTTGCGGGCCAGGTCCCCGGTCACCCCGAAGATCACCAGAGCGCAGGGCTCGGGGATCCGGGGCAACCGGCGGTCCTGCGGGTCGCGCAGCGGGTTCACCGAGCCACCACCTCCTCGATCCGCTTCACTCACGTCGTCCATCCTCACGCCCGCAGATCACCTGCCGCGTCCAGTAGTTGGGCGACACCGGCGGCCCGGTCGGTCAGGTGCAAGCGCAGCAGCGGCCGCTCCCGACCGGCGAGGGCCTGCCGGTCCCCGGCGGCCTGCGCCGCCTGCAGCTCACCGAAGGTGTACGGCTTGCCCGGCACCGCCAGGTCCTCGGCGACCGCGCCGGTCACCTGGAGGTAGCTGCCCACCTGCGGACCGCCCTTGTGGTACTGGCCGGTCGAGTGCAGGAACCGCGGACCCCAGCCGAAGGTGACCGGCCGCCCGCCCGCCTGGGCCAGCAGCGGCCGCAGTCGGGCCGCGTCGGCGTCGGCGAACCGATCGAGGTACGCCATCACCGCGAGGTAACCGTCGTCGCCCAGCCCGTCGAGCAGCCAGCGCAGCACGCCGGCGAGGTCCCCGGGGGCGCCCTGCGGGGCGTACACCTCGATCGCGCCCTCGGTGAACGACGGCGTCTCCGCCGGCAGGCCCGAGGCCAGGATCTTGTTGGTGTTCTCCTTGGACTCGGTGACGTTCGGCTGGTTGAACGGGTCGATGCCGAGCACCACGCCGGCCACAGCGGTGGCGTACTCCCAGGCCAGGAAGTGCGCGCCCAGCGGGCCGTTGACGGCCACGTCCGGGGCGGCGCCGCCGCCCGGCACGTCACCCGGGGCCAGCGCGCCGCCGTAGCTGACGGTCAGCACGTCCGCGCCGGTGGCGCCGGGGCTCTGCGGAGACTCCACGACCACCGGGAGGATGCCCACCCCGGCCTTGCCTGTCGACTCGGCGATCAGCTGCTCGGCCCAGTCGCCGAGTCCGTCGATGCCGGTGCCGTCGGAGACCAGGGCGACCTTGTCCCGGGCCAGCGTGGCCGCGGCGCCCAGGGCGGCACCCAACGCCAGCGCCGGGTTGTTCTGGTCCGCGCCGAGCGACGTGGCGAGCGCGTCCGCCTGGTCGAGCAGCTCCGCGACCTCGACCCCGGCCAGCGCCGACGGCACCAGACCGAAGGCGGTCAGCGCCGAGTACCGGCCGCCGACGTTCGGGTCGGCCAGCACGGTGAACGCGCCCATCTCGGCCGCGGTGGTCTCCAGCGGCGAACCCGGGTCGGTGACGATGACGAAGTGCCGGCCGGCCTCCGCCTCGGTCATCCCGGCGTCCAGGAACGCCTGCCAGTAGGCGCGCCGGTGGCTGTCGGTCTCCACCGTCGAGCCGGACTTGCTGGCCACCACCACGACGGTGCGCTCCAGCCGGTCAGCGAGCGCCGCCCGGACCTGGCCCGGGTCGGTGGTGTCCAGCACGGTCAGCGGGCGACCCAACGTCTGGGTGATCACCTCGGGCGCGAGCGACGAGCCGCCCATGCCGGCGAGCACCACATGATCCAGGTCGGCCAGCTCCGCGGTCAGCTCGGCCAACTGCACGAGCAGCTCGCGGCTGCGCCGGTGGGTGTCCACCCAGCCCAGCCGGATCTTCGCCTCGGCCTCGGCGTCCGGACCCCACAGGCTCGCGTCCTTGCCCGCCAGCTTGCCCGGGACGCCGGCCTTCACCAGCGCGTCCCGGGTCGAGGCGGGCGCGGCCTTGTCGACCGCGTCCGCGCCGTACACCGCGAGCCCGGCCGCTGCCTCCACCGGCCCTGCAAGAAGGTCGCTCATGCCGTCACTCCGCTTCGCTCGCTCATGCGCCACCGGTCTTCTCGGCGGCCTTGGCGTTGCCCTTGGCCGCCTTGTTCGGAGCGCCCTTGCCCTTCGCCGCCGCCTCCAACGACTTGCGGACCCCGTCGAGCAGCTCCTGCCAGCTGGCCTCGAACTTTTCCACACCCTCGCGCTCCAGGGTGTCGATCACGTCGTCCATGTCCACCCCGACCGACTTCAGGTCGGCGAAGACCTTCCGGGCCGCGTCGTAGGCGCCGGTGATGGTGTCGCCGCGGGTCTCGCCATGATCGGCGTACGCGTGGATGACCGACTCCGGCATCGTGTTGACCGTGCCGGGGGCAATCAGCTCCTCGACGTAGATGACGTCCCGGTAATCCGGGTTCTTCGTCGAGGTGGACGCCCAGAGCGGCCGCTGCGGGTGCGCGCCGGCGCCGGCGAGCGCCTTCCAACGGTCGGAGGAGAACACCTCGGAGTAGCGCTCGTACGCCAGCTGCG
Source organism: Micromonospora ureilytica (assembly GCF_015751765.1). Classification (NCBI taxonomy): domain Bacteria; kingdom Bacillati; phylum Actinomycetota; class Actinomycetes; order Micromonosporales; family Micromonosporaceae; genus Micromonospora; species Micromonospora ureilytica. Next base: position 569,980 of record NZ_JADOTX010000001.1, read on the forward strand.
CGTTGGCGATGGCGGCCTTGCCCTTCAGCGCCTTCGCCTGGTCGGAACCGACCTTCTCGAGCCTTTTGTCGACCTCGGAGTCGACGCGGGAGACGAAGAACGACGCCACCGAGCCGATCTTCGACAGGTCGTGGCCGTTCGCCTTGGCCTGCTCTAGGCCGGCGAGGAACGCCTCCATGACCGCCGAGTAGCGGTCCAGACCGAAGATCAGCGTGACGTTGACGCTGATCCCCTCGGCCAGGGTGGCGGTGATCGCCGGCAGGCCGGCCTCGGTGGCCGGGATCTTGATGTAGAGGTTGGGGCGGTCCACCAGCCACCACAGCGCCTTGGCCTCGGCCACGGTCTTGTCGCTGTCGTGCGCCAGCCGGGGGTCCACCTCGATGGAGACCCGACCGTCCACGCCGTCGCTGCCGTCGTACGACGGGCGCATCACATCGCAGGCCCACCGCACGTCGTACGTGGTGAGCATGCGCACCGACTCCTCGACCTCGACGCCACGGGTGGCGAGGTCGTGCAGCTGCCAGTTGTACTCGTCGGCGTCGCTCAGCGCCTTGGCGAAGATCGTCGGGTTGGTGGTGACACCGGCCACGTGCTTCTCGCGGCGCAGCTGGTCCAGCCCGCCGGAGCTCAAACGTACCCGGGAAAGATCATCGAGCCAGACCGCCACGCCCGCGGCGGTGAGCTCATTCAGCTTGTCCGTCATGCCGTCCACGCTCCCTCAGTTGCCGGTCGTGAAACCGGTGATGTCGCCCACCCGGGCCAGCGAGGCGTGTGCCGCCGCCACGATCCGGTCGGGGGTGAACCCGAACTGCTCGAAGAGCACGGTGTGCGGGGCGCTCGCTCCGTAGTGCTCCAGGCTCACGCTCTCGCCGAGGTCACCGACGACACCGCGCCAGGACATCGCGATGCCCGCTTCCACGCTCACCCGTGCCTTTACCCCGCGCGGGAGCACCGACTCCCGGTACGCCTCATCCTGCTCGTAGAACCACTCCTGGCAGGGCATCGAGACGACCCGGGTCGGGGTGCCGTCGGCCTCCAGCCGCTCCCGGGCGGTCAGGCAGAGCTGCACCTCGGAACCGGTGCCGACGATGATCACCTGAGGCTTGCCGTTGGACGCCTCGGCCAGCACGTAGCCGCCCTTGGCCACGCCGTCCGCGCTGCCGAGGACGTCGCGGTCCATGGTCGGCAGCGGCTGACGGCTCAACGCCAGCGCGGTGGGCCGGTCGGTGTGCTCCAGCGCCTGCCGCCAGGCCCAGGCGGTCTCGTTGGCGTCCGCCGGCCGGACCACGTCCAGGCCCGGGATGGCGCGCAGCGCGGTCAGGTGCTCCACCGGCTGGTGGGTCGGGCCGTCCTCGCCGAGGCCGATCGAGTCGTGCGTCCAGACGTAGGTCACCGGCAGCTTCATCAACGCGGCCAGCCGCACCGACGGACGCATGTAGTCGCTGAAGACCAGGAACGTGCCGCCGTACGGGCGGGTGCCACCGTGCAGGGCGATGCCGTTGAGGATCGCGCCCATGGCGTGCTCACGGATGCCGAAGTGCAGCGTGCGGCCGTACTCGTGACCGGGGAAGTCCTTGGTGGCGTGCGTAGCCGGGATGAACGACGGCTCGCCCTTCATCGTGGTGTTGTTGCTCTCGGCCAGGTCGGCCGAGCCGCCCCACAGCTCCGGGAGCACCGGCGCGAGCGCCTCCAGGACCTTGCCGGAGGCGGCCCGGGTGGCCACACCCTTGGCGTCCGCGGGGAAGACCGGCAACGCGTCGGTCCAGCCGTCGGGGAGTACGCGGCCGGCCAGCCGCTCGTAGAGCGCGGTGCGCTCCGGGTTGGCCTTCTTCCAGGCGTCGAACGCCGTGGTCCACTCCTGCTCCGCGTCGGAGCCGCGGCTCATCACCGTGCGGGCGTGGCTGAGCACCTCCTCGTCGACCTGGAAGGTCTGCTCCGGGTCGAAGTCGAGGATCCGCTTGGTGGCCTTCACCTCGTCGGCGCCGAGCGCCGAGCCGTGGATCTTGCCGGTGTTCTGCTTGTTGGGCGCGGGCCAGCCGATGATGGTGCGCAGCGCGATGAAGGAGGGGCGGGCGGTCTCCGCCCTGGCGGCCACCAGCGCCGCGTACAGCGCCTCGGCGTCCTCGTGGTAGTCGCCCTGGTCGGCGTCGCCGCTGCGCCAGTCGACGGTCTGCACGTGCCAGCCGTACGCCTCGTAGCGGGCGGCCACGTCCTCGCTCTTGGCGATCCGGGTGTCGTCCTCGATGGAGATCTCGTTGTCGTCGTAGATCACCGTGAGGTTGCCCAGCTGCTGGTGGCCGGCGAGGGCGCTGGCCTCGTGGCTGATGCCCTCCTCGATGTCACCGTCGGAGACGATGCACCAGATGCCGTGGTCGAAGACGGACGCGCCGAGCTCGGCCTCGGGGTCGAACAGGCCGCGCTCGCGGCGGGCCGCCATGGCCATGCCGACCGCGTTGCCCAGACCCTGCCCGAGCGGGCCGGTGGTGGTCTCCACGCCCGGCGTGTGCCCGTGCTCGGGGTGCCCAGGCGTCTGCGAGCCCCACTGCCGCAGCGACTTCAGGTCGTCCAGGCTCAACGGGTAACCGGAGAGGAACAGCTGGATGTAGAGCGTCAGGCTGGAGTGCCCGGCGGAGAGGACGAACCGGTCGCGTCCCGGCCAGTTCGGGTCGGCCGGGTTGTGCCGCATGACGCGGTTGAAGAGGAGGTACGCCGCGGGCGCGAGGCTCATCGCGGTGCCCGGGTGGCCGTTGCCGGATTTCTCAACGGCGTCCATGGCCAGCACGCGGACGGTGTCTACGGCCCGGCGATCGAGGTCGGACCAGTTCAGTGCGGAGTGCTCGGGTCGTTTAACAGCCACGATGGTTGTGCTCCTCGGCAGATGGGCGGAACCCTCACTGATGACCTTATCGAGCGTCCCTAAACGCGCGCCCGGGGATCTGTGCATGGTGTGCGCTACGTGACCATCCGGATGCTCGGTTCAACCCGGTGGTGTGACGGCCCGCACCGTTGTCGGGTCGGCCGGGCAGCCAAAACGACGACGCGTAGTGTGTGGGTCGGTATGCGGACCCGTTGTGGTCCCGACCAATCCGATCTCCCCGTGCCCGATGCCGGAAGGTGGCAATCCGTGAGCATGATCACCGAGCGCCCCGCGAGCAACCCGGCCGGGCAACACCCGGCGCGGGCGGCAGAGGGCCCGGTGGCCCGGCGGGACGTACGCGCGGTCCTCTCGTCGTACGTGGCGCTCACCAAGCCGCGGATCGTCGAGTTGCTGCTGGTCACCACCATCCCGGCGATGATGCTCGCCGAGGGCGGGCTTCCGTCGCTGTGGCTGATGGCCGTCGTGCTGATCGGTGGTTCGCTCGCCGCCGGCGCGGCCAGCGTGCTCAACTGCTACATCGACCGTGACATCGACCAGTTGATGCGGCGTACCAAGCGCCGGCCGCTGCCGGCGCACACCGTGTCGCCGCGAAGCGCGCTGATCTTCGGTCTGGTGCTGGCGGCGGTGTCGATCGTCCTGCTGGCGGCGTTCACCAATCTGCTGGCCGCCGGGCTGACCCTCGCCGCGATCGTCTACTACGACCTCGTCTACACCCTGTGGCTCAAGCGCTCCACCCCGGCGAACACCTTCTGGGGTGGCGCCTGCGGTGCGGCACCGGTGCTGATCGGGTGGGCGGCGGTGACCGGCTCGCTGTCGCCGGCCGCCTGGGGGCTCTTCGCGGTGGTCTTCTTCTGGCAGATGCCGCACTTCTACCCCCTCGCGATGAAGTACAAGGACGACTACGCCCGGGCCGGCATCCCGATGCTGCCGGTGGTGGCCTCGGTCCGCCGGGTGAACGCCGAGATCCTGATCTTCGCGTGGCTCACCGTGCTCACCTCCCTGGCCGTCTGGCCGCTGGGCCTCAGCGCGATCTACGGGGTGCCGACCCTGGTGGTGGGCGCCATCTTCCTGGTCGAGGCTCACCGGCTCTGCCGGCGCGCGACGCGCGGCGAGGCGGTCAAGCCGATGCGGCTGTTCCACTGGTCGACGACGTACCTGACGATCGTCTTCGTGGCCGTCGCGCTCGACGCGCTGATCTGACCCGTCCCGCACGCCACGGCTCTGCCCGTCGGCTCTGCCCGTCGGCTCTGCCGGCCGGCGAACGGTAGCCGTGATCTAGTGACTAATCATGGACGTGGATGAGTTGTCCGGGTTTAACGTCACATCAGAGTAACTTTCGGCATGAGTCGGATCGGCTCAACTCGGGGCGGTTCGGAGTCGATTTGCCAGCGTGGTTTGACGGTAAAAGTCAGTAAATAAGCGGACAGCAAACCTGTGGTCATCCTTAAACCTGTAGGTAATTGGCATCACAAAAGGTTCATGGTTCTCGCCCGACCGGGTGCGACTCTGCTTAGGCTTCGCGTCATGGCAGATGGTTCCGATACGACGCTGACGGCCGAGCAGACCACCGGCGAGCAGGCGCCCCACGGCCTGGTCGCGGGCCTCAAGGCGTTCGCCGCCGGACACGGCGGCGCGAAGGCGGTCATCGAGTACGTCGGCAAGCGTGGCGCGCGGATCGTCCTCGTGGGTTCCGATGGTGAGTGGGGCGACCAGTTCGCCGACGACACCGTCACCGCCCGGGAGGCGTGCGCCAAGGCGGGAGTCACCGTCGAGAACGCCTGGGAGCGCGAGCTGATGGATCAGATGCGTCCGAGCAACGACCTCTGGCGGTCGATGGCCCGCCGCACGATGTCCCGCTGAAACAGACAGCTGAATTGACCACATATCACCAGTCGACCCGGGGGGAACCCCGGGTCGCTCTCGTCACCTGCGCCGACCTGGCCGACCTCGACCCGGACGACCGGCTGGTCCTCGCCCCGCTCGCGGCCCGTGGCGTCGCCGTCCAGGCCGTCATCTGGGACGACCCCGACGTCGACTGGTCGTCCTACGACCTGGTCGTGCTCCGCTCACCCTGGGACTACGCGCTACGCCGCGACGAGTTCGTGTCCTGGGCGGCCACCGTGCCGACGCTGGTCAACCCGGCCGACGTGGTCCGCTGGAACACCGACAAGCGCTACCTCGCCGAGCTGAGCGCCGCCGGGGTGCCAACCGTGCCAACGTCGTGGATCGGGCCGGGGGAGAGCTGGCAACTGCCCGCCGAGACCGGCGAGTACGTGCTCAAGCCCGCGGTCAGCGCCGGCAGCCAGGACACCGGCCGGTACGACCTGGCCGACCCGGAACACCGGGACCTGGCCGCCGCACACGTTCGCCGGCTCTCCGAGGCCGGCCGGGTGACCATGGTCCAGCCGTACCTGCGTGCCGTCGACACCGAGGGCGAGACGGCACTGCTCTTCCTGGCCGGCCCGGACGGGCTCGAGTTCAGCCACGCGATCCGCAAGGGTCCGATGCTGGCCGGGCCGGACCTCGGCCCGGACGGGCTCTACAAGGCCGAAGAGATCACCGCGCGCACCGTCCGCCCCGAACAGCTGGCGGTGGCCGAGCGGACCCTCGCGGCGATACCCGGTGGCACCAGACAGCTGCTCTACGCCCGGGTCGACCTGATCCCCGGCCCGGACGGCGAGCCGGTCCTGGTCGAGCTGGAGCTGACCGAGCCGTCGCTCTTCATCGGGTACGCGAACGAAGCCCCCGACCGCCTCGCCACCGCGATCACCACCCACCTGACCCGCCGCGCCTGACCTCCCGCTGCCCGCCCCCGCAACGAGCGTCCCCGCAACGAGCGTCCCGCAGCAACGGCCGTCCGCGTCCGTCCGGGGCGGGGTTCGTCGTCAAGATCCGCGCAGTTTCGGGGATGTTGCTGTCTCACGGCGTGTCGGAGGCAGCAACATCGGGGTAGTTGTGGAGATCTTGGCGCGGGGCGCGGGGCGCGGGGCGCGGGGCGCGGGGCGCGGGGCGCGGGGCGCGGGGCGCGGGGCGCGGGGCGCGGGGGGTCGTCAGGTGGCCAGGGCGCGTCAGGCGGTGACTGGTACCGGGGTGGCGGCGTCGGCCGGGGCGGCCTGGGGGACCGGCGCGACGGGGCTGCGTTCCCGGGTGGACCACTGCACCGCCAGGGCGGCCAGCAGCACCAGGCAGGAGCCGAGCATGTGCGCGCCGACCAGGATCGCCGGCACGTGGGTGAAGTACTGCACGAAGCCGATCACGCCCTGACCCAACTCCACGGCGAGCAGGATGATCGCGGCGCGGGTGGCCCGCTGCGCACCGACGGCGCGGAACGCGAAGATCAGCGCCACCGAGAGGCCGATCAGCAGGAAGACCCCGTCGGCGTGCACCTGCGAGATCGTCTCCGGGTCGAGCCCGTTGCGGGCGGCGCCGTGGTCGCCGGCGTGCGGGCCGCTGCCGGTGACCCAGGTGCCGATGACCAGCACCGCGACGGTGACGCCTGTGGTGATCCGGGCCAGCGTGCGCAGAGGTGCGGGCACCACGGCCACGGTCGGGCCGTCGGGGTCGCCGATGCGTCGCCAGAGGGCGTACGCGGCGGCGATCACCGCCATCGAGGCGAGGAAGTGCAGGCCGACCACCCACGGGTTGAGGTTGGTGAGCACGGTGATGCCCCCGACCACCGCCTGAGCGGGAATGCCCAGGAACACCGCGACCGCGAGGGGCAGCAGCCCGGGTCGGCGCGGCCGGTGCAGCAGTACGGCCAGCAGGGTGGCCAGCGCGATCAGGCCCACCGCGAAGGTCAGCATCCGGTTGCTGAACTCGATCACCCCGTACACACCCATCTCGGGGGTGGTGACGTACGAGTCGTCGGTGCACCGGGGCCAGGTGGGGCAGCCGAGGCCCGAGGCGGTCAACCGGACGGCCCCGCCGGTGACAACGATCGCCACGTTCGAGATGATCGAGGCGAGCGCGAGACGGCGCAGCAGGTTGCCGGAGACCGGACGGACGATTCGGTTCACGGCGCAAATCCTACGCACTGTAGTGATCGAGGTTCGTCCGACTCCGCCGGCTCGGTGGTTCGGATCACCGGGGCCCGGGTTTGCGACCCTCCGGGTAATTACGTAACGTTGGCGTTGTGAAAAACGCGGCGGCGCTCTCCGGGCACCAACCGACGGCCGTACCGGCCCTCGGTGCGCCCGTCTCCGCGCCCGCCGTGACCACGTCGACCGGCCTCGCCGGGTCGGCAGCGGCCGAGATCTCCACCCGGGATCGGGTCACCCAGTTGCTGCTGGAGCAGGGTGCCACCACCGCCGCGCAGCTTGGCGCGGCGCTCGGGCTCAGCCCGGCGGCGATCCGCCGACACCTGGACGCGATGCTCGCGGACGGTGACGTGTACGCCCGCGAGCAGACCGTGCAGGGCAGTCGCGGTCGGGGGCGCCCGGCCAAGGTGTTCCTGTTGACCGAGGCCGCCCGGGTCCGCTGTGGCACACACCACTACGACAACATGGCCACCGCCGCGCTGCGCTGGATCGCCCGCAGCGGCGGTTCGGGCGCGGTCGAGGCGTTCGCCACCGAGCAGGTGTCCGCTCTCGAGTCCCGTTGTCGGACGGCCATGGAGGACGCCGGCGACGAGCCTCTCGCCCGAGCCGAGGCACTCGCCGCAGCGCTCACCGCCGAGGGTTACGCTGCCAATGCGACCACGATCGCCTCCGGTGGCCAGCTTTGTCAGCACCACTGCCCGGTGGCGCACGTGGCCGCCGAGTTTCCCCAGCTGTGCGAGGCCGAGACCGCGGTTATCTCCCGTCTGGTCGGCACCCACGTGCAGCGTCTGGCCACCATCGCGCACGGCGACGGGGTGTGCACAACGCACATCCCGACCCAGCCGAGCCGCGTTCAATCCGGTAATCCCGTCACCACTGTGAGGACAGATAGATGACCGAGCAGATCGTCCAGCCCCTGACCCAGGAAGAGCAGCTCGCCGCCCTGGGCCGGTACGAGTACGGCTGGTCCGACCCGGACGCCGCCGGGGCGGTCGCCCAGCGCGGAATCAACGAGGCGGTGGTGCGGGACATCTCGGCCAAGAAGAGCGAACCGGCGTGGATGCTCGACCTGCGGCTGAAGGGCCTGCGGCTGTTCGGCCGTAAGCCGATGCCGGCCTGGGGCGCGGACCTCAGCGGGATCGACTTCGACAACATCAAGTACTTCGTGCGGTCCACCGAGAAGCAGGCCACCAGCTGGGAGGACCTGCCCGAGGACATCAAGAACACCTACGACCGGCTGGGCATCCCGGAGGCGGAGAAGCAGCGGCTGGTCGCCGGTGTCGCGGCGCAGTACGAGTCGGAGGTCGTCTACCACAAGATCCGTGAGGACCTTGAGGAGCAGGGCGTCCTCTTCCTGGACACCGACACGGCGCTGCGCGAGCACGAGGACGTCTTCAAGGAGTACTTCGGCACGGTGATCCCGGTCGGCGACAACAAGTTCGCCGCCCTGAACACCTCCGTGTGGTCCGGTGGGTCGTTCATCTACGTGCCGAAGGGCGTGCAGGTGGAGATCCCGCTGCAGGCCTACTTCCGGATCAACACGGAGAACATGGGCCAGTTCGAGCGGACGCTGATCATCGTCGACGAGGGTGCGTACGTGCACTACGTCGAGGGCTGCACCGCGCCGCTCTACTCCTCCGACTCGCTGCACAGCGCGGTCGTGGAGATCATCGTCAAGAAGAACGCGCGTTGCCGCTACACGACCATCCAGAACTGGTCGAACAACGTCTACAACCTGGTCACCAAGCGCGCCGTCTGCCACGAGGGCGCGACCATGGAGTGGGTCGACGGCAACATCGGCTCCAAGGTGACCATGAAGTACCCGGCGGTCTACATGACCGGCGAGCACGCCAAGGGCGAGGTGCTCTCGGTGGCGATGGCCGGCGAGGGTCAGCACCAGGACGCCGGAGCCAAGATGGTGCACGCCGCGCCGCACACCTCCTCGAACATCATCTCCAAGTCGATCGCCCGTGGCGGCGGTCGCACCTCGTACCGGGGTCTGGTGCAGGTGCTGGAGGGTTCGCACCACAGCCGGAGCACTGTCAAGTGCGACGCGCTGCTGGTCGACACCATCTCCCGCTCGGACACCTACCCGTACGTCGACATCCGCGAGGACGACGTGTCGATGGGGCACGAGGCGACCGTCTCGAAGATCAGCGATGACCAGCTCTTCTACCTGATGAGCCGGGGTCTGAGCGAGGACGAGGCGATGGCCATGATCGTGCGTGGCTTCATCGAGCCGATCGCCAAGGAGCTCCCGATGGAGTACGCCCTGGAGCTCAACCGTCTGATCGAGCTTCAGATGGAGGGCGCGGTCGGCTGACGCCGCCCGCCCTACCGAGCACCTGACACCGTCGTCGTAGAACAGACCAAGGAAGAAATGACTACCCAGGCTTCCGCGCCGCCCAGCACCAAGTCGCAGGCGCTGCGCTCGTACGACGTCGCCGACTTCCCGGCCCTCACCGGCCTGGAGGAGGAGTGGCGCTTCACCCCGCTCAAGCGCCTCCGCGGCCTGACCACCGAGGCGCCGGCCGCGACCGGCGCGGTCCGACACGAGTACGGTGACCTGCCCGAGGGCGTCGCCATCACCCGGGTCGGCCGTGACGACGAGCGGGTCGGCAGCGTGCTGACCCCGGTGGACCGGGTCAGCGCGCTGGCCTACGGTGCCGCCGCGGACGTCCTGCTGCTGCGGGTGGCTCCCGACGTGGTGCTCGGCGAGGCGGTGCGTCTGCGGGTGGTCGGCGAGGGCGTCGAGCAGCCGTCGTTCGGTCACACCTTCGTCGAGGTGGGCCGGTTCGCCGAGGCGACAGTGGTTCTGGAGCACGTCGGGTCGGCCACCCTGGCCGACAACGTCGAGGTGGCCGTGGCCGACGGCGCGAAGCTGACGCTGGTCACGGTCGCCGACTGGGCCGACGACGCGGTCCAGGCCCAGCACCTGAAGATCAAGCTGGGTCGGGACGCCAGGGTCATCCACATCCAGGTGTCCCTGGGTGGCGATCTGGTCCGGCAGTTCACCAGCGTGGAGTACGCCGGGCGCGGTGGCGAGGCCGAGCTGTACGGCGTCTACTTCGCCGACTCGGGTCAGCACCTGGAGCACCGGCAGCTGGTCGACCACAGCGTTCCGGACTGCCGCAGCTACGTCGGCTACCGGGGTGCCCTGCAGGGCGAGAGCGCGCACACCGTCTGGGTGGGCGACGTCCTCATCCGGGCCGAGGCGACCGGCACCGACACGTACGAGATCAACCGGAACCTGCTGCTCACCGACGGCGCGCGGGCGGACTCCGTACCCAATCTGGAGATCGAGACCGGCGAGATCGCCGGCGCCGGCCACGCCAGCGCGACCGGCCGCTTCGATGACGAGCAGTTGTTCTACCTGATGGCCCGGGGAATTCCGGAGAGTGAGGCCCGCCGGCTGGTGGTCCGTGGCTTCTTCGCCGAGCTGATCAACAAGATTCCGGTGGAGTCGCTGCGCGAGAGCCTCGGCGACGCGATCGAGGCCCGGCTGACCAAGGCGGGCGCTTGATGATCCGAATCTGCTCCACCGAGGACGTGCCGAAGGGCACCGCGATCAGCGCGGACGTCAACGGTACGCCGATCGCCCTGGTGCACGGCGAGGACGGCGGCTTCTACGCCGCGTACGACGAGTGCTCGCACGCCTCGGTCGCGCTCTCCGAGGGTGAGGTCGATGGCTGCACGCTCGAGTGTTGGCTGCACGGCTCGCGCTTCGACCTGCGCACCGGTGAGCCGACCGGCCTGCCCGCCACCGAACCCGTCCCCGTCTACCCCGTCGAAGTCCGCGACGGCGACATCTACCTCAGCCTGACGCCGAGTAATGGAGTGACCCGATAATGAGCACCCTGGAGATCCGCGACCTGAAGGTGTCGGTCAAGCTGCCCGAGGGTGAGCTCAAGCCGATCCTGCATGGGGTAGACCTGGAGGTGAAATCCGGTCAAACCCACGCGATCATGGGGCCGAACGGTTCCGGCAAGTCCACCCTGGCGTACTCGATCGCCGGTCACCCCAAGTACGAGATCACCGGCGGCACGGTGACCCTCGACGGCGAGGACGTGCTGGCCATGACGGTCGACGAGCGCGCCCGCGCCGGCCTCTTCCTGGCCATGCAGTACCCGGTCGAGGTGCCCGGTGTCTCGGTGGCGAACTTCCTGCGGACCGCGAAGACCGCCATCGACGGCGAGGCGCCGAAGCTCCGTACCTGGGGCGGCGAGCTGCGCGGCGCGATGGAGCGCCTCCAGATGGACCCGGCGTTCGCCCAGCGCAACGTCAACGAGGGCTTCTCCGGTGGTGAGAAGAAGCGGCACGAGATCGTCCAGCTGGAGCTGCTCAAGCCGAAGATCGCGATCCTCGACGAGACCGACTCCGGTCTCGACGTGGACGCGCTGCGCGTGGTCAGCGAGGGCGTCAACCGGGTCCGCGACAACGGCGACACCGGCGTGCTGCTGATCACCCACTACACCCGGATCCTGCGCTACATCAAGCCGGACTTCGTGCACGTCTTCGTGGCCGGCCGGATCGTCGAGCAGGGCGGCCCGGAGCTGGCCGACAAGCTTGAGGCCGAGGGCTACGAGCGGTACGCCGCCGGGGCCGGCACGGCCAAGGCCTGAGCGGGAGAGGCGCTGCCGAGATGACCAGCATCGCGATCCCCTCGGGGATGCCGCAGTACGACGACGTGCCGCGTTTCGACGTGGCCCGGGTGCGCGCCGACTTCCCGATCCTCGATCGGGAGATCAACGGGCACCCGCTGGTCTACCTCGACAGCGCCAACACCTCGCACAAACCGCGCCAGGTGCTCGACGTGCTCGACGAGCACTACGCGCGGCACAACGCCAACGTGTCGCGTTCGGTGCACACCCTGGGCACCGAAGCCACCGAGGCGTACGAGGGGGCGCGGGCGAAGGTCGCCGCGTTCATTTCCGCGCCGAGCGTCGACGAGGTGGTGTTCACCAAGAACTCCACCGAGGCGATCAACATCGTGGCGTACGCCTTCTCGAACGCCTCGCTGCGCCCGGACGCCGACAGTCGTTTCCGGCTCGGTCCGGGCGATGAGGTGGTGATCTCCGAGATGGAGCACCACTCGAACATCGTCCCGTGGCAGCTGCTCTGCGAACGGACCGGCGCGACCCTGCGCTGGTTCCCGGTCACCGACCAGGGTCGGCTGGACGAGTCGGGCCTGGAGGATCTGGTCACCGAACGGACGAAGATCGTCTCGTTGGTGCACATGTCCAACATCCTCGGCACCGTCAACGCCACCTCCCGGATCACCGCGCGGGTCCGCGAGGTGGGCGCCCTGCTGCTGCTGGACTGCTCGCAGTCGGTGCCGCACCTGCCCATCGACGTGGTCGACCTGGACGCCGACTTCATCGTCTTCACCGGCCACAAGATGTGCGGTCCGACCGGAATCGGCGTGCTCTGGGGTCGGGGTGAGCTGCTGGCGGCCATGCCGCCGGTATTCGGCGGCGGCTCGATGATCGAGACGGTCACCATGGCCCGGTCCACGTTCGCCGCGCCGCCGGCCCGCTTCGAGGCGGGCACCCCGCCGATCGCCGAGGCTGTCGCGCTCGGCGCGGCGGTCGACTACCTGACCGGCATCGGGATGCCGGCCATCCAGTGGCACGAGAAGGAGCTGACGGCGTACGCGCTGGACGCTCTCGGCTCGGTACCGGACCTGCGGATCTTCGGCCCGACCGTGCCGGTGGGCCGGGGCGGCACCATCTCGTTCGCGCTGGGTGACGTGCACCCGCACGACGTGGGGCAGGTGCTCGACTCGCTCGGCGTGCAGGTGCGGGTGGGTCACCACTGTGCCAAGCCGGTGTGCAGCCGGTTCGGCGTCCCGGCCATGACCCGGGCCTCGTTCTACCTCTACACCACCACCGAGGAGATCGACGCTCTGGTGGCAGGTCTGGAGCAGGTGCGGAAGGTGTTCGACTGATGCAGCTCGACCAGCTCTACCAGGAGATCATCCTGGACCACTACAAGCGCCCACACGGGCGTGGCCTACGCGACGCCGACGACCCGGGCGACCAGGTCGCGGAGGCGCACCACGTCAACCCCACCTGCGGTGACGAGGTCACCGTCCGGGTGGCCACCGACGGCACGGTGCTGCACGACATCTCGTACGACGGGATGGGCTGTTCGATCAGCCAGGCCTCGGCGAGCGTGCTGCACGAGTTGCTGCGGGGTCGCGGCGCTGGGGAAGCATTCGAGGTGCACGAGGCGTTCGTGGAGTTGATGTCCGGCCGTGGTCAGGTCACGCCGGACGAGGACGTGCTCGGTGACGGGGTTGCTTTCGCGGGTGTGGCCCGTTACCCCGCCCGGGTCAAGTGCGCGCTGCTGCCGTGGATGGCGTTCAAGGACGCCGCGGCACGCGCCGGTGTGGGCGTGAGTCCGGAGGTGAAGGCGTGACGGTGCGTCAGCGAGCCAATGACACAGTGGTGCCCTGTGGCATCACACAGCGATGCGGAGGGACGGCATGAGCGAGAACACCGCTACCGAGGCGACGCCGGAGGCCGGTGACACCACAGTGGTGCCGCAGACCGACGCCGCGACGACCGATGGCACCGGTGACGCCGCCGCCCCTGCGGGCGGCGTCAGCAAGGCCATGATCGCCGACATCGAGGAGGCGATGAAGGACGTCGTCGACCCGGAGCTCGGCATCAACGTGGTCGACCTGGGCCTCGTGTACGGCGTACACGTCGACGACGAGAACGTCGCCACCCTGGACATGACGCTCACCTCGGCGGCCTGCCCGCTGACCGACGTCATCGAGGACCAGACCCGGCAGGCGCTGACCACCGGCCCCGGCGGCGGCCTGGTCAACGACATCCGGATCAACTGGGTGTGGCTCCCGCCGTGGGGGCCCGACAAGATCACTGACGAGGGTCGGGACCAGCTCCGTTCCCTCGGCTTCAACGTCTGACCCGACTTCGTCCCACAGTCGTCGAGCGCGGTGCCCGTTTGGGCGCCGCGCTCGATCTGTTGTGCCTCGATGCGAATCAGTAGTGGAACGGATCGTTCCGGTCTGCTAGTCTGATTGCAGAACGGAGCGGAACATTCCGTTCGCAAGCGAGTGGGTTCGCTCGCTTGGCGGGGTCGGCGGAGAGGGTCGGGACAATGGGTGAGATGGCAGCTGGACAGTGGCGGGTCGTGCTCGACGAGGCGTACAAGGCACTCCGGACGACCGCCGAGGGAATCCCGGCCGACGCCTGGGACCTGCCCACCCCGTGCGAGCGGTGGACGGTCACGCAGGTGCTCCAGCACGCGACAGGTGACCAGACCGCCTTCGCGGCGGCGATCGTCGGCGGGGCGGGGCCGTCGGAGGACCCGTTCGCCCCCTCCGGTCGGATCGAGGGCGACAAGCTCAGCGGGCTGCGCGCCGCCCTCGACGCGTCTGCCCACGCCTGGGCGGGCGTCGCCGACGACGATCCGCAGGTACGGACGCCGCTACCCCAGGGTGCGCTGCCGGCCGAGGTGGGTGCCGTCGCGTGCGCCCTCGACGCGGCGGTGCACGCCTGGGACATCGCGGTGGCCACCGGTCAGCCGTCCCCGCTCCACGACGACCTGGCCCGCCCCCTGCTGGAGGTCGCCCGGCAGATCGTCGAGCCGTTGCGGAACTACGGCGCGTACGCCCCGGCGCTCGACGCCGGCGCGGAGGCCGACGACGTCAGCGCCCTGCTCTCCTACCTCGGCCGCGACCCCCGGTGGGCCGGCGTGCGGCTCTGATCGGTCAGTCGACCTGAGATCGCGCTCGATCATTGATGTAGTGGCCTCGGTGCGTTGCCGAGGCCACTACATCCTGGTTCGAGCATGACCTTGGCGGCCGTGGGCACCCCAAACCCCGCTCCGGGTCCGTCCGGGGCGGGGTTCGTCGTCAAGATCCGCGCAGTTTCGGGGATGTTGCTGTCTCTGGCTTGTCGGAGGCAGCAACATCGGGGTAGTTGCGGAGATCTTGGCGCGGGGCGCGGGGCGCGGGGGCGCGAGAAATTCGGTGGCGGGGGCGCGGGTTTCGCGCGCAGGATGCGCGTGTGATTGAGGCGTACCCGATGCAGGTCCCTGTCCGTGCGGCGACTGCCGTGCGTCGACAGCGGCCGCTCCGGGGACGAGCCTCGACCCGCCACCGACGTCCGTGACCGGGGCGTTCCTCGCCGGCTTGGTCGCCGGCTACGGCGTCGCCATCCCGGTTGGCGCGATCGCGATCCTCATCCTGGGGCTCAGTGCCCGTACCTCGTTCCGGGTCGGTGCGGCCGCGGCGCTCGCCGTGGCGACGGCCGACGGGCTCTACGCGGCCGTTGCCGCGCTCGGCGGCGCTGGCCTGGCCGACGTCATCGCGCCGGTCGCCGGGCCGCTGCGGGTGGTCGCCGGCGTGGTCCTGTTGGGGCTCGCCGGGCACGGCCTCTGGCGGACGTGGTCCGCGCACCGCTCGCGGCGGCCGCCGACGGCACGCGCCGGTCGGGGCATGAGTACTCCGGGGCGGGCCTACGCGGCGCTGCTCGGGTTGACCCTGCTGAACCCGATGACGGTGCTCTACTTCACCGCGCTGGTGCTCGGCCGTCGGGACACGGCCGACTCGGGCATGCTCCCCGTGGCGCTGTTCGTGGCCGGTGTCTTCCTGGCGTCGGCGAGCTGGCAGTTGGTCATCGCCGGCGGTGGCACGGTGGTCGGTCGGGCGCTGACCGGGCCGCGTGGCCGGCTGGTCACCGGCCTGCTCTCCAGCGCGCTCATCGCCGCGCTGGCGGTGGCCGCGGTCCTGCCGGGCTAACCGTGCTGGATCCGCGTGCCGCCCGGGGGTCCGGACGGGCCCGCTGTGCCGTACGGTCGGGCGATGACCAGTCGACCCGCAGCCGGCGGAGGCCGGTGGGTCGAGGTCGACCCGACCCGCGTCGGCCGCTGGGTGGAGGGCTTCGCCGACCGGCACGGCCCGCCCATCACCAGCGCGCGGGAGTACGGCCTGCTGCTCGCCGCCCCGGACGGGGCAACCGCTGAGCTGTACGCCCCACCGGGTGCGCCGGCCGGCGTGGATGTGGCCGGGTTCGTGGCCGCCGCCGTCATGCCCCGCCGGATCGGCCTGCTGCTGGCCCGCAAGGGCGCGGTGGCGATCGGGGTGGCCGCGGGCACCGACCTCGTCGTCTCCAAGGTGGACACCCGGTACGTGCAGGGGCGCACAGCGGCGGGGGGATGGTCGCAGCACCGGTTCGCCCGTCGGCGCGACAACCAGGCGAAGGCTGCGCTGGGTGACGCGGCGGACCTGGCCGTACGGCTGCTGTTGCCGGAGGCGGCGAAGCTCGCCGCGCTGGTCTGCGGCGGTGACCGGCGGGCGGTGGACGGGGTGCTGGCCGACCGGCGGTTGGCGCCGCTCCTGCCGTTGCGGGCGGAGCGGTTGCTCGACGTGCCGGAGCCCCGGCACGTGGTGCTGGTCGCGGCGGTGGGCGCGGCCCGGTCGGTGCGGATCCTGGTGCGTGACCCCGACTGACCTCGGCGTTCGCCGGCGGTGTCGGAGGGGAGACGACGGCCACGCGAAACGGGGTTCCCGGCGTGCCGCCCGGCCGGTGGTCGGAGGATGGGCGCGTGGAGTTTCTGGTTGACATGGTGACGACGGCGCCGCGGGGAACCTCGGACGACGGGGTCGCCGACATGCGCGGTCGTGAGGCGGCGCGTTCGGCCGAGCTGGCGGCGCAGGGCAGTCTCCTGCGGCTGTGGCGGCCACCGCTGGGGCCGGGGGAGTGGCGTACGTGGGGGCTGTTCCAGGCCGACGACGCCGATGAGTTGGAAGTCGTACTCGCGTCGATGCCGCTGCGCGCCTGGCGGCGCGAGACCGTGACGCCGTTGACGCCGCACCCGAACGACCCGGGTCAGCCGCCTCGCTGAGTCTGGAAGGCTCGCCGGCCCGACAGGCACGCAACGGGGCACGTCCGTCAGCAGGGAGGTCATCATGTCCGAGGCGCAGATTCTGCGTACCGTTCTCGACCGGTGGAAGTCTGCGGTCGACGCCCACGAGCCCGATCGGGTCGCGGCGTGCTTCACGGACGACGCGATCTTCCAGGGGCTGCAGCCGTACACGGTCGGTCGTGCCGGCGTCGCCGCGTACTACGCCGGGCAGCCGCTCGGCCTGACCGCCGCGTACGGCATCCGGGAGATCCGCCGTCTGGCCGAGGACGTGATGCTCGGCTACCTGGAGGTGGAGTTCGGCTTCACCGACCGTCCGGCCCTCATCGTCAACCTCGGTGTGCTCCTGCGGCGGGTCGACGGCGACTGGCTCATCGGCCACTACCAGGTCTCGCGGCTCACCTGATCCGCCACGAATGACGATCGTGGCAGGCCCACCGAGGGGCCTGCCACGATCTCGGGGCGAGGTCAGAGCTGGTCGGTGCCGAAGGTGTCGCAGGTCTTCGGGTCACCGCGGTCGTAGCCCTGGGTGAACCAGCGCTTGCGCTGTTCGGACGTGCCGTGGGTGAACTGGTCCGGGTTGACCTGCCCGCCGGAGCGCTCCTGGATGGAGTCGTCGCCGATCGCCTCGGCGGCCTGCACGGCCCCGTTGATGTCGGCCTCGGTGATCGACTTGAACAGCGGCTCTCGGCCGGTCTTGTCCTTGCTCTCGGTGGCGTGCTTGGCCCAGGCGCCGGCGTAGCAGTCGGCCTGCAACTCCAGCCGCACGGAGGCGGACTTGGGGCCGCTCTGGTCGCCCTGGCCGGCCTTCGCGTTGGTGCCGAGCAGGTTCTGGATGTGGTGGCCGTACTCGTGGGCGAGCACGTAGGGCTGGGCGAACTCGCCCTTGGCGCCGAACCGGGACGCCAACTCGTCGTAGAAGCTCAGGTCGATGTACACCTGCTTGTCGGCGGGGCAGTAGAACGGGCCGACACCCGAGTCGGCCTGGCCGCAGCCGGTGTTCACGGCGACCTGGAAGAAGTTGGTGTCGGTCTGCTGGTACTTGCCGTTGCCCAGCTCCGGGTACGCCTCCTGCCAGTAGGCCTGGATGCTGTTGACGAAGAGCAGGTTGCGGCAGCGCGCGTCGTCGAGCCGGTCGGGGTTGGCGGTGGAGCACACCTGCTCCAGGTCGCTGCCCCCGGCCTGGCCGCCCTCGTCGCCGTTGGTCATGGCGTTCAGGCCGAACCCGCCGCCGAGCAGCGCGACGAGCACGGCGACCACGATGCCGATGATGCCGCCCCTACCGCCGCCGCCGGGGATGGGGATGCCCATGCCGCCGCCCCCACCGCCGGATCCACGCCCCAGGTCGTTGGCCTGGGAGGTGTCGAGCTCGGCCCGCTCGTTGAGTTCCATGCTGACCCCGATCGCCGTATGCCGGTGAGTGTCTTTTGTGTGTCGTTTCGTCCATCGAGTGCCGGACGGGGTCCGGACAGGCGTTCCCGTACCCGATGATCTTGATCGGTAATCCGGGCGGACCGCCCTGCGGCGCCCGGTACACTTGTCGGGTGCTGCGCTGCGAAGGCTGAACCGCCCCGCGCCGTCGGGCCCCTTGAGCCCGCCGGCCGTTTCGCGTGCCCCGAGTCAGCCTTCCGAACCCCGAGAGCGAGCCCGCAAACATGATCACTGCCACCGGCCTGGAACTGCGTGCCGGTTCCCGGATCCTGCTGTCCGACACCACCCTGCGCGTGCAGCCCGGTGATCGGATCGGCCTGGTCGGTCGCAACGGCGCCGGCAAGACCACCACGCTGAAGGTGCTCGCCGGCGAGGGGCAGCCGTACGGCGGCCAGATCGACCAGCGCAGCGCCATCGGCTACCTCCCGCAGGACCCGCGCACCGGTGACCTGGAGGTGACCGGCCGCGACCGGGTGCTATCGGCGCGCGGCCTGGACGTGTTGATGTCCCAGATGCAGGAGGTCGAGGCCCGCCTCGCCGAGGACGCCAGCGACAAGCTGGTCCGTCGGTACGGCGCGCTGGAGGACCAGTTCGCCGCCCTCGGGGGGTACGCGGCCGAGGCTGAGGCCGCGAGGATCTGCGCCAACCTCGGCCTACCGGACCGGGCGCTCGCGCAGACCATCGGCACCCTCTCCGGTGGTCAGCGTCGGCGCATCGAGCTGGCCCGGATCCTGTTCCGCGACGCGGGCGAGAACGGCGGCGGCATCCTGCTGCTCGACGAGCCCACCAACCACCTCGACGCCGACTCGATCACCTGGCTGCGGGGCTTCCTCGCCAGCCACAAGGGCGGCCTGATCGTGATCTCCCACGACGGCGCGCTGCTGGAGTCGGTGGTCAACAAGGTCTGGTTCCTCGACGCCACCCGGTCGGTCATCGACGTGTACAACCTGGGTTGGAAGGCGTACCTGGAGGCGCGCGAAACCGACGAGCGGCGCCGCCGTCGGGAGCGGGCCAACGCGGAGAAGAAGGCCGGTGCGCTGATGGCGCAGGCCGACAAGATGCGGGCCAAGGCCACCAAGACCGTGGCCGCGCAGAACATGGCCCGTCGTGCCGAGAAGCTGATCTCGGGCTTGGAGGAGGTGCGGGTTTCCGACCGGGTGGCCAAGGTGCGTTTCCCCAATCCCGCCCCGTGCGGCAAGACCCCGCTCACGGCGACCGGCCTCTCCAAGTCGTACGGTTCGCTGGAGATCTTCACCGACGTCAACGTGGCGGTGGACCGGGGCTCCCGGGTGGCGATCCTCGGGCTCAACGGCGCCGGCAAGACGACGCTGCTGCGGATGCTCGGCGGGCTGCTCAGCCCGGACGCCGGCGGGGTGCACGCGGGGCACGGCCTGCGGCTGGGCTACTACGCCCAGGAGCACGAGACGCTGGACGTGGAGCGGACGGTGTTGGAGAACATGCGCGCCGCCGCCGTCGAGCAGTCCGACACCGACCTACGCAAGATTCTTGGCGCGTTCCTCTTCTCCGGTGACGACGTGAACAAGCCGGCCGGCGTGCTCTCCGGTGGTGAGAAGACCCGGCTGGCGCTGTCCACCCTGGTCTGTTCCGGCGCCAACGTGCTGTTGCTCGACGAGCCGACGAACAACCTCGACCCGGTCAGCCGGGAGCAGGTGCTCGACGCCATCGCCAACTACCCCGGCGCGATCGTCCTGGTCACCCACGACCCGGGTGCGGTGCTGGCGCTCAAGCCGGACCGGGCCATCCTGCTGCCCGACGGCGACGAGGACGCGTGGAGCGACGACCTGCTCGAACTGGTCGAGCTGGCCTGAGCGAGGAGGCTCGGCCTGCTCTCAACCGAGCAGGTCGGCCAGTCGGCCGAGCACACCGGAGCTGACCAGGATCACCAGCCCGATGGCGACGAAGATCGTCGGCACCAGCCAGGCGCCGGCCCGCTCGACCAGGCGGACGACCCTCCGGTGCCCGCCCAGCCAGGCCCCGGCCACGCACCACAGGGCGATCAGCAGCACGAAGACCAGCAGGAACACCGCGCTGTCGGCCACGCCAAGGGCCCGGAAGACGGGTACGTAGACCGCGACGTTGTCGGCGCCGTTCGCGATCGTCACCCCGGCCACGCCGAGCGCTCCGGTGACGACCGCGGGCGTCTGGTCGTCGCCCGAACCCCGCAGTGCGCGTACGCCGAGCGCGATCGGCAGCAGGCCGAGCAACCCCGTCCACGGGTCGGGCACCACCAGGAGTCCACCCGCGATCACCGCGCTGGCCAGCGCGAGCGCGCCGATGCCGAGGTATTGTCCGGCGACAATTTCCCAGGTGCGGGGTTGGCCGGTGGCGCGGGCTGCGACGAAGAACAGCGTCAGGATGACGATGTCGTCGATATCGGTGGCGGCGAAGACCACCGCCGCCGCGCCGGCGGTGCTCAACAGGTCGATCACGACCGAAGGCTACGGGTCGTCGACAGCCGCCAGCTCGCGGCGGTGGTACGCCCGGACGCCACGGCGGACCCCATCGCCAGGATCACTCTATCGGGAAGCTGACATTGCATAGCGTGTCGGTTGGCGAAGAGTTGATATCTGGCGCATGATCGTCCGAGGCGGTCTAATAGGTGGGACCGTATCCGAACCGCACAGTCTGGGACGTGAGGACACAGCATGGCAGCCACTGGCACAGCCACCAGCACTGAGAAGGGTCGCCGGATCGTCGGAGCCGAGCGTCAGACGCTCGCCAAGGACCTGGTAAAGCGGTACACCTCGGGGGAGAGCATCCGCGCGTTGGCGGCCTCGACCGGCCGTTCCTACGGGTTCATCCACCGAGTGCTCACCGAGTCCGGGGTGCAGCTGCGTCAGCGCGGTGGTGCCCGGCGCCGCAAGAAGGCGTGACCCGCCCCTCAGCGTCGTTCACCAGCGCCGCGCCCCGGGACGTCCGGTGACCGCCGAGGCGACCGGGGTTCGGCTGACCTGCGACGGGCCGGTGGCCACGGTGACGTTGTGCCGGCCCGACGTGCTCAACGCCCAGACGCCCGCGATGTGGCGAGCGATGAGCGACTTCTCCCGTGACCTGCCCGGCGATGTGCGGGTGGTCGTGGTCCGTGGTGAGGGTCGTGCGTTCTCGGCCGGCCTCGATCTCGCGGTGGCGGGCGCCTCCGGCCCGGGGTCGTTCGCCGAGTTGGCCGCGCTGTCCGAGCAGGAGTGCGCCGAGCGCATCGCGGATTTCCAGGCCGGTTTCACCTGGCTGCACCGACCGGACGTGGTCTCCGTCGCGGCCGTGCAGGGCCACGCGATCGGCGCCGGCTTCCAGCTCGCGCTCGCCTGTGACCTGCGAGTGCTGTCCTCGGACGCGAAGTTGTCGATGGCCGAGGTGACCCTCGGCCTGGTGCCCGACCTGGCCGGCACGAAACGTCTCGTCGAGTTGGTCGGCTACGCGCGGGCGTTGGAGATCTGTGCGACCGGCCGCCGGTTGGACGCCGCCGAGGCGGACCGGATCGGGCTGGCCACCCTTGTCGTACCCCCGGCCGAGTTGGACGGCGCGGTGCGGGACCTGACCGCCGGCCTGCTCTCCGGGGCCCGCGACGCGGTGGTGGAGATCAAGGCGTTGCTCGCCGGCGCGGCCGGGCGGTCGCACGCCGACCAGCAGCGCGCCGAGCGGGAGGCGCAGACCCGTCGGCTGCGTGACCTCGCCGGCACTGGAGAATAGGTAAGGACCGCACGGGAAGAACCGGGTTACGGCCGAGGTTGTCACACTCGTCGGGAGAATTGACCTGACGGTGCGGTCTGCCCGGCGACCCGGAGGTGAGCGATGTCCAACCCGATGTCCGGCGGTGGCATGGTCGGGTGGAGCATGCTCCGGTCGATGCGCAGCCGCGACGAGGTCTCCGCCCACCGGCTCAAGCGCGGGGTGGCCCGCCGCATCGTCGCGTTCGCCCAGCCCTACCGGCGCGACATCATCGTCTTCCTGGCCACCGTGGTGTTGGCCGCCATCATCGGCGTGGCCACTCCGGTGCTCGCCGGTGACGTGATCAACGCGATCAACCGGGGCGGCACCGAGGCCGGCCGGCTCGTGGTGCGGCTGGCGCTGTTCATCGCCGCGCTGGCGGTCGCCGACGCGCTGCTGTCGCTGGCCCAACGATGGTATTCCGCCCGCATCGGCGAGGGCATCATCTTCAACCTGCGCACCCGGGTCTACGACCACGTGCAGCGGATGCCGTTGCAGTTCTTCACCCGTACCCAGACCGGCGCCCTGGTCAGCAGGCTCAACAACGACGTGCTCGGCGCCCAGCGGGCGTTCACCTCCACCCTGTCCGGTGTGGTCAGCAACGTCATCCAGTTGGTGCTCACCGCGGCGGTGATGTTCACCCTCTCCTGGCAGATCACCGCGCTCTCACTGGTGCTGCTGCCGATCTTCATCATTCCGGCGCGCCGGGTCGGTCGGCGGCTGGCGGACATCACCCGCGAGGCGTACAACCTCGACGCCAAGATGAGCGCCACCATGACCGAGCGCTTCGGGGTGGCCGGCGCGCTGCTGGTGAAGCTCTTCGGCCAGCCCGAGATCGAGGCCCGCCGGTTCGCCGACCGGGCTGAGCGGGTGCGCGACATCGGCATCCAGTCCGCGATGTACTCGCGGACGTTCTTCGTGGCGATGCTGCTGGTCGCCTCACTGGCGCAGGCGCTGACCTACGGTCTCGGTGGCTGGCTCGCGGTGACCGGCGGCGTCAGCGCCGGCACCGTGGTGACGCTCGCGCTGCTGCTCACCCGCCTGTACGGGCCGCTCACCGCGCTGTCCAACGTGCGGGTGGACGTGATGAGCGCGCTGGTCTCCTTCGACCGGGTCTTCGAGGTGCTCGACCTCAAGCCGGGCATCGTGGAGAAGCCCGACGCGGTGCGGGTGCCCCGGTGCGCCGGCCGGGTCGACTTTCGCGACGTGCGTTTCCGCTACCCGAGCGCCGCCGAGATCTCCCTCGCCTCGCTGGAGGAGGTCGCCACGCTCGACCGGACCGTCAACGAACCGGTCCTCAAGGGGGTCTCGTTCAGCGTCGAGCCGGGGCAGATGGTCGCGCTGGTCGGCCCGTCCGGGGCCGGTAAGTCGACACTGTCGATGCTCATCTCCCGGATCTACGACGTCAGCGACGGGCAGGTGCTCGTCGGCGGGGTGGACGTACGCGACGCGACACTCGCCTCCCTGCGCGACGAGATCGGTGTGGTCACTCAGGATTCGCACCTGTTCCACGAGACGATCGCCGAGAATCTTCGCTACGCCAAGCCGGACGCCACCGACGACGAGATCTGGGCCGCACTGGCCGGTGCGCAGGTGGCCGACCTGGTCCGGGCGCTGCCCGACGGTCTGGACACCACAGTGGGGGAGCGCGGCTACCGGTTCTCCGGCGGCGAGAAGCAGCGCATCGCGATCGCGCGACTGCTGCTCAAGGCCCCGTCGATCGTGATCCTCGACGAGGCGACCGCACACCTGGATTCGGAGAGCGAGGCGGCGGTGCAGCGGGCGCTGTCGGTGGCGCTGGCCGGGCGTACCGCCCTGGTGATCGCACACCGGCTCTCCACAGTGCGCGACGCCGACCAGATCCTGGTCCTCGACGGCGGCCGGATCGTCGAGCGGGGTCGGCACGAGGAGCTGGTCGCGGTCGGCGGGCTCTACGCCGAGCTGTACCGGACCCAGTTCGCGGTCGCCGACTCGCCCACCCCGTTCGTCGACGCGACCGGCCCGGAGCCGGTGGTCATGCCGCTGGGCACCTACCGCGCCGACGAGGTGCTGCCGCCCGCCGCCGCCAACTGACGTCGCAGAGTCGATCAGCGGGCCGGTAGCTCCGTCGCGACGCGCAGCTCGGCGAAGGCCAGGCCCAGGGTGACCGGGGTGAAGTGCGCGTTCAGGCCGCTCGGGTTGGGCAGCACCCAGAGCCGGGCGCCGGCCAGGGACTCCGGCTGCGGCCCGAATGTGGCTTTCGGTCGTTGAAAACCGATCCGGTACGCGGTCACCCCCACCACGGCCACCCAGCGCGGCCGGTACCGGGCCACCTTCTCGGTCAGGATCGCCGCGCCGTCGAGGAGTTCCTCGGCGCTCAGCTCGTCCGCGCGGGCGCTGGCCCGGGCGGCCATGTTGGTGATGCCGAGCCCGAGCGCGGGCAACTCGTCCTGTTCGCTGGGGTGCAGCAACCGCTGTGTGAACCCGCCCCGGTGCAGGGCGGGCCAGAACCGGTTGCCGGGCCGGGCGAAGTGCCACCCGGTCGCGGCCGACCAGAGGCCCGGATTGATGCCGACGAAGAGCACCGCCAGCCCCGGCGCGAGGACGTCGGGGATGGTCCGGTCCGTGGCCGCCGCCAGGTCCGCCCGGGTCGGCCGGACCCCACCTGCCGTCACAGGCCGCGCAGCGCGCCGCCGTCCACCGGCAGGGTGATCCCGGTGAGGTAGCTCGCGGCGGGGGAGAGCACGAACGCGGCCACACGGCCGAACTCGGCGGGGTCGCCGAGGCGGCGCAGCGGGATGGTGGCCTCCGCGTCGGCGCGGGCGCGATCCGGGTCGCCGGTCGCGGCGAAGAGTTCCCGGTTGCGGTCGGTCAGGATCCGGCCGGGCAGCAGCCCGACCACCCGGACCCCACGCGGGCCGTAGTCGTCGGCGATGTCCTTGGCCGCGCCGACCAGGCCGGGCCGCAGGCCGTTGGAGATGCCCAGGCCGGGCACCGGGCCGCGGGCCGAGGTGGAGAGCACCAGCCCGATCGCGCCGCCCTCGGGCAGTACGGCGGCGATCGTGCGGACCGCCCGGATGGTGCCGAGGAAGACGGTTTCGAAGGAGAGCCGCCACTGCTCGTCGGTGATCGCCGCGGCGTTGCCGGCCGGTGGGCCGCCGACCGAGATCAGCGCGCCGTCGAGCCGGCCGAAGTGCTCCTGGGCGGCGGCGACGAGCTGCCCCGGGGTTTCCGGGTCGGTCAGGTCCGCGGTCAGCCCGACGGCGTGCTCCGGGCCACCCAGCTGCTGTGCGGCGGTGGCCACCGCCTCCGGGTCCCGAGCCGAGAGCACCACCCGCGCGCCGTCGGCGACAAGGCTCTGCGCGGTCGCGTAACCCAGGCCGCGAGATGCGCCGGTGAGGACGTAGACGCGGTCGGTCAGTCCGAGATCCATAACTTCGATCCTGCCGCATCCGGTAGGCCGTCGCCAGGAGGGGTGGGTACCCGTGGGGCGGGCCGTAGCAGGCGTACCCGGCCGGCGATCTGGACTGCGACGGCGCCGCCGGCGCGGCCCACCGCCGGCACTCGGCGCGGACGCGGCGCCCGAAGCCCGTCATAGCGCAGGCGCGCCTCCCGGACGGCCAACTCCTCGGCGGCCGCCGGGGGGAGCGCGTGCTGGTCGTGCAACGCACGGGCCAGGTCCCAACCGTCGCGCAGTGATCCGGCGGTGGGTCGCCGGGCGGCCCAGTCGGCGAAGGTCCTCGACCACCCGGCGCCGAGGCCGGCGGCGAGCAGTGGCCAGTGCCGGGCCACCTCGCCGGCCCGCTTGCGCAGCAGGGCCGCGCGGGTGGCGGCCAGGGGGCCCGGCGCGAACCCCGCCGGGGGTGGCCCTCCGGCGACCAGCGCCGCCACCAGTTCGGCCTGCCGTTCGGCGAGCCCTGCCCGGGGCGTGGGCACGAGGTCGCCGTCGGGTGCGCCGGTCATGTCACGGCCGGGAAGCCCGCGGCGGCGGCCAGGGCGTCCAGTTCGGCGCGGAGTTCGGCGGCCGGCGGGTAGTGGCCGTCGCGCTCCAGCAGCAGCGCCGGCGGTCGCCGCCGGGCGCAGAGCGCGCCGACCAGCTCCAGCACCTCCGCCGGCACCGGGTCGGTGTGGGTGTCGTGGTAGAAACCGCCGTGCTCGGCGCCGCCGGCCACGTGGGCGTACGCGACCCGCTCCAACGGCAGGCGGTCCAGCAACGTGAGCGGGTCGGCGCCCCGGTTGCGGGCGTTGGCGTGCACGTTGGCCACGTCCAGCAGCAGCAGTGCCCCGGTCCGGTCGAGGATCTCGGTGAGGAAGTCCGCCTCGTCCAGCTCGTCGTCGGGCCAGTCCACCAACGCGGCGATCGGTTCCAGCGCGATCGGCACCGGAAGCTCGGCCTGTGCCCGCGCCACGTTGGCGCAGACCGCGTCGACGGCTTCCCGGCTGCGCGGCAGCGGCAGCAGGTGGCCGGCCTCCAGTCCGCCCGCCCGGACGAACGCGATGTGCTCGCTGACCAGCGGGGCGTCCAGGCGTTGCGCCACCGCGGCCAGGTGGGCGACCCGGGCCCTGTCGACCGGCTCGGTGCCGCCGAGGGAGAGCCGCACCCCATGCGGTACGACTGTCACCGCGCGTTCCCGCAGCTGGGTCAGGCCGGACGGGAGCGGCCCGGACGCGGGTACCCCCTCGGCCACCACCTCGACGAAGCGCAGGCCGGGCAGCTCGGCCACGAAGCCGGCGATCTCCGGACGCCAGCCGATGCCGACGCCGGACGGGCCGGTCATCCGCCGCACCCGCCGCCGCCCCCGCACCCGCCGCCTCCACCGCCGCCGCAGGAGCTGCCGCCGTCTCCACCGGAGCTGTCGCCTCCGCCACCGGACGATCCGTCGGAGCCGTCCGTCCAGCCGCCGTTGCCGGAGAGGGCCTGGCGCTGAATCTCGGCCTGCTCGGCGAAGCCCGGGTCGAGTGCCCAGAGCGAGGCGGTGCCGTACAGCGCCACGCCCATCGCCGCGCCGGCCGCTCCGTAGGTGGCGTAAGCGGGCGCGGAGGCGGGCGCGAGGTGGGTGTGTTCGCGGCGGACGGAGCGGAGGGCGGTGCGGCCGGCCCGGGTGCGGACGGGCGCGCGGCCCAGCAGCAGGGCCGCGCCCAGGAGGCCCGCCAGGGTGAGCAGCAGGTAACCCACCGGGCGATCGCTGAACAGGCCGGAGAACAGCCGGAGCACGCCGAGACCCAGCAGGGCCAGCAGGACCTGGTTCCAGAGGCGGGCGCGGGCGCGCTGCGTGTCGTTCGTCAGCAGCCCGCGCTGCTCCAGGCCGTTGCGGATCTGCTGCAGCGCGGTGCGTACGCGCTCGTCCTGCGGCAGGTCCCGGACGCGCGAGTGCCGGTGGGCGGCCCAGTGGATGGCCTGGTCCAGCGGGGTGAGCCCGGACGGGGCGGCACCGACGGTGGTCAGCCGGCGGTCCGGGCGCACGCCGACGGCGCCGCTGCCGCGCAGCCCGCCCAGGGCGGCGTGTACCGCGAGCTGGGGACCACCGTTGAGGTACGCGACCTGCTGTGGTCCGAGTGGATCGAGTGTGGTCTGCGCCGGGGCGGCCAGCAGGCGGATCCGGTGGTACGCCACGGTCGCCACCACCACGATCGCCGCCGCGAGGTAGTACCGGAGGAAGGTCGGGCCGGAGATGCCCCAGGTATCGCCGGAAGCGGCGTGGACGATCATCGACTGCTCCTGTCACCGGAGGGATCGGCGGCCCCATTGTGGAGCAGCGTCGCCACGGGCGACCGACCGGTGTCCGCGTGGTCAGTGGCGGCGGACCGCCTCCTCGACCAGGTCGAGCACCGGGCCCAGGTCGCCGGCCGGTCGGCCCATGGCCAGGTGCAGCACCAGGCCGTCGTAGGCCAGCTCCAGGAACTGGGCCAGCACGTCGATCGGTACGTCCTCGCGCAGCACCCCGGCGTCGCGCTGGCGGGCCAGCCGGTCCCTGGTCGCCTCGGCGATCGCGGCGGACCGCTCGGCCCACCGCTTGGCGAACGCGGGGTCGGTGCGCAGCCGCCGGGACACCTCCAGTTGGCTGCCCAGCCAGCCGGTGGTGTCCGGGGAGACGGCGCGGGCGAGCAGATCGCGCATCACCTGCACCAGACCGTTGCGGGCCACCGTCTCGACCATGGCCGCGGCGTCGTCCTCGGCGACGGCCAGGAAGAGTGAGTCCTTGTCGCGGAAGTGGTGGAAGATCGCGCCACGGGACAGGCCGGTGGCCTCCTCGAGGCGGCGTACGGTCGCCCCCTCGTAGCCGAGCCGGGCGAAACACGCCCGGGCCGCGGCGAGGATCTCCTGCCGGCGGGCGTCGAGCTGGTCCTGGCTTACTCTGGGCACACGTCGATCGTCGCAGGTCACCCCGGGGCATGCAAACCGTACGTACGGCTTGGGATGTCGCCGATTACCATCGCCCGGTGACCCAGCCCCGCACCGTGCCCAGCTCCCCGCTGACAGTGGCCACCGTCCAGGCCACCCCCACGCCGGGCGACGTCGTCGGCAACGTGGTCGTCGCCGCTGACCTGGTGCGCCAAGCCGGCGAGCGGGGCGCCCGGGTGGCAGTCCTGCCGGAGTTGTTCCTCTGCGCGTACCACCCGCCGGCCCTCGCCGCCGACCCGGCCGGCACGGACGTCGCGGCCGATCCGGCCGGGATGGTCGCGGATCCCCGGCTCGACCCGCTGCGCGTCGCGGCGCGCGAGGCCGGCGTCACCGCGCTGGTCGGCGCGGCCGTCCGGCACCCGGACGGCCGGCGGACCATCGCGGCGCTGGTGGTCGACCGGGCCGGCGAGGTGCGGGTCGGGTACGACAAGCAGCAGTTGTGGGGCGACGAACGGGAGCTGTTCACGCCCGGCGATCGGGGTGCCACGCTGCTCGTCGACGACTGGCGGCTCGGGCTGGGCATCTGCTACGACGGGTGTTTCCCCGAGCACGGCCGGGCCGCCGCCCTCGACGGGGCACACGCCTACCTCTGTCCCAGCGGATACCTGGCCGGCTCCGAGCACCGCCGGGATCTCTACTACGCCGCGCGTGCCCTGGACAACACGATGTTCGTGGTCTTCGCCAACTCGGTCGGCGGCGTCGACCCGTGGCGGTTCAACGGCGGCGCGGCCATCTACGACCCCGAGGGGCGGGTGCTGGCCCGCGGGGCCGACGACGGCGCGGCGGTGCTCGTGGCGACGCTGGAGCCCGCCGTGCTCGGAGCCACCCGGGCGGCCCACTCGATGCTCGTTGATCGGCTGTCGGAGCAGGGCGGCCCGCGCGCGTCGATGCCTGGCTGAGCCCTTCGACAGGTCGATAGCCGCCGCATCTGTTGGCGGACACGTCGGTCCCGTAGGGTGCCCGAGTGCCACTGCTCCTGCTGGACCTGGACAACACCCTGCTGGATCGGGCCGGGCCGTTCCGCCGCTGGGGTGAGCGCTTCCTGGACAGCATCGGCGCGCCCCACACCGACATCGACTGGCTCGTCTCGATCGACGCCGACGGTCTGACCGACCGCTGGGACCTCGCCGACGCCATCCGGGACCGCTACGAGCTGCGCATTCCCTCGATCGATCTGGTGGAGGAGCTGCACGACGGCGTGGTGGCGCAGACCCGGCTCGACCCGCTGACCGCCTGCGCGCTGCGGATCGCCGACGACGCCGGCTGGGTGCCGGTGGTGGTCTGCAACGGCACCGTACGCGTCGAGGACGCCAAGATTCGCCGGACCGGGCTGGACCAGTACGTCGCCGACTGGGTGATCTCCGAGGAGGCCGGCGTCAGCAAGCCCAACCCGAGAATCTTCGCGCTCGCCGCCCAGCGGGTCCGGATGCCACTGCGGGGGGCGTGGGTGATCGGTGACAGCCCGGAGGCGGACATCGGCGGCGCGGCGGCCGTCGGGCTGCCCAGCGTCTGGCTGCACCGCGGGCGCACCTGGTCGGACGTCCGGTTCGCGCCGAGCCGCACCGTGGACGGGTTGATCGCCGCGGTCGCCACCGTCCTGGCCCGCTGAGGGTTCCCGCCCTGGAGGTCGCGTTCAGGCGGCGGCTCGGTAATTCGGTTGACCGCCTGTCGTGGTGGTACGAGCATTGTCCGCGCATGGTGCATCCCGGGCGTGTGCCCGGTTGAGGAGAGGGGGTCGGTCATGGCCGTCTTCGCAGGTCGCTTCCAGCCGCCTATCTCAGCCTCGACCAAGGGAACCTCACCACAGTGCGCGATCATGACCTTCCGGCGCTGGAGCGCCGCAGCCGCGGCAAGAGCCGCTTCGACGACGACGAACCACAGTTTCTGAAGCGCGGGCGGCCCACCGAGCCGCTCGCGGACCCGGACAGCGAGCCCGACCCGGCCACCGGCGAGCGCTGGTCGTCCTGGGACGACGCCGTGCACGGGCCACAGCCCCACCCGGCCTGGCTGGTCACCGAGTTGGCCGCCAAGGACACCGAACTGGGTGTGCTGAAGACCGGCAAGGAGGCGGACGTCCACCTGGTCCGTCGGGCGGTGCCCGACACCGACCGGTCCTGCCTGCTCGCTGTGAAACGCTACCGCGATCCCGAGCACCGGCTGTTCCACCGCGATGCCGGCTACCTGGAGGGCCGTCGGGTCCGCCGGTCCCGGGAGAACCGGGCGATGGCCGGTCGGACGGCGTTCGGCCGGCAGATGATCGCCGGGCAGTGGGCCGCGGCCGAGTTCGCCGCGCTGAGCCGGCTCTGGGAGATCGGCGCCGGGCACGACCGGATCGCCGTGCCGTACCCGGTGCAGGTGCGGGGCACCGAGCTGATGCTGGAGTTCGTCGGTGACGCCGAGTCGGGGGAGGCGGCGCCCCGACTGGCCCAGCTACGACCCGACCCGGCCGAGCTGCGTGACCTGTGGGCCCAGCTGGTGGAGGCGCTGCGGGTGCTGGCTCGGGCCGGCTACGCGCACGGCGACCTGTCGCCGTACAACCTGCTCGTGCACCAGGGTCGGCTGGTCGTGATCGACCTGCCGCAGGTGGTCGACGTGGTGGCGAACCCACAGGGGCCGGAGTTCCTGGCCCGCGATGTGCGGGTGGTCGGCGCCTGGTTCGCGGCTCGTGGTCTCCCCACCGAGCAGGTCGATCCCGGCGTGTTGACCGGAGAGCTGCTGCACGAGGCGGGCCTGCGCTGATCGGAGCGGGTCGGGCGGCGACACCGCCCGACCCGCCGCGTCGGCTATTGCAGGTAGCGCTCCACCTCGGGCTTGGGGCGTTCGCCCTGGGCGTCCGGGTCGCCGTGGGTCTCCCGGGCGGCCCGTCGGCGGCGCAGCAGGTCCCAGCACTGGTCGAGGGACTCCTCCAGCGCACGCAGTCGCTCGCTGGCGTCGCCCTCGGTGCCCGACTCGTGGGCCTGGGCGTCGGCACGCAGCTTGTGTTCCTCGTCGACCAGCTCGGAGATCCGGTTCAGGATGGTCTTGTCGTCCATGCCACAGAGCCTGGCACAGGGTGCCGGGCATCGCCCGGATTCGGGGGTACCGGTGCGTCAGGGGTCACCGACCCGCACCGGCCAGCTCCGACGCGCCCGCCTGGTGCCGATGCCGTGGCCGGTCGGTGGCACGCGGCCCTTGCGCCCGTCGCGCTGGTTCGTCGGCCGGCCCGGCGTGGCACCGCGCCTGACGATCCATTCAGGATTCCCGTAGAGCGGGACATCGATACACATGCGTTGGCTTAGACGGAAATTGCGCTGTCCGCAAGTCTGGAGGTGCCTCTCGTTTGGTGAGATGCTTCCGTCGGCCCAGAAGGTGAAAGTTTCATCAACCTGCCCGACCGAAGTGGACCGCTGCGGTCGCCGGGACGACGAGGAGAAGTGGTTCGATGTCGCAGGTGTTCGAGGCACGCCCCGCCACCGTCAGCACCGAACCCCGGACGATCCCGTTACGACGCGCTCTGCCCGCACTGGTCCGTGACCCGCTGGGCGCGCTCGTCGACTTCGCGCAGGCCGCCGACGGCGAGGTCATCCGGCTGAACCTCGGCTCGTTCCGCCCCTACCTGGTCAGCCATCCTGAGCACCTGCAACGCGTTCTGCGGGACAACGTTGCCAACTACACCCGGGACGGCGACGGGTTGCTCTGGCGACCCGTTCGTCGGATCGTCGGTGACGCCATCCTGGTCGCCGAGGGTGAGGTCTGGGAGTCCAGCCGAGGCGCTCTGCAACCGTTGTTCACCGCCAAGCGGGCCGAGACGCTCGTCGACAAGATGGCCGAGGCGATCAACGAGGCGGTCGACGAGTGGCTCGAACCGGCCCGCGCCGGTCGCCCGATCGACGGCGGCGCCGAGCTGACCCGGATCGTCCTGCGCACCACCATGCGGGTGCTCTTCGCCGACCGGATCTCGGTCCCCGACGCGCTGCGGATCAGCGCCGCGCTGGACACCGTCACCACCGCGATGCTCCCCCGGCTGCTGATGCCCGCCGTGCCGTACGCGGTGCCGATGCCCGGCGACCGGCGCTTCCGCGAGGCGGTGCGCACCATCGACGAGGTGGTACTGCCGATCATCCGGGAGGCTCGGGCTCACCCCACCGACGGCGAGGACATCATTTCCACCCTCTGCCGGCCGCGCGCCGACGGCAGCGAACCCGACGAGTACGCGATCCGCGGCGACGTGGTCGCGATGTTCTCCACCGCCACCGAGACCACAATCGCCCTGCTCTCCTGGCTCTGGCCGGTGCTGGCGTCCCGGCCCGACGTGGCCGAGCGGATGACCGACGAGATCGAGCGGATGGTTGGCGCCGAACGGGTCGGCCGCGAGCACCTGCCCCAGCTGCGCTACGGCCGGATGGTGCTCGACGAGATGCTGCGGCTCTACCCGGCCGGCTGGATGATCCCGCGCACCGCGGTCGGCGACGACGTGCTGGGCGGGGTACGGATCAAGGCCGGCGGCACCGTGCTGGTCAGCCCGTACGTCACCCAGCGGATGTCGACGTTCTGGGACGACCCGGCGCTCTTCGACCCGGAGCGGTTCGCGCCGGAGCTGCCCCGACGGCGCTACCGCTACTCCTACTTCCCGTTCGGCGGAGGCCCGCACCAGTGCCTCGGGCAGTACCTGTTCCTGCTGGAGGCCCAGCTCATCGTCAGCACCGTGCTGAGCCGCTACCGCTTCCAGCTCCGCGAACCGGTCGACCTCACCCCTCGGATGGGCGCCTCGCTGCAACCCAAGCAACGGGCCGAGCTCATCCTCACCCCGGTCGAGCGCACGGCCGCATCGTGACGGAGACCCCGCGACCGGCGCGGGCCGGTCAGGACGCGGTCGCCGAGCAGGGCCGGGTGTGCGCACTCGCCGTGCGGGGCGTACGCGACCTTCAGGAGGTCACCGCCGCCCACCCCGAGCTGTTCGACGCCGCGCCGTTCGACCCGGCGCTGCTCAGCTCGGTGGCCACCGCCATCGCCTTCACCGCGCCGTGGCACTCCGCCGCGGAGCTGCGGATCACCACTCGTACGCTGCTCTGGGTCTTTGCCGCCGACTGGCAGGTCGACTACCTCGCGCGGTCCGTCGACGACGTCCGGGAGGTGGTGACCGACTGCCTCGCGGTGGCCGACGGCGCTGCGGCGCCACCGGGACGGCACCTGGCGCGGCTGCTGGCCGACCTGCGCGACGAGTTGACCACCGTGCCGGCCTTCGCCCGGCTGCGGCCGATCTGGCGCGACGAACTGGCCCGGATGCTCGCCGCCGTGGCGCGGGAGTGGGACTGGAAGAACCTGCCGACCGACCCGACCACCGGGCGGCGCCTGCCCGACCTGGACCGCTACCTGGACAACGCCGACAACCTCGCCTGCTCCTTCGTCAACGTCACCCACTGGATCGCCACCGGCGACGATCGGACCCTCGCCCAGCTGACCGACCTGCTCGACGCCGGTCGTGGCGTGCAGCGCGTACTGCGGCTGGTCAACGACCTGGCCACCCACGGTCGGGACGCCGAGTGGGGGGACCTGAACGCGCTTCTGCTGGTCGACGACCCGGCGCAGGTGCACGACCGGCTGGCCGAGCTGACCGCCAGGTCCCGGGGGGACCTGGCCGCCCTGGCGGAGCGGTGTCCCCGCCAGGCGGACTACCTCAACCGGCAGATCTCCTTCACCGGCGGTTTCTACCAGCTGTCGGACTTCTGGGGGGCACGCGATGAGTGACCGCGCCACCCGGGTGTTGGCCGACGCGCCGACCACCGCCGACCCGGTCGCCGACGCCGCCCGCGAACTGATCGCCGGTCTCGGCCTGCGGCCGTGGGGGCAGGTCGCCGCGTCGGTGTACGAGACCGGGCGTCTGGTCGCCGTCGCACCCTGGCTGACCGGGCACGACCAGCGGATCGCGTTCCTGGTGCGCAGTCAGCGCCCGGACGGGGCGTGGGGCCCACCCGAGGGGTACGCCCTGGTGCCGACGCTGAGCGCCACCGACGCGCTGCTCGCCGCGCTCGCCGACGGCAGGGCCGGGACGGAGCTGCTCGCCCCGGTGGCCCGCGCGCTCGGTGCGCTCGTCGGCACGCTGCTCCGCACCGACGCACGGACCCTGCCGGACACTCCCGCGCTGGACCTCATCGTTCCGGCGCTCGTCGACACGATCAACGACCGGCTCGCCGGGCTGGAGCGGGCCACCGCCGACCGACTGCCCCACCCGCCGTTGCCGCTGCCGGCCGGGCTCAACCGGGACCGGCTGCGCGCCGTGCGGTCCGCGGTGGCCGCCGGGGCGGCGCTGCCACCGAAGCTGGCTCACTTCTACGAGATCCTGGACGCGGCACCCGCGGACGCCGGCCCCACGCTCACCGCGGTCGGCGCCTCGCCCGCCGCGACAGCGGCCTGGCTGACCGCGGCCGGCCCGGCCGCCGGCCCCACCGCGTACGCCTTCCTGCGGGCGTTGATCCGCGACGAAGGCGGCCCGGTGCCCTGCCCGGCACCGATCACCGTCTTCGAGCGGGCCTGGGTGCTGAGCGGCCTGAGCCGGGCCGGCATCACGATCAACCCGCCGAACTCCGTCGTGGAGACCCTGACCGCCGCCACCGCCGGCCAGGGCATCGCCACCGGTGAGGGCCTGCCGACCGACGCCGACACCACCTCGGTGTCGCTCGACGCGTTGGCCCGACTCGGCCGTCCGGCCGACCCGGGCAGCCTGTGGGCGTACGAGACGGCTGACGGCTTCTGCACCTGGCCGGGGGAGGACGGCTTCTCCGTCACCACAAACGCCCACGTGCTGGACGCCTTCGGTCAGCACCTGAGCCGGCACCCGGACGCGGACGCGCGCTATCACCGGGCGGTCGACCGGCTGAGCGTGGTGCTGCCCGGGCACCAGCGCGCGGACGGCGCCTGGCAGGACCGCTGGCACGCCTCGCCGTACTACGCCACGGCCTGCTGCGTGCTGGCACTTGCCGAGTTCGGGCGGGGTGCGGCCGCCGCCGAGGCGGTGGACCGGGCGGCCGGCTGGGTGCTGAACAGCCAACGCGCGGACGGGTCGTGGGGGCGGTGGAGCGGCACCGCCGAGGAGACCGCGTACGCCCTCCAGGTGCTGCTGACGGTGCCGACGACGGTGCCACGGGTCGACGACGCCGTGGCTCGTGGGCACGCCTACCTGCACGAATCCGCCGCCCGGGAGCACCCTCCACTGTGGTACGGCAAAGAGCTGTACTGTCCGACCGTGATCGTGCGCGCCGCAGTGCTCGCCGCCTGCCAGCTGGTCGGCGTTCGTGCCTCCGGCGTGGACCGATCGGTGGTGGATTGCGGTTACCGGTCAACAAAAACAACAACTTGAGGGGTTGTGTGGACACTGCTAGCGTACGCAGAGCCTCAGCCCCGGATGCCCCGCTGCGGTGGGACGTCGCCCCCTCTGATCACCCGTTGATGAGCTGAGTCAACGCCCGGCCTGGGACGGTTCAATGCGTTCTCGCGGTACGAGTATCCGCACCAAGATTGTCGCCCTGCTGCTCTCCCTGGTCGCGCTGTGGATGTTCGCGGCCTGGGTGACCCTGCGGGACGGCTTCAACCTGCTCGGTGTCCAGTTGCTCAACAGCAAGGTCTACACGCCGAGCGAACCGCTGTTGCAGGAGCTCCAGGTGGAGCGGCGGTTGACCCAGGCGTACCTGAGCAACCCCGACGCCGCGCAGCGGACGGCTCTGGAGGCCGAGCAGCGTAAGGCCGCGGACCTGGCCGGCGACTTCGCTGACTCGGTGCGCAACTGGCAGGTCGACATCGCCGGCAGCTCCGCACTGGGCACCCAGCTCGGCATGACGATCGCCCAGATCGACGCGTTGGAGCAGACCCGCGCCGAGGTGCTGGACCGCAAGATCGACCGGATCGCCGCCGCCGAGGCGTACACCGGCGCGATTGAGTCGATCTTCCAGATCTACGACGTGACGGGCAGTCTGGACGACAAGCAGATCGCCGCCGAGGCGGCGGCCCTGATCCAGCTGAACCGGACGAAGGAGCTGATCTCGCAGGAGGACGCGCTGCTCAGCGGCCTCTTCGGCAACGGTCGGATGAGCGGCGCCGAGTACGCCCGCTACGTCGCGTTGGTCGGCTCGGAGCGCTTCCTCGGTGAGGAGACCCGGGTCCGGCTCGCCGACGCCGACCAGCGCCGTTACCAGCAGCTCGTCGAGGGTGAGGCGTTCACCCGGCTGCGCGCCGTGCAGGACAGCATCATCCGCGAGGGCCGGCCGTCGACCCAGCTGCCGATCGGCGCCGAGCAGTGGCGGGGCACCGTCGAGCCGGTGCTGGTCGAGGTGAACAACGCCGTGACCGCGGGCGGCGAGGGCATCGTGGGTCGGGCCACCGGCGTGGCCGTGATGGTCGTCGTCCGACTGGTGCTCGCCACCGGTCTGGGCCTGCTCGCCGTCATCGCCTCCGTCGTCATCTCGATCACCACCGCGCGGAACCTGTTGCGCCAGTTGGACCGGCTGCGTGAGGCCGCCTGGCAGTTGGCCGACGAGCGGCTGCCCCGGGTGGTGGAGCGGCTCGGGCGCGGCGAGGAGGTCGACGTGGCCACCGAGGCGCCTCCGCTGGAGTTCGGCACCGACGAGATCGGCCAGGTCGGCAAGGCGTTCAACGCCGTGCAGGAGACCGCCCTGCGGACCGCCGTCGAGCAGGCCGACCTGCGTCGCAACGTCCGCGAGGTCTTCCTGAGCCTGGCCCGACGCACGCAGGCACTCGTACACCGCCAGCTCACCCTGCTCGACTCGATGGAGCGCCGCGAACACGACGCGGAGGAGCTGGAGGACCTGTTCCGGGTCGACCACCTGGCCACCCGGATGCGGCGCAACGCGGAAAACCTCATCGTGCTCTCCGGCTCCACCCCCGGTCGGGCCTGGCGGCGCAACATCCCGATGGTCGACGTGGTGCGTGGTGCCGTGGCCGAGGTGGAGGACTACACCCGGGTCAACGTGCTTCCGCTCGGGCCGGTCTCCCTCGCCGGCCGCGCGGTCGGCGACATCATCCACCTGCTGGCCGAGCTGATCGAGAACGGCCTGTCGTTCTCCCCGCCGCACACGACCGTCGAGGTCCGCGGCCAGCTGGTCTCCAACGGGTTCGCCATCGAGATCGAGGACCGGGGCCTCGGCATGAGCGAGGAGGACCTCGCCGCAGCGAACCACCGGATCGTCGACCGGTCCGAGCTGAACCTCGCCAATGCCGCCCGCCTGGGGCTCTACGTGGTGAGCCGGCTGACCGAACGGCACGGCGTGCGGGTACGGCTCAAGGAGTCCGCGTACGGCGGCACCACAGCTGTCGTGCTGATTCCGCTGGACCTGGTCACCGAGGCCGGCGCCTCCCCGGAGGACTCGGGCTCGTTCCGGGCCGGTTCGGCCATCCCGATGCCGTCGGCGCCCACCGCGGACACCGGCCGTCCGGCGTCCCTCGCACCTGTCGCGCTCGCCGCGCCGACGACCACCACGCCGGACGTGCCCGCGACGTCGGCGGTGCCGGTGACGTCGGCGGTGCCCATGTCGACCGACACCACCACCCCGACGACGGACGAGGAGGCCGAGGCGGACACCGTGCTCCCCACCCGACAGCGGACCACCCCGGCGTCCGGCACACCCGACCTGCCCACCCGCGCCCGGCGGGGCCCGGGTCAGCCCGCCCTGGAAGCCCCGACCGTGCCCACTGGCCTGCCCGCCGTCGAACGCGTCCGCCCGGAGGCCCGCGACGCGGAGCCGGTCGCGGCCGGCGACGGTGGTCCGATGCCCGCCCGCGCCGAGACGGACCGGACCGACTCCGGTCTGCCCGTCCGGGTCCGACAGGCGAGCATCGTTCCCGAGTTGCGAGACGACCCGGCGATGTCGGAGACCGACGACGAGGATGTGGTGCGCCCACCGGAGCAAGTTCGCCGGATGATGAGTTCCTACCAGACCGGCACCCGGCGTGGGCGGACCGACGCGGCTCGGCTGCTCGGCGGCGCCTCCGGCGCCCCGGCGGCGACGCCGTCCGAGCCGACCGACGAGGATCCACAAGCGACCTGACCGAGCACCGATGACGCGGGTTTCCACGCGGTGTGACGGTCAAGCCCCAGACGAACACGGCGCACAGCCGGGCGAGAAGAGGACGACGAAGTGACCCAGAAGACGGCTTCGAGCGCCGACCTGACGTGGTTGCTGGATGACCTGGTGGGCCGGGTGAAGCAGGCCGAGCACGCGGTCGCGCTCTCCACCGACGGCCTCATGATGGCCTCCTCCCAGGGGTTGAGCCGGGACGACGGCGAGCACCTGGCAGCGATGGCGGCCGGCATCCAGAGCCTCGCCCGGGGCGCCGGCAAGCGTTTCGGTGGCGGGCAGGTGCAGCAGACCATCATCGAGATGCAGTCGTCGTTCCTGTTCGTCACGGCGGCCGGCCGCAACGCCTGCCTGGCGGTGCTGGCCACCGAGGACGCCGATGTCGGCCTGATCGCCTACGAGATGGCGATGCTTGTCACCCGGGTCGGCAAGTACGTCGCGTCGCCGTCGCGCGGCACCGATCAGCAGGTCGGCGAGAGGTAGCGGCGATGACGGTCCAGGGGGAGTCCGCAGACCATCAGTGGGTGGATGACCATGCGGGTCCGGTGGTGCGTCCGTACGCGGTGACGCGCGGTCGGGCCCGCCCGGTCACCGGCACATTCGACCTGATCTCCCTGGTCACGGCGACCCGAGCCGAGGTCACGCCCGAGGTCGGTCTCGGTCCCGAGCATTTGGCGATCGTCGGGCTGTGTCAGCGCATACAGTCCGTCGCCGAGATCGCCGCCCATCTCGACCTGCCGGTGGGCACCATCCGGGTGCTTCTCGGTGATCTGGCGGCCCGCAGCCTGGTGCAGGTCCGCGAGCCGCAGACCACGGCCGGTCTTCCCGACAACAGCATCTTCGAGGCGGTAATCAATGGACTACGGGCACTCTGACCGGCCGGCGGGAGCGACGCCACTGCCCACCGCGATCAAGATCCTGGTCGCGGGCGGCTTCGGCGTGGGCAAAACGACAATGGTTGGCGCGGTCAGCGAAACCCGGCCGTTGCGCACCGAGGAGGTGCTGACGGAGTCGGGGGTCGGCATCGACGACCTGTCCGGGGTGGAGGCCAAGACCACCACCACGGTGGCCATGGACTTCGGCCGGATCACCATCAGCGACGACCTGGTGCTGTACCTGTTCGGTACGCCGGGGCAGGACCGGTTCTGGTTCGTGTGGGACGAGCTGGCGTTGGGCGCGATCGGCGCCGTGGTGCTGGCCGACACCCGCCGGCTCGCCGACTGCTTCCCCTCGATCGACTACTTCGAGGGTCGGGGCACGCCCTTCGTGGTGGCGGTCAACTGCTTCCAGGACGCCCGGAAGTACCGGCTCGACGAGGTGCAGGCCGCGCTGAACCTGGACCCGGGTGTGCCGGTGCTGCTCTGCGACGCCCGGCAACGTGAGTCCAGCAAGGAAGTGCTCGTCACGCTGATGGAGCACGCCATGAAGACCCGCGAGGCCCGCCGCCGCGCCGCCAGCGGAGACTGACAGAAGTTTTTCGGGGGAGGGTGTCCGGAACACCGTCGGCCGATCGTCATGCTGGCGACACCCCGAGAAACCAGGGAGCGACCAGATGAAGTACATGATGTTCGTTTGCAGCGACACCGAGCCGGACACCGACCCCACCGAGCTACCCGACATCCACAAGTGGGTGGCGGAGAACGATTCTCAGGGCCGCCGCCTGACCGGCAACGTGCTGGGGTCGACAAGCGCGGCCACCACCGTGCGTGTACGCGACGGTGAGCTGCTCGTCTCCGAGGGGCCGTTCGCGGAGACCGCCGAGGTGATCGTGGGCTTCGACCTGCTCGACTGCGCCGACCTGGACGAGGCGATCGAGGTGGCCCGCACCCACCCGATGGCCCGCCAGGGGCGACTGGAACTGCGCCCGTTCGCGGACCTGTCCGACTGACGGAGTTGTCGACTTCGCAGCGCCGGCCGATGCCCACCCGGGCACCGGCCGGCGCCGTGGCGGCGGCGGAGGCCGTCGCCGCCGCCGGCGTCGAGGCGTACCCCCGGATCGTCGCGACCCTGATCCGGGTGACCGGGGACTGGGCGTTGGCCGAGGACTGCGCCCAGGAGTCGTTGACCGTCGCCCTGGAGCGCTGGCCCGCCGACGGCGTGCCGACCAACCCGGGCGGCTGGCTCATGACGGTGGCCCGCAACCGGGCGATCGACGTGCTGCGCCGGGCCACTGTGGAGCGGCGCAAGCTGCACGACCTGGCCTTGCTCACACCGGACGACGCGTCGCCCGAGCCGCAGGTGGGGCAGGACGTGGTGGACGACCGGCTGCGGCTCATCTTCACCTGCTGCCACCCAGCGCTCGCGCTCGAGGCCCGGGTGGCGTTGACGTTGCGAACGGTCTGCGGTGTGCCGACCGCCGACATCGCCCGCCTCCTGCTGGTCAGCGAGTCGACGATGACCCGCCGGCTGACCCGGACGCGCACCCGCATCGCGCAGGCCGGCATCCCGTACCGGGTGCCGAGCGGGCCGGCGCTGACCGAGCGGCTGCCCGGCGTCCTCGCCGTGCTGTACCTGCTGTTCACCCGGGGCTACGTCGCCGACGGCGAGCCCGCCTTCGCCGACGAGGCCGTCCGGCTGGCCCGGCTGCTCGACCGGCTGATGCCCGAGCAGTCCGAGGTCGCCGCGCTGTTGGCGCTGTTCCTGTTCCAACACTCCCGTGCCGACGCCCGCCGCGACGCCGCCGGCACCCTGCTCACCCTGCAACGGCAGGACCGCGACCGGTGGGACCGCGAGGCCATCGCCGAGGGCCTGGCCGCCCTCGATCGGGTACGCCACGACGGGCCGTACGCCTGGCAGGCTCGGATCGCCGCCTGCCACGCCACCGCCGCCTCGGCCGACGACACCGACTGGCCGACGAT
Source organism: Micromonospora ureilytica (assembly GCF_015751765.1). Taxonomy (NCBI): domain Bacteria; kingdom Bacillati; phylum Actinomycetota; class Actinomycetes; order Micromonosporales; family Micromonosporaceae; genus Micromonospora; species Micromonospora ureilytica. The sequence goes on from NZ_JADOTX010000001.1 coordinate 611,256, forward strand.
CGCGCGGGCCTACGACGCGCTGGCCGACATCCGCCCCTCGCCGGTGATCGCCCTCAACCGTGCGGTCGCGCACGGCTACGCGTACGGGCCGGCCGCCGGGTTGGTCCTGCTCGACGCGGCGCGTGCCGGGGGTGGGCTGGACGGCTACCCGCTCAGTGTGGCGGTCGAGGCCGACCTGGTGGCCCGGCAGGGTGACCGGCCGCGCGCGGCCGGACTGTTCCGGGAGGCGGCGGCAGCGGTCGGCTCAGCCGCCGAACGCCGCGCGCTGCTCGACCGGGCCGGCGAACTCGACCGGTAGCGGAGCGGCCGAACGCCACCAGGAGCGGTACGTCGGTCATCTGGACCGGCGCCGCCTCGCCGATCACGGAGTTGTGGTGGGCGACAAAGCCCCCGTGAATTGCCAAACCAGGCATCACCACTCCATGATCGACGGGCCGGGTCTGCCCCCGCTCCGCGATCTTGCATTTTCTGTCCCGACACAAGGGGCATACCCGCTCATGTCGACGACCGAAACTGCAAGATCGGCGCGATCTCTCGCTCGACACACGTTGGTCTACCTGCACAGTAGGGCCGCATGGTCGACCGCGGGGAGGGTCAGCGGCGCTTGGCCATTGCCACGAACCGGGTCCAGGCCGCCGGGTCGAAGGCGAGCGCCGGACCGGCCGGGTCCTTCGAGTCACGTACGCCGATGACGCCCGCGAGGTTGTCGGCCACCTCGACGCAGTCGCCGCCGTTGTTGCCACTCTTGCTGCTCTTGCGCCACCGAGCGCCGGTCAGGTCCATGATGCTGCCGCTTCTCTGATGAGGCTGAGGGACTGAGCACGCGACAGGGCACCGTCGCGAATGCGTTCCCACCGTCGATCGAGCGTAGCAACGTCGGCAACCTTGTCGATGAGCTGCGCCTGCGCCTGGCTGTCGACGTGCGCGACCCGCGCCCCGTCCGGCATCTCGGCCACCGTGAACGGGCCACCGAGGCCCGGATACATGCCGACGTCGACGGGCACGACGAACAGCGACACGTTCGGCAGCGTGGCCTGCTCGGCCAGCCGCTCGCACTGCTCCCGCATCATGGCCCGGTCGCCGTCGAGGGTGCGCCGCAGGACTCCCTCGTCGAGGACCGCGACGAGCAGCGGCGGGCGTTCCCGACGCAGGATGGCCTGCCGGCTCAGCCGCGCCTCGGCGAGGTCGTCGGCCTCGGCCGGTGTCAGCGCCTCGCCGACCAGCGTCGCCAGCGCGTACGCCTTGGTCTGAAGGAGGCCCGGTATCCACGCGAGCTGAAACGACCGCAGCGACAGCGCCTCGCGCTCGATCTCGGCCCACTGTCGGAACCAGGCCGGCGTGCGGCGCTTCAGCGCGTCCGGCCACAGCTCGTCGACGTTCCGGCCGAGCAGCTCGGCGACCCGAGCGCGATGACGTGTCTGCGGGATTCGTTCCGTGCTCGCCCACTTGGCGGCCGTCTTCGGATCAACACCAATCTGAGCAGCGAGACTGTCCGCTGTGTGGCCCCTCTCGGTCATCGCCGCCTGTACTGCTCGATTCATCTCCAGCCCTTCCAGAACGTTCCAGACGTCGGAAAGAAATACTTCTACGCGGTGTGATCGCTTGGCAACCCTCGGCAGGGTGCTGTGTAGACAGCATCGACGAGGGAGCACCGGATGCCCGAGGACAGGTCCTGCAACCGCCCACACCGGCCAGGCAATCGACCGGTCCAGCCGGCCTCGCCCCGCGTGAACGTCACCGGCTCGACCGGGCCACGGCACCCTCCGTACCGTGGCCCCGGTCGCGCGGAAAACGTCGTACCCGAATCACGCTGGCGGTCCCGGTGCGGCCCGCCGGTCGCGCATACCGCCGCCGGCCCCCTGTGGACGTGCGACGCCTGCGGTTGGGACTGGCCCTGCCCTGCGCTGCGAGCGACCCCGACGGACGCCGCCCGCCGGGCGACCCTGATCCCCGAGTTCTCCCGGATCACCCGCCGGGCAATCCGCGACCTGCGCGGCCAGCCGGGCGGCCCCGATCCGGTCGCCATCGTCCGCCGTTTCCTCTGGTTCCTGCCGCTCACCGACGAGGAGGCCCGCGCTGTCGCGCTGCGGCTGCGCTGAGCGTTCACCCCGACGGGTGCCGGGCCCTCATCGACCGGGTCGACGACCTCATCAGCGAGCGAGCGAGAGTCACGCCACCAGGATCTGCAACGCCACCTCCAGGTCACCGGCACGGTGTGGGGTGCAGGGTCCCGGGCGGCGTCGGTACGTCGTACTTCTGGATGCGGTCGTCCCGGGTGACCAGGGTCAGCCCTTCGTGCAGGGCCTGCGCGACCAGCATCCGGTCGACGGGATCCCGGACGCAGGCTCTGTCCCGCCGAGGGCGGGGCGGAGCCTGGTGACGTCGCACCCCGTCGCCAATCCCGTCGGCGCGACCGGTGACCGATATGGTGGCCGCATGGAATTGCCGTTCGTGGTTGCTCTGCGCGGTTATGACATGCGTCAGGTCGAGAGTCTCTTCGCCGAGGTCGATGGGGCTCTGGCTACTGACAGCGCTGTGGCACGGGCTGCCGCGCGAGACGCGCTGCGGGCGGCCACCCTGCGACGGCGGTTACGTGGCTACGACGTCCGGCAGGTGGATGCGGCGATAGACGAGCGACTCCGGGCGCTCTGACCGCAAGCCTTCCTCGGTGTTGACGGCGAAGGCCGCCCCCGCCGAAGCGGGAGCGGCCTTCGATCAGCCGTACGCGATCAGTTGGCGATCATGCGGCGCAGCACGTACTGCAGGATGCCGCCGTGCCGGTAGTAGTCCGCCTCACCGGGGGTGTCGATCCGCACCACGGCGTCGAACTCGACGCCGGTGTCGGTGCTGACCAGCACGGTCTGCGGGGTATCACCGTCGTTCAGGGCGGTCACCCCGGTGATGGTGAACGTCTCCGTGCCGGTCAGGCCGAGAGACGCGGCGGTGACGTCCACCGGGAACTGCAGCGGCAGCACGCCCATCCCGATGAGGTTGGAGCGGTGGATCCGCTCGTACGACTCGGCGATGACCGCCCGGACGCCCAGCAGCATCGTGCCCTTGGCCGCCCAGTCCCGCGACGAGCCCGAGCCGTACTCCTTGCCGGCAAGCACGACCAGCGGGATGCCGGCCTCCTGGTAGGCCACCGAGGCGTCGTAGATCGAGGTCTGCTCGCCGGTGAGGTGGTTGACGGTGAAGCCGCCCTCCACCCCCGGCACCAGCTGGTTGCGCAGCCGGATGTTGGCGAAGGTGCCCCGGATCATCACCTCGTGGTTACCCCGACGGGAACCGTACGAGTTGAACTCGTGGCGCGGCACGCCGTGCTCGGCGAGGTACGTGCCGGCCGGGGAGTCCGCCTTGATCGCGCCAGCGGGCGAGATGTGGTCGGTGGTCACCGAGTCACCCAGCTTGGCCAGCACCCGGGCAGCGGAGATGTCGACGACCGGGCTCGGCTCCTGCTGCATGCCCTCGAAGTACGGGGGCTTCCGCACGTAGGTGGAGTCGCTCTCCCACGCGAAGGTGTCGCCGGTCGGGGTCGGCAGCGACTGCCACCGCTCGTCGCCGGCGAAGACATCGGCGTACGCGGCGCTGAAACCGGTGGCGCCGATCGCCTGGGCGATGACGTCCTGGATCTCGGCGCTGTTCGGCCAGATCTCGCGCAGGTAGACCGGGTTGCCCTCGGTGTCCTCACCGATCGGCTCGTTGGCCAGGTCGATGTCCATCGTGCCGGCCAGGGCGTAGGCGACCACCAGCGGCGGAGACGCCAGGTAGTTCATCTTGACGTCCGGGTTGATCCGGCCCTCGAAGTTCCGGTTGCCGGAGAGCACCGAGACGACCGACAGGTCGTGCTCGTTGACCGCGGCGGACACCTCCTCGGGCAGCGGGCCCGAGTTGCCGATGCACGTGGTGCAGCCGTAGCCGACCAGGTTGAAGCCGAGCTTGTTCAGGTACGGCGTGAGGCCGGCCCGCTCGTAGTAGTCCATGACGACCTTCGAGCCCGGGGCCAGGGTGGTCTTCACCCACGGCTTACGGGTCAGGCCCTTCTCCACGGCGTTGCGGGCCAGCAGCGCGGCACCGATCATCACCTGCGGGTTGGACGTGTTGGTGCAGGAGGTGATCGCGGCGATCACCACGGCACCGTGGTCCAGCTCGTACTCGACGCCGTCGGCACCGGTCACCCGGATCGGGTGGCTGGCCCGGCCACCCGCGCCGACCGCCGCGGTCTCCAGGTCACGCGGCTCGTCGGCCGGGTCGCTGAACTCGTTGGCCGGCGGGTCGCTGGCCGGGAACGACTCGGCACTGGCCTCGTCGGCCGGGCCGTTGGCGCCGCGCGGCAGCTCCTCGCGGGGCACGCCCGGCTTGAGGTCACGCTCACCGACGGAGTCGTCGGCCACGTAGTCGGTCAACGCGGAGCGGAACAGCGTCTTCGCGGCGCCCAGCGGCACCCGGTCCTGCGGGCGCTTCGGGCCGGCGAGCGACGGCTCGATGGTGCCGAGGTCCAGCTCAAGGCGCTCCGAGTACTCCGGCTCGTGGTCCGGGTCGTGCCAGAGGCCCTGCTCCTTGGCGTACGCCTCGACGAGCGCGACCTGCGCCGCGTCGCGACCGGTCAGCTCCAGGTAACGGATCGTCTCCGCGTCGATCGGGAAGATCGCCACCGTGGAGCCGTACTCCGGGGACATGTTGCCGATGGTGGCCCGGTTGGCCAGCGGTACGGCGCTCACGCCGGGGCCGTAGAACTCGACGAACTTGCCGACCACACCGTGCTTGCGCAGCATCTCGGTGATGGTCAGCACCAGGTCGGTGGCGGTGGTGCCGGCCGGCATCTCACCGGAGAGCTTGAAGCCCACCACCCGGGGGATCAGCATGCTGACCGGCTGGCCGAGCATCGCGGCCTCGGCCTCGATGCCGCCGACGCCCCAGCCCAGCACACCCAGGCCGTTGACCATCGTGGTGTGCGAGTCGGTGCCGACCACCGTGTCCGGGTACGCCTGGCCGTTCCGTTCCATGATCGTGCGGGCCAGGTACTCGATGTTGACCTGGTGCACGATGCCGGTGCCCGGCGGGACGACCTTGAACTCGTTGAACGCGCTCTGACCCCAGCGCAGGAACTGGTAGCGCTCCTTGTTGCGCTCGTACTCGAGCTCGACGTTGCGGGCGAACGCGTCCTCGCGGCCGAACAGGTCGGCGATGACCGAGTGGTCGATGACCAGCTCGGCCGGGGCGAGGGGGTTGACCTTGCTGGCGTCGCCGCCCAGGTCGCGTACGGCCTCGCGCATGGTGGCCAGGTCGACCACGCAGGGAACGCCGGTGAAGTCCTGCATGAGGACCCGCGCCGGGGTGAACTGGATCTCCACGCTCGGGGCGGCGGTGGAGTCCCACTCGCCGAGCTGGCGGATGTGGTCGGCGGTGATGTTCGCGCCGTCCTCGGTCCGCAGCAGGTTCTCCAGCAAGACCTTCAGGCTGTACGGCAACCGGGCCTGGCCGTCCACCTTGTCGATCTTGAAAATCTCGTAGCTCGCGTCTCCGACGCGTAGCTGGGTCTTCGCACCGAAGGTGTCGAGGCTCGCCACGTCGTACTCCTTCACACCAGCGACCGTGAGTAGTCCTGAGCAGTCTGTCGCACCGGCCGGGGTGCCGCCGAGGTTAGGTGACACTTACCGCCCGATTCCGCTTCCAACAAAACCGTACGTCCGTCTTGCTATCTGCGCAACCCGGCGTCAGGAGCTGGGCGGCCCACGACCGCGCCGCGTCGTCGGGGCGGCGGGGTAGGGTCGGGGCCGATCGGAAGGGGTGCCGAGTGATAGACGTTCAGCA